>CAZDKX010000124.1:0-12826 GCA_964505935.1 uncultured Syntrophobacteraceae bacterium
GAGCCATGGTGGCGGGGCCCAGAATTGAACTGGGGACACGAGGATTTTCAGTCCACTGCTCTACCGACTGAGCTACCCCGCCACAAACGGCGCTTCATTTACTAATTGATGCGGGCGGTTGCTGTCAAGCACTTTTTTCCTTGGGCGATTGCCATCTAATGCCCAGTTCGCTACAATAGCACGCGATCCTTGACCGCTTTGTGACTCCATCAACCCTCGGGAGGAAAACACCTGGAATGTCTCTCAAGCCCGTGACCATGATCCTCTGGCTGATGGTGACAACCTTGCTTGCCTCGCCTGCAGCAAACTGCGCGGGCCTTTCAGCTACCGAGGTCGTGCCTCTCTCTTCCGTAGAGCCGGCCGTGCCACCGGTCCCGCGCGCAAAGCCCATGGCCGTCGGCGCCCGCAGCTCTGTCGGCGAGCACTTGGTCAGGCCGCGGCCGGGCGTGGTCCGGCGCGCCTTGACCGCTCGAGGACTCCTTGCTCCGGATAGGTCGGCCCAGGCCGTTCGTGATGCCACGGCTGCCTATTATCAAGAGTTTGCGCGAAAGTCGAGGACATGGGTCTCCCCCGAGGTGCAGATCCGGGCCCTCGGCCTGCCGCAGGGGGAACCAGCCAACGCTTTGTCATCGGCCCCGTCCTCCGGTCCTGCCCAGGAGGCATATTCCGCCGTTCAACCGGTCACCGCCAGGGTCCTGGTCCTTGCCGTCGACTTCGGCGGGAATGATACCTTCACTTACTACGGCAGGGAGGGCTCGATTTGTAAAACACTCACCGTCACCACTTCCGGTCCCCTTAAAGGGGAGATTCCGCACCCCGGTCTCCGCGACAACAACACCGTCTGGTATGATCCGGCTCAAACCGCTGACGCCGGCTTCTATGAAAAGCTCATTTTCGGTCATGAGGGAGTCGGGAGGGTGCGCCTGGATCTGACGGACCCCTATGACCACCTACCGGGCATCAACCTGGCCGGCTACACGGTGCAGGACTACTTCGATCACATGGCCGGCGTCGAGAATGTTGTGCTCGACGGCTCCGCGCAAGGCTGGGTAACCGTCGCTCACAGTGAAGGCTACTACGGCGCCCAGGGATGCTCCGGCGGCAAGCATGATGAAGCCGGCCCGGGTACCCGCGCGCAGTTGGTGATCGATGCCCTCACCAGGTTCATGGAGGAACATCCCGACTATTATGACGATCCCAGCCCCGAGGCTTTTTGGAGACGGTATGACGCCAACGGCGACGGCGTCGTCGATTCCCTCTGGCTCATCCATGCCGGGATGGGGCAGGAAGCAGGAGGCGGCCCCCAGGGTGAATTCGCCCTTTGGAGTCACAGCGCCGACCTGCGGAATACTTCTCAATGGTCAACGGGATATCAGGTTTACCAGGGCAATGATGGCACCCGGATCGTCGTGGGACCCTACACGATGTTGCCTGAGAATGCCGACCTCGGCGTCCTGGTCGAGGAATTTGGCCACAATTTTTTCGGCCTGCCGGACCTCTACACCTCTGATATCGAAAATTCCATCGGCTTCTGGAGCATCATGTCCGCCGGCACGTGGGCCGGCTGGCTGGGAGGTGCAACCCCGGTGGGCATGCCGCTCTGGTTCCGCATGATTGCCCAATGCGGCGACAACCCCTGCAACTGGCATCTCCCCCTGTATTCCCTTCGCTTCAATTCCCCACCTGTCACCCGTACCATCGGGCAACTGGAGGATACTCCCGGCAACGCCCGCAAAGGGATCAAAATCAACCTCCCTGATCTCGTGGCAAAGGGAACGATCAATCGCGCCGGGACCGGCAAAGGCGCCTACACCGGCACCGGTGTCGACAACCTCGACATCAGCCTTGATCGCCCACTTTCACTCCCTGCCGACGCCGAGCGCCTCTCGCTGGCCGCTTTCTGGGACCTCGAGGAGGACCATGATTACGGTTATGTCATGATTGAGGACGGCGATGAGTCGGCTTTTCTCCACGATATCGCCGGTGTCATGCGCACCACCAACCCCCATGGGAGCAGCCTTGGCCCCGGCCTGACCGGCTCCGGGCATCAGCAGCTTACCTTTGATATGACACCCTATCGTGGCAGGAAGGTAACGCTGCGCCTCCGCTATAAAACCGATGCGATCACCACCGGCGCGGGCTGGTGGATCGATGACCTGACCTTGGATGACCGGGTCCTCGGTCGCTTCGAGTCGGCCGCCCCCCCCGCCGCCTTTCCCAGCCCCTGGCACAACTCCTCCCCCGGCTGGCTGGTGGTCCCGTCTTCCACGTCCTACCCCAATTACTATCTCCTCGAGTGGCGCTCCAAAAGCAAGTATGACCGGATGCTCAAGACCGCCTACGCCAAGAACCTCGACAACGAGAATGAATGGCGCGTGGAGCGCGTCCCTTACAACATTCCCGGCGCCGTGCTCTATTACTGCAACACCCTTTACGGCAACACGTACCAGTTGAGCGGCAGCCTCACCGCCCCACCCAGCATCGGCCCCAAATATCCCTTGCTCATCGTGGATATGAACTATCAACCCATGCGCCTTGACGACAATCAGACCATCCTTGATTCCCGCATCGCCAGCTATGACGCCGCCCTGACGCTCCACGCCTCAAGGCGTTTCACCATCAGCCAAATCGTGACCGATGCCGGCATCCTGAAAGGCCCCTGGACTTTCTCCGCCAAGCCCCCCGTCACCCGTTTCGACGATGCCTTTGGCTATTACGCCGGCCTCTTTGCCGGCCCGCCCTGCAAGCAAAAGTATTGCTACGCCAACCAGGGCGGCAGTGCGGTCATTCCGGCCCTCGGCAAATATACCACGCGCATCACCCACTACGACGGTTCCCCGTATATCGAGCTCTATGGCACTAAATATCGCGGGTCCTACCTGGGCAGCGGCAATCCCGGTGACGAGGGTCTCCAGTGCGGGGTCCGCATCGAACTCCAGAGCAAAAGCGCCAACAACAAAAGGGCGACCTTTCTTATCAATGCGCCCCCCACTTCAGAATAGCCGCCAGGGAGTTTCTCGAAGCTTGAATTCCATCATCATTGCCGAAGACCTTCCGGACTAATGAGCACCAAATGGGAGCGGCTTTCCAGCCCCTACTGTTTGAGTGCTTTAGGACTCATCAGGAAATAACATAGTGCAGTGTGAATAGTGGCCACAGGTCGCCGGCTCGCTGGTTCACAAGCTCCGGCTTGGGAACCCGGCTCAGCCAAGCTCCAGCTTGGCGTGACTCGTGGCCACTGGAAGCTGGAGCTTCCGAGACTTCGTTCCCAAGCTGGAGCTTGGGAACGAGCAGAAACGAGAGGTATTTGCTCCAGGTTATCTCTTGATGACCCCTTTGTCCCTGAGATTATGCCGCTCACCATTCCGGCATGCTCCCCGCTTAAAGCCTGCGGGGACGAGCTTCAGACGGAATCCAAGGCTCGTCTACTCACTGGACCCCGGCTGAAAGCATGCCGGGGTGACGATTCACGGATATGTCTGAGACCTCTCCAATCCAGGACTAGTACCACATGGCAGAATTACTCATCCGGTTCTGGTGGGCACAGCCCACCCAACTGCGTCGCGCCATGCCTGGATCGGTGCCTGGATCGGTTGGTAGTTCTTGGTGGGCACAGCCCCCCCTACGTCGCGCCTTGCCTGGATCGGTGGCAGTAGGGTGCGCTGTGCCCACCGATATTGGGTTACGGGCTTTCGCCCTGCGGTACTAGTGACGTTTCATCGCGGCTGGAAAGCCGCTCCCACAGTCGTAATGCAACTTTCCCTATCCAATTTGTTCATATTGTGCCCATAAAAAAAGGGAGGGGATTGCTCCCCTCCCTGACCTCTGCTTGCCTGTGTTGGCTAGCGGTGTTTCTTTTCCCAGACCTCGCCGGCGGGGTCCCATTTGATCCATGCCGGGTTGGTGTCCTTGCCGTTTCCGTTGATGGTGTTGTAGGCCGCGCCGGCACCCGTTCCCGTCGTCGCAATCATGTCGGTGCTGCCGTAAGGATCAATCAATTGCGAAGCCATGATGCCGATGAGAGGCGTCTTCTGGGCACCGGGGCATTTGCCGCCAGCCATCCCCTCCACGCGGAACCGTCCCGAGTCGGTATGGAGATAGCTTTCCATGAAGTAGTTACCCTTCTTGGTATTGCCGACGTCCTTCAGGTAGACATCGTAGGTGGAACCCTTGGGCCCGCTGCAGTGAGCACAGGAATACATTCCGGTGTACTTGACTTCGTTGGCGTTCCACACCGAGAAGTTCAACCTGGTGTAGAAGTCAAATTCGCCGGAGGCGTCACCATCAGTCCTGAGGTCTTCTTTGCACGGCGCCAGGGCCAGGTAGTTGTAAGCGTTCCCATCAGCAGGTTCGGCCCCTGGAGTCGGTTCGGCAAGAAATTCAAAGATAAGGTACTGCGGGCATGCATCGTATACCGCCTGAGGCTTATCACAGGTGGGCGCATCAAAAGGTGGCTCACACTTGGTACTGTTCACCTTGCTGATACAGTAGTACGTTGCGTAAGTGGTGGTCCCTACCTTCTCCTGCTTCAACTTGATGGGGACAGTACCGCTTCGGCAACAGGTTGAACTCATGGCGCCACTGGGGCAGGTTGGAGGTGGGGCCAGGCTGGCATCCTGAACGACCACGGAATTGCCCCCCCACAACTTCATCCAGTTGAACGCGTCCCCGCCGTCAAGGGTCTTACCGACCCAGAAACCATCGGCAAATTCCGTTCCATTGTTGTCCCGCACCACATTGGCGGCAAAACGCCAGGCAGGGTATTTGAAGGCACTGGTTTTAGGCCCCGGCTCCGGGTGGACGATGATGGCATAGCCACTGAGATGGTTCCAGGAAATTTGATTGGTAACGCTGTTGCTGACGACCCAGCACTTGAGGATCCCTTTCTTCTCCGGACCGATTCCCGGGACCCCCAGGTCCTCATCGTTGGCAAGGTTCAGGCCATCGCTGGCTCGGAAGATCAGCGGGTTGTTGATGCTCAGCGGGAACACCGCATTGTCCAGATAGCAGACATTCCCTTCCGCATTGCCATTGGCATCAACTTCCCGCGTCTCCCAATAGCATTTGAGGTTGACGAGCTCATCCCATTCTTCTTCACTGGAACTATTGCCGCCCGCATTGCTGTTGGTGATGACAATATAGGTTTCGTTGCCATCGTTAGTTTGAATAAGAGGCCAAACCAGAAGGCTGCCCTCTTTGGAAGTATCGGCAACGCCTGTTACGTCGGCATAGCAATACCAACCTGCCATAAGCGTCATGAATGTCATGACTAAAACCATCACGATGTTCTTTTTCATATTCCTCCCTCCTCAGTACACAAACGACCCCGTCGAGAAGCTCTTACTTGCACCCACATTGCCCTGTTCCATTCATCGGCATTCATCCCGGCGTATCTGGAAAGAGTTCTGTGAATTTAGTACTTCATCTGCACTTCGATACCGGACCTCTGCCCGAGTTCAGTTCCATTGTAAATCGTGTATTCGGGCTGGCCACGACCACGCGTGGTGAGCGTTTCTCCTGCTATCGGGCCCGTTGGCGAATCGAACTCGTTGGAAATCACCCCCACGAGGGGAATCCCAAAGTTCGCCCCACAATGTGCTCCAGACGGGGTGTTGGTCACAACCGCCATCCCACTGGGAGTCGCGAGGTTGGTAAAGGCGTTGCTGGACGCGTTCGGGTAAAACTTCCCGGAACGAGGAGACAGCGATTTGTCATAAAAAGCGCTGGCATTGTCGTCACAGTCATAGCAGGCATGGGCGTAGGCGGAATTCTCGTATTCGTCGTAGCGACTGAAATAGGCATGGACAGGCGTGCTCCCCACCTCCACACAATCCTGTTTGCAGGGCACCAGCGTAAGGCGGTTATTTGCAAGGTTGCCAAAATTTTGAAGGGTCGGGTCGACCTGTTTGATAAAGTTGAAGATCAGCGCTTCCGGACAAGCGTCGTAAGTGTTGGGCATACCGGTCAAGCGGAGCACTTTGCTGATGGCGCCGGTGGCGTCGCGAGGATGGTCCCCCCGCTCCACGCCCCAGCCAACCGCAAAGCGCCAGGCGCTATACTGCCACGTCCGGTTCAAACCTTCAGAGATGATCGCCGTTCCTGCCAGATGATTCCAGGAAATGGGATAATTCGAGCTGTCCACAGCCCAGCACCGCAGGTCGCCGGCATACTGTCCGCCATCCGTGGGGAAGGGAAGAATATCGATTTTCCATTTGGAAATGAGATCTTCGTCGCTGAGGCCATAGCCGGTCTTGGCACTGAAGGCAATGGATTGATTGGCCGTAAGGGTAAAGTCGAAAGAGGTATCGCAACTGCAGTCTTCCGGAATGTTGTACTGGCAAAAAATATGTACCTTGGCCGGGTAATCGTTGCTGATGGTGATGATGGTGTCGTTACTGTCCTCTGAGGTCGCCCCTACCTTAACCAGGGGATAAATCAGAAGGCTCCCTTTCTTGGAAGTGTTCGTTATCCCTCGGCGCGAGTCTGCTGAACAGAGGGACCCCAGCGATACCAGGGCAAAAACCGTGATTAAAGCAATGAGCATGTGTTTTTTCATACTCCCTCCTCCTTCATAAAACGAGTGCTACGATCACAACAGGTTTTGGTAAAAATATAAATCAACTTTTGTTAAAGAGCGATTTGCCCCGTGAGCCCTGTTATCGCTTTCCACCCCCTTTCTCATCTTCGATGATAACCCCATGAGTTTCACCGGGGTTTTATACAAGCAAAAAAACCATCCCCAAGCCGGCCCCGGCCTGCGGAAAAACCTGGACTGGAATTCCCTAGTTCATTAGGCTTGCCCATTGATTCGACCCATCCGAGGATGAGTCCGCTACTGCCAGCGCACGCAGGGAGCAATATCGCGCCTCCCCGCCGCTCACCCCATTGCCCTCAGGAAAAGCACACTACACCCTTCAAGACTTGCCACTGCCATCACTAGCGTCACCTCTAGCACTCCCCTTCCGAATTGTCAACAAAAACTTCTTCGTTAGCTTGAATTAGCAAGCCTTTTTGAGTTATTAAGGCACTCGTTTCGTTTCCGTGCCGTGACTTACCCGCAGGCCGTTGCATCAGCCGCGGAAGGGCTCTGCGTATATTTTGCTTGACAATAATGGGCCGTCTTCATAGGCTGGCGGCGCGGAACAGGTGCCGGACAACGGTTGGCCTCAAACAAGAGGAAAGCATGGTGAAAAAGGCAGTCGCGCTTCTGGTGATGATCCTGTGGCTTTCAGCAGGATTGGTCACTCCCGGCTCTGCGGCCCAGAACGTTGCCAATGCCTCACAGAAAGGCAGTCTTTTGATCTTCCCCAGGATCGACACCACCAGCGGCACGCACAGCAAGCGAGACACGATCATCCGGATCAGCAATGATTATCCCGAGGACACACGCCTCAAATGCTGCTGGATTGATCGGGACCAGTCCGTGGAGGGCTTCGAGTTCCTCATTACCAGCTCACAGCCGGTCTGGTTCAGGGCTTCCGACGGCATGGGCTCCGGCACCTATGATGGGGATGCCAGAGTTTCTTTTCCCGTGCAGGTACCGCCTTTCCACGAGAATCGCGTCGGTGAGCTCAAATGCTGGGCGATCAACGCTGCCGGCACCCATCAGGTCGCCTGGAACCACCTGTACGGAACGGCCATGATCATCGATTATGCCGCCCACACGGCCTATGAATACAATTCCCTCAATTTCACCGTCCGCCCTTCGGGATACCGTACGGGGGACAGCGTATCCCCTCAGGGTGACCTCCTTTTGAGCGCCAGGGCCCAGGAGTATGATGCCTGTCCAGCCTATTTGCTCTTCAACTTCTTCACCTACGATCAGAGCGGCCAAAGGCCGCCCATCGGCCTTGACAGCGAAGCCTCGGAGGTCACCATCGGGCGGACCAGCCTGACGCTGGTACCCTGTCATCAGGACCTTCGCCAGGACCGTTCACCCACCTGCACAAAGGCCAAGTTTGACCTTTGGAACGAGAACGAGGTGAAGTTCACCGGCGCCTATCAGTGCGTAAAATGCTGGTTCGAAGCCTACCTCAACACCCTGGGGACCGCTGGCGGCCCTGAAGGTGGGGTAGGCGGGAACAAGTTCACGTGGCAGGGTCTGCACACGACCATGGGCCGGCTCCGGGTCCTGGGGGTGGCGAGTACCGTATGCCGGGGCGTTTTCACCACCACGGGAGATGACGGCAACTCGGTTGACCCCTGCTGGACCAACCCCTCCGATACCAAATATCATGGACAGGTGGCCACCCCCCTCCTGGGCCTGCTGGTCACCGAAGTCACTTTTGGAGGGGGCGGCGGTTTTCTCGCCGGTACCGGCTCCGGAGCGGGAACGGGGGCCCCTGTTCATATTCTCTGGGACTATGCCGAGCTGCCGCCTGAAGCATCGGGAAGGTAATGAACACCAGCACATGGTGACTGTCGGGCGGGTGCACCCGCCCACTGGGCAACCTCTTGGTTCTGGACAACCGCGAAGGGGGGATAGCGGGTTATTTTGCCATGAGCAGGGCAAGGGGGGGCAGGGCAACGGCCTTGCGCCCCCTTGTCATATGAAGTCGGCATCGCTGAGGGAGCCTGGGCAACGTCCGGGATATCCGGGAATCTCGAGACCGCGCTTGGGCCCTTTTGCCGCCAGGATGGTGATGGCATCCGCCCGGATTAAGGCGCCGCCCGCGCCTTTCAGCAGGAAACGAAGAACAGAGTGGAGCGTTACGAAAATGAGGTCAGGGGCTATGGTCCAAGGATTGGTATTGCGTGTCGGCAGGCAACCCTCCAGCCCGATGGGTGCCAGGCATTTATTTGGGAGGTTCCGCAACCTCCAGGACAACCCGGTTTCCCGGCAGAGGTCATGGCGCCTGCTTTGGCCGGCAACGGTCTTCTTATTGTTGCTCGGCTTAGTCTGGGGCAGCCCGTTGCCGGCCGCCCAGGACGAGAGCAAGGCCTTGCGGGAACAGGCCAAGGCGTTTTGGGAAGCACGGGTGAAGGGCGACTGGGCAACGGTGTATGGTTATCTCCTGGAGAGCGAGCGAATGGGGCTCGCCAAGGAACAGTATGTCGAGCAATCAAAGGAACGGGGACCCTGGCGCTATTTGCACTACAAGATGGGGACCGTTGAGACGGATGAGGATCTTGGCTGGGTGGACATCGAGTTTGCCGCTGAACCGGTGCTATTTCCCGGCATCAAGCCCAAACTGGTGAAGCGCTGGGAACAATGGGAAAAGGTTGACGACAAATGGCTGACCGTCACCGGCAAGCGTATTCAGGAACTGCCGCAGCTTCCCCCCAGCCTGCGCCCGGTGAAGGAAGAAAAAGTCGTGATGGCACGGGTGGACGAGTTCTGGAAGGCCAGGGAAAAGAACGACTATGCCAGGGTTTATGAACTCTGCTCCCCCGGCATGCGCAAGAAGGTCTCCCGGGCGGAGTTCCTGGAGAAGAAAGCAATGTATCTCTATTCCGCGCACAAAGTCCTCTGGGCCGAAGTCAATGAGGACAGGGCCGTCGTGAGGTCGGTCTATGAGTTCCGTCCCAATGACCCGAGCGTGAGCAAAATGGATCCCCAGGAAGATTTCGCCATGCAAGACTGGATCAAGGTTGATGGTCAGTGGTACCTCGACGTCGCGGAATGAGACGGTGGGGTGGAGAGCAGCCGCAATGGCCCGAGGCTGGTTCTTCATCACGGGGATCGAGGCCTGCAGGAGTTCCCGACAGGCCGGGCCATGATCATGAAACCAATTCTTCATGAATATTTTGGAGGCAAGTATGAAGTGTTTTTCGTCACCCTTTGTTCGCACTGGTCTATTTTTGCTGATCGTACTGGGCATCAGTTCCTGCGCGGAGATGCAACTGCAGCCCACCAAACCGGCCGAGGGGCCGGCCCCGAGATTTGCGCTTTCCGCCGGCGGCCTGGCCGAGACCGGCATGTGGAAGTGTACGCCGGTACTGGCGGATATCAATCGTGACGGTCATCTCGATCTGCTGGCCATCAATCGTCTGGGAGACGGCGCTCATGTATGGTTGGGAGACGGCAAGGGCGGCTGGCGGGACTCATCCCAGGGGCTGGCCAATAACAACGGTTCCTGCGGCGGTGGCGTGGCTTATGGGGACCTCAACAAGGACGGCCTGCTCGACCTGGCAGTGGGCGATCATTGCAGCGGCGTCTATGTGTACCTGCAGCAGCCGGACGGCTCCTGGAAGGCGGTCGTCGAGCGGCTCTATCCAACGCTTGACAAAAACAAAGTCCCGGAAGGCGATGAAGAGACTCGCATTTTATTCATTGGGGCCGAGGACATCGCGGTGGGCGACATCAACGAAGACGGCTGCCTGGATATCGTGGCGCCAGCCTCGGATCAGGGTGGTTTCGGGGTCTATCACGGCGACTGTACCGGCAAGAAATGGAAGAACATGACCGGTACGGGCCTGCCCAACCTCGACAATCCCGAACCCGAAGATGAGGACAATGCCGGGTGGGCCAATCGCATAATCCTTTACGACCTCAACAGGGACGGCCACCTCGATGTCCTGGCTTCGTACTTCAAGGGACCGAGAGTGTGGCTCGGGGACGGGAAAGGCCAGTTCAGGAACGCCTCCGAGGGGCTGCCCGAGCCGCAAATCGGCGGCCTGTACCGCGGCCTGGATTTCGGGGACCTTAACGGGGATGGGCTGATCGACCTGGTGGCCGCCAACGACGTCAACGGCCCGGAAGCCTACTTGCAGCAGCCCAATGGCACCTGGAAGGCGATGGGGGAACTCATGCCCTCGATGCAGAATGGGGCGGTGGGGATCGTCCTGGGAGACTTCGCCCATTCCGGCCGTCTCGACATCATCGTTGCCGGCCGCCAGTTGAAGGGCCGGGGCAACAACTATGGTCTTTACTACCTCCAGGGCGACGGCAAGGGCAATTTCAAGGAGCTGCCAAATACGGAACTGCCGGCCAAGGGACTCTCGGTCACCTGGGGGGTAGCGATAGGGGATGTCAACGAGGATGGTCGCCTTGACTTCGTGGCTGCGACCGGGGGGGCCGTAACCGGAGCCAGCAAGCCCAAGAAGGTCCTCAAGCCTACCAAGGGTAAGGGGGCGGAAAGCGAGGCCGTTATTCCCGAACTGCCTTTGCCGCACATGCAGGCATGGGTCAATCAGGGAGTGAAATAGCGGGGATGACAGGGTGGCCGGCATGGGGGTGAGTGGCCCTCAAAGGTCCCCATGCCTGGTCACGATCACCCTCAGCAGAGAACAGCATGGTTGATGTGTCAAAGATTCGCAAATATCTGAACCTGATTCTTGCTCTGACGGGCATCGTGGTCGCAGCCCTGGCCGGTCTTTCTCAACATCTGGAATGGCTGGCTTCGCTGTGCACGGGATTCAGTCAGGGATGCCGCGAGACTGCCGAGTTCAGTCTGTTGCACCTGCCCCTCTGGGTCTGGGGGGTAGGATACTATCTGCTCGTTTCGTTGCTGTTCCTCCGCGGCCATGGCTTGCTTTTCTGGATTGTTGCCTTCGGTTTCGGGGTTGAACTGGGCCTCCTGTGGATCATGTTCTCCCTGAACATCGTCTGTCTATTTTGCCTGGCCAACTTCGTGGTGATGCTGGCCCTCATGCTCTCCTCCTTCGAACCCCCTCGGCTCTGGCAGACGTTCAGCGTGACCCTGGCGGCATCAATCCTCTCGGCTCTGGTCATCCCTTATGAAAACCCTCACCACCAACTTCCTGCCGCGGGACAAAAGCCGGCACTGGTTGCCAGAATTGGGGAAAAGACCATCACCCGCCACGAGCTCGTTTTGCCCATGGCCAACCGGATTTATGATCTGGAGGAGCAGGTCTACCGGCTGGAGCGAGACCGCCTGGATCAGCTGCTGGCCAAGATGGTCATCGAGCGGGAAGCCGAGCAGCGGGGCAAGCCATCACAAGAGCTCGTGAAGGACTACCTCGCGACCCAGACGATCATCGTGCAAGAACAGGAAATCGCCGACTATCGTGCCGAAAACCGCGCTCGCCTGGCCGAATGGAAAGGGACCGAGCAGGAGCTCACGGCACAAATTCGCGCCTACCTCCAACAACTCAAGATCCAGCAGCGAGTCATGGAATATGCCAAATCCCTCTATCCGCAACATGGGGTCGAGATCTATCTCAAGGAACCGCAATTCCCGACCGTCCAAATCCACCTCGAACCGGACGACCCCGTGTTTGGCCCGCAGAACGCACCGCTTACGATCGTTGAGTTCTCCGACTACCAGTGCCCGGCCTGCCGGAGAAGCCATGAACTGGTGCGGGAACTGCGACAGGCCTATGGGGACCGCATCAGATGGGTATTCAAGGACTTCCCCATGCCCGGCCATGAGCGGGCCAGGGGGGCCGCCCTTGCCGCCCGCTGCGCGGCGGAGCAGGGGAAGTTCTGGCTCTACCAGGATCGCCTCTTTGCCAGTCAGGAGGAACTCACCCCCGATCAGCTCACGCGGTTTGCCAGGGAACTCGAACTGCAGATGGAGCCTTTCCGCCAATGCCTGGAGGCCGGCAAATTTCAGGCTCGCATCGACAAGGATATTGAACAGGGCAGGAAGAATGGCTTCAGCACTACCCCGACTTTTGTCATCAACGAACGGGTGGTATCGGGGGCCCCTCCAGCGGCCCGCTTCCGCCAGATCATTGACGAAGAGCTCGAAAGGAGCGGGAAGAACAGTTAACTGCCTCCCCCATGAAGGCAAACTAAGAGGCTGTCTAAAATTAACTGGCACTTATTGCAGCCTTTTTCAACCTACGAAGGACACGAAGAGCACCAAGAAATCACTTCGTGTGCTTCGTGCTCTTCGTGGTAAAGAGATCACTTGTTTTT
>CAZDKX010000125.1:0-3550 GCA_964505935.1 uncultured Syntrophobacteraceae bacterium
GGTTGCCCCTGCGACTGCGTAGCGGCCATCGCCCGCTCCGACTGTTCCATCATCGGCACCTGGCGGGATAAGATCCGGATCGACCAGGCCGCCGTGGCTGCCTACGTGGGCGGCGAACTGGTCCCCCATGCCGGAGCCCAGGGTACCGAAAAGCGGAAGTTTGACATCAAGGCCGAAGTCATCGATCTGTGCCCCACCGGCTGCATGGAATGGGATGGCAAGAGCCTCAAGATTTGGGATGAAGACTGTACTCGCTGCATGCATTGCATCCGCGTCATGCCGCGGGCGTTGCGGCCGGGTCTCGACACCGGGGCCACCATTCTGGTCGGCGCCAAGGCGCCTATCCTGGAAGGAGCCCAGCTTTCCAGTGTGGTCATCCCCTTCATGAAGATGGAGCCACCGTATACGGAGTTCAAGGAATTCGTCGAGAAGATGTGGGACCTCTGGATGGAGAACGGCAAGAATCGCGAACGGCTGGGAGAGCTGATTCAGCGCATCGGTCTGCGCGAGTTCTTGAAGGCCTGCGACCTTACCCCCGATCCGCGGATGATCAACACCCCACGCTACAATCCTTATATTTTCTACGATCCTGCCGAAGTTCCCGGTGGTTGGGAACATGACGCCAAAGCATTCCGTGAACGCCATCAAGCTTAGGAGATGACACTATGGCTTTTGATCCAAACGACCTGATGAAAGACCGTATCACTGATATTGGCCCGCCCAAATATGACAAGTTTATGCCTCCCGTGGTGAAAGAAAACTGGGGGAAGTGGAAATATCATGAAATCCTGCAACCGGGAGTTCTGCTCCACGTCTCCGAAACGGGTGCCGAGCTCTATTCGGTGCGCGTCCCCACTGCCCGTTTGATCACCGTCGATTTGATCCGGGAAATGTGTGACATCGCCGACAAGTACTGCGGTGGTTATTTACGATGGACCACACGCAACAACGTGGAATTCCTGGTCAGTGACAAGAGCAAGCTGCAGCCCCTCCTCGATGATCTGAAGGGCCGCGGCAACTGGTTCCCGATCGGCGGCACCGGCAACTGCGTTACGAACATCGTCCACACGCAAGGCTGGGCCCACTGCCATACCCCGGCCATCGATGCCTCCGGGGTGGTGAAGGCCGTGATGGATGAGCTCTTCCCGTATTTCGGCTCCCACAAGCTGCCCGCCCAAGTCCGCATTGCGCTGGCCTGCTGCCTCAACATGTGCGGCGCCGTGCACTGTTCGGACATCGCGATCCTGGGGGTGCACCGGAAGCCTCCCTTCATCGAGCATGACCGGGTGCAGAATGTGTGTGAAATCCCGCTGGTCATCGCCGCCTGTCCCACAGCTGCCATCAAGCCCAAGAAGGTCGACGAGCGAAAGAGTGTGGAGATCAACAACAACCGCTGTATGTTCTGCGGCAACTGCTACACCATGTGCCCCGCCCTGCCCCTGGCCGACGGCGAGGGTGACGGCATTGCCCTCTGGGTCGGCGGCAAGGTCTCCAATGTCATCAACCCGCCCATGTTCTCCAAGCTGGCGGTGCCGTTCATTCCCAACGAACCGCCCCGGTGGCCGACCACGGTCGATACCATCAAGAAGATCGTCGAGGCCTATGCGGCCGGTGGGAAGAAGTACGAACGCGTTGGCGACTGGATCAACCGGATTGGGTGGGAGCGGTTCTTCGAGCGGACCGGTCTGGAGTTCAAGCATGAGCATATCGATGACTATCGCTTGGCCATGACCACCTGGAGGACCACGACGCAGTTCAAGTTCTAATTCAGGTAACCATCAACCGGGGCGCCGGATTCTGCTAACTGACCGGCGCCCCATTAGGCAGAGATGGCCATGGTATTCCAGAAACCGCGTCTGATAATCGCGGCAATGCGGGGTGGTGCCGGCAAGACCTTGATATCCCTGGGTCTTGTGGCGGCATGGCGGGAATACCATGGCTTGCGACTGGTCCCGTTTAAGAAAGGACCGGATTATATCGATGCGGGCTGGCTGGCGATGGCGGCGCAACGGCCCTGTTACAACCTGGATCCCTTCCTGATGACGGCGGAACAAATGCTTCACTCCTTTATCCAGCGCTCTGATCGGGGTGACGGCAGTCTCATTGAAGGCAACCGCGGGCTCTTTGACGGTGTCGATATCCGGGGCAGTTTTTCCACGGCGGAGCTGGCCAAGCTTCTGCGAGCGCCGGTCATCCTCATTGTCGATGCCACCAAAGTCACGAGGACGGCGGCGGCTCAGGTCCTGGGCTGCCTTCGGTTCGATCCGGAAGTCAGGATCGCCGGAGTGCTGCTCAACCAGGTCTCGGGAACGCGTCATGAAGCGGTGCTGCGGGGAGCCATCGAACATTATTGCGATGTTCCGGTGTTGGGAGTCATCCCCAGGCAGCAGCGGAACTTTTTCCCGGAGCGCCACCTGGGACTCGTTCCAGCTCAGGAAGCAAGAAACATCACGGAATCGCTGGCTTTTGCCGCCAAACAGATGAACGATCACGTGGATCTGGCAGCGCTCTGGAGCCTTGCCGAGACCGCCGAACCGTTGGGAAGACCCTTGCCTCGGGTGGAGCTTGCAAAAGCTCTGCCACACGCTGAACCGGTCGTGATCGGGGTGATCCGAGACACAGCCTTTCAGTTCTACTACCCGGAGAATCTCGAAGCCCTGGAGGAAAGAGGTGCTCTCATCCGGGAGATCTCAAGCTTCGACAGCCGTTCGCTCCCTCCCCTCGATGCGCTGTATATCGGCGGGGGGTTTCCGGAAACTCATCTTGAGGTGCTGGCAGAGAATACCGTGTTCCGGACTTCTCTTCGGCACGAGATCGAGAAAGGGTTGCCGGTCTATGCCGAGTGCGGCGGCTTGATGTTTCTCTGCCGGCGGATTCATCGCCAGCAGAAAGCCTTTCCCATGACGGGGCTCTTTCCGTTCGACGTGGTCGTAGAGAAAAAGCCGCAAGGACATGGCTATACCGTCATGGAGTGTGTACGGGAGAACCCGTTTTTTGCCAGGGGCGCTGTCCTCAAGGGTCATGAGTTCCACTACTCAAGAATCGTTGGGGACTTGGCACCCTTCCCTCTGGTGTTTCGTCTCGAAAAGGGTCACGGAATAGTGGCTGGCTGGGATGGGATGTGCTATAAGAATGTGTTGGCAAGCTATTCTCACCTTCACGCTGTAGGAAATGTGGACTGGGCCGGTGCCATGGTCGGGAAGGCTCGGTCATATCGACAGGAACGATTGGGTGAACCTTCGAGTGGCGAAGTCGATCCCAAGCGGATGTTGTTGGAAACTATCGGACACGCAACTGCACTTTAAAAGGAGAATGACTCTATGGCATCGATTGAATTTCAGGGCAAGAATTTCGAGGTGGATGAGGACGGCTTCATTGCCAGCTTCGATTCCTGGGCCCCCGAATGGGTGGAATACGTGAAGAGTACCGAGGGCATCAAGGAACTTACCGAGGAACACTGGAAGATCATCCATGTGCTCCAGGATTATTACCGAAAGCATGGCATTGCCCCCATGGTCCGCATTCTGACGAAAGTGACCGGCTACAAGCT
>CAZDKX010000125.1:3650-12811 GCA_964505935.1 uncultured Syntrophobacteraceae bacterium
AGCATGGCATTGCCCCCATGGTCCGCATTCTGACGAAAGTGACCGGCTACAAGCTCAAATACATCTATGAGCTGTTTCCGTCGGGACCCGGCAAGGGCGCCTGTAAAATGGCTGGGCTTCCCAAGCCGACCGGTTGCGTCTAGTCACCCTTGTGCTCAAGGGCCTCAGGTCGGGAACGTGTTGGCCTGGGGCCTTTTCGCCTTCCGGCGGCGGTGATGACCGGCCCCGCCTGAGGACCGCCGCCCCTTCGCAAAAGCTCCCTCCAGCCTGATATCAATCACCTCAAAAATCTTGCGGAATTCAGCTTGACATTCACTTTGGAAGACGATACGAAGGACGGGTCTCAAGCTAGACTGGCGGGGCGAAGAGATCGGTTCCCCCCTGTTGAGCCGTGGTCGGGCGGCAATTATCAGTTCAAGTGAAGATGGAGGAAAAAAACATGGCGTGGAAGGTTACGGTAGACAAGGACAAGTGCGTTGGCGACGGTGAATGTGTCGATGTATGCCCCGTGGATGTCTATGAGCTGAATGACGGAAAGGCAGACCCGGTGAACATGGAAGAATGCCTCGGCTGTGAGAGCTGCGTGGAAGTCTGCGAGCAGAACGCGATCACCGTAGAAGAAGAATAGTTTGCGCCTGTTGGCGCTGCTGACAAACGAGCCACCCCTCACAAATGGACGGGTGGCTCGCTTTTTTTGCCGTGGTGACCTTGACCCTCCCTGTTCCGTCGCCTGTTCCTCACCTCTGATTCACTCCGGCGGGGACAAAAAAACCCGCCAACGCGATCACGCTGGCGGGTCCTCTCTGGAAAACGATGTTGCCCTTATTCAGCCTTCGCACCAGGATGGCACTGGGCGCAAGTCACCGGGATCTTTGAATCTGGCTTTTCCTTCTTCACCTGCTTGTGGCACTTCTCGCAGTTATTGTGGAACGCCAGCTTGAGGTTCAACTTCTGCTGATCCGGGGGTAGCTTCTTCTCGCCCTGGATGGTGGCCTCGGTGTGGCACTTCTCGCATTTGTCTACCTTATCGCCTTCCTTCCATACATTCTTGCCATCTTTGTAAACGTGATGGCACTCGGCACAGGCGACCTTGTAATCCTCATAATGCTTTTTGTGGGAAAAGGGCACATTTTTCTTGGTAGGGGTCGGCCATACAGCCCCGCCCTTGAACTCGATCACATCCTGCCCTTTATCGGCAGCGATGGCCAGCAGGGCTCCACATCCGACGACGAAAGCCACCAAGACGACACACGAAATCCACTTTCCTCCTCTCATCGCTTCTCCTTACCTCCTTTCCAAACCGTTAACGACAACAACCCAGCAATCCCCGAGCAATCCTACAGTAGCAGCATTGTAGTGAAATATTTCGTTATCTGTCAAGATGCTATTTCTCCCGCTCCACTTATTTTGCCTTACGAGAGTAATCTGCATGATATTATTGTTAAACCTGGTATTATTGGAGGGTAAGGGAATCGGTTTTCCGGCCGCCTTAAGGTTGTCGCGGGGTGTTGACCCAATGAGGGAACAGACAGATGCATTTCTTGAGATTGTCCTTTAGCAATGACCGGGGTGACACGCTGGCCGCTCGCCTCGACCTGCCGGTCGATGAGAAACCGGTCGCTTACGCAGTATTTGCCCACTGCTTCACCTGCACCAAGAACCTCAATGCCGTGGTCAACATCAATCAGGCTCTCGCCCGGGAAGGAATCGCCACGCTCAGGTTCGATTTCACCGGTCTGGGTGAGAGTGAAGGGGATTTCACCGAAAGCGGTTTTTCCTCCAATGTTGCCGATCTGATCGCCGCCGCGGATTTCCTCAAGCTCGAATTCGAGGCTCCCAAGCTGCTTATCGGCCATTCGCTCGGCGGCGCCGCGGTGCTTGAGGCTGCCCGGTGCGTGCCTTCAGCCATGGCTGTGGCCACCATCGGCGCTCCTTCCAACCTTTCCCATCTGGCCCGTTATATTGATGCCGCACCTGACCCGGCAGCCCCGCCGGGCGAGGTCCGCATCACGCTGGCAGGAAAGACCTTCAGCATCAAGAGGCAGTTGCTGGACGACCTGAATCACCTCCGCCTACAGGAGACGGTGCAGGGCCTCAATCGCGCCCTGCTCATCCTCCATTCTCCTCGGGACAGCATTGTCGGCATCGAAAACGCCGCCGAGCTCTTCCAACTGGCCCGACACCCCAAGAGCTTCATCTCCCTGGATCAGGCCGATCACCTCCTGTCCAACCGGCAAGACTCCTTTTACGTGGGCTTGGTGTTGGCGGCCTGGGCCCGCAGATACCTCGGCATCACTGCCCCCACCTCCCCTCCGCGGGACCTGACCGACAACCGGGTCATGGTGCGCACCGGCCGCAGGGGCTACCAGACTGAGATCATCGCCAACGGCCATCGACTCCTGGCCGACGAGCCCATCGCCGTCGGGGGCGCGGACACCGGTCCTCCTCCCTACGATTACCTGGTCGCCGCTCTGGGTGCCTGCACCGGGATGACCCTCCGCATGTACGCCGACCGCAAGGGTTGGCCTCTGGAAGCTGCCGTGGTGCGCCTCAAGCACCGTAAAATTCACGCCAGCGACTGCCAGGAGTGCGAAACCAGGAGTGGCAAAATCGACACCATCGAGCGGGAAATCGAGCTGGAGGGCCCCCTTGACCAGGAGCAGCGGCAACGACTTCTGGAAATTGCCGACCATTGCCCGGTGCATCGGACTTTGCATGGAGCTATTGTTGTCAAAACCAGCCTGAGGGAGTGAGGACGAGGGGCGGTCCCGAAAGGAATTTCCAGTATGTTATCCCAAGGAATTGATATCCTTATCATTATTCTGCTTATCCTGGCGAACGGGCTGCTTGCCATGTCTGAAATAGCCATCGTTTCAGCCCGCAAGGAGCGCCTCCAGCAGTGGGCCGAAGAGGGAGATTCCAAGGCGGGAGCCGCCTTGAATCTGGCCGGTTCGCCAAACCTCTTTCTCGCCACCGTCCAGGTGGGTATCACCCTGGTCGGCGTCTTGAGCGGAGTCTTCGGGGGTTACAAAATCGCCAGCAACGTGGCCGAATGGCTGGCCCTCATACCGGCGCTTGAGCCATACAGCCAGACTCTTGCCCTGGGCATCGTCGTGCTGGCTATCAGTTACCTCTCCCTGGTCATCGGCGAGCTGGCGCCCAAACGGTTGGCGCTTGACAATCCAGAACGGATTGCCGCCATCGTTGCTCCCGGGATGAGGCTGCTATCGACGCTTGCCTCTCCGGCCGTGCGGTTGCTCAGTGCCTCCACCGATTTGATCCTGCGCATCGTCGGCGTTAAACCGTCCACCGCCCCCCCCATCACCGAGGAAGAAATCAAGCTGCTGATCGGTCAGGGGACCGTTGCCGGCGTATTCGAAGAGGCTGAGCAGGAGATGGTTGAACGCGTGTTCCGCCTGGGAGATCGCCGCGTCGGCGTGCTGATGACTCCCCGCAAACGGGTTGTCTGGCTCGACATCAACGACCCTCCCGAAAAGAACCGTCGCATCATGGCGAGAAGCAGCCACTCCCGGTTTCCGGTGTGTCGGGGAAGGCTGACCAACCTCCTCGGCATTGTGCACGTCAGGGACCTGTTGGTGCGCAGTCTGGCGGGCCAACCCCTCAACCTGAAGGCGGCCCTCAAGCAGCCCTTGTTTGTGCTGGAAACCATGCACGTGCTCAAGGTGCTCGAACAATTTAAGGAATCCGGCACGCAAATGGCGATGGTCATCGATGAATACGGCACCATTGAAGGGTTGGTGACGTTGACGGATATTCTGGAAGCGGTGGTGGGAGACCTGCCTGCCCTGGGCGAGCGGGAAGAGCCGAAAGTGCTCCAACGGGAGGACGGATCATGGCTGATGGACGGCCTGCTGCCCGTCGATGAACTGAAGGAGATGTTCCACATAAAAGCTCTCCCGGAAGAGAAGAGAGGACATTTCCAGACCCTGGGAGGGTTTGCCATGACCCATTTGAAGCGCATTCCCGCAGCCGGCGATCACTTTTCCTGCTGCGGCCTGCGCTTTGAAATTGTAGATATGGATGGTCATCGTGTAGACAAAGTCCTGGTTGAACCGATCGATCAACCAGACCCCGAAGACCTTGAATAAAGGATTTCCGCCTTATGCTCAGACTTTACAACACCATGTCGCGTGAGCAGGAAGTATTCACCCCCCGCCGGGAGGGGAGAGTGGTACAAATGTTTTCCTGCGGCCCTTCCATCTACCGCCGCCCTCACCTCGGCAACTACCGCAGTTTTGTATGGGAGGACGTCCTCCAGAGGTATCTCGAGTATTCGGGTTTCACGGTCGAGCGGGTGCTCAACTTCACCGACGTCGAGGACAAAGCCATCGAAGAGGCTCAGGACGAAGGCCTGACCCTCGAGGAACTGACCGGGCCGGTCGCCGCACGCTTCTTTGACGAGGCCGCACAGTTGCAGATCAAGCTACCGGATACCATTCCCCGCTCGTCCACCACCGTCGACCAAGCCGCAAAGCTCATCCGGACGCTTCTGGACAAGGGCTATGCCTACTGGCATCAAAACAACGTCTTTTTCGATCCTCTCAAGTTCGAAGGCTTCGGGAAGCTCTTCCGCCTGGATATGTCCCGCTGGCCCAAGAAAAGGCGCAGGTTCAAGAAAGACACCTATCGCGGCAGAAGGTGGAACCTTGGTGATTTCATTCTCTGGCATGGTTATCGGGACGGCGACCCGGTCTCCTGGGAAACTGAAATCGGTCGCGGCCGACCGGCCTGGAATATCCAGGACCCGGCAATGGTGACGAGACACCTCGGCTTCGCCATCGACCTTTGCTGCGGCGGCATTGACAACCTCTACCGCCATCACGATTACAACATCGCCGTCATTGAAGCAGCTTCCGGAGAAACATTCGCCCCCTACTGGGTCCATGGGGAACATCTGCTGGTGGGTGGCAAGAAAATGTCTAAAAGCCTCGGCAACATCGTCTATCCGGAAGACCTCATCACCAATGCCTGCACCGGACAGCACGTGCGCTTTTACCTCCTCTTCGGTCATCATCGGCAGCGGCTCAACTTCACCCCGGCAACCTTCCGGAAGACCGTCGGCGGGCTCGATGGTCTTCGAGAAAGCCTCGAGCAAATCCTGAGTAGTGCTTCTCCCGGTCATCGTTCAGCCGCTGCAGCGGAAAGCTCCCACGAGCTGATTCCCGCTCTGCGAGCCAGTTTTGAAGACCATATGAACGATGACCTGGATGTTCGCGGGGCAATCGACTCACTGGGAGAACAGCTGAAAAAGCTGGCGGCATCAAGTCGAGCGAACCGTCTCAGCGCCCAGGAACGCATGGAAATCGATCAGGAGGTGCGCCACATCGATACGGTGCTGCGGGTGTTGCACCCGGCAGCAACGACCTGAAAACGCCAACTTCATTTTCACGCGGAGACGCAAAGGACGCAGAGTCTTATGCCAAGGGCTATTTCCGCGATCTCCGCGTCTCTGCGTGAGGCAAAAACGGTAGCTTCTCAAGCTAAACAAGTATCGCTGGAACCGCCTGCCCTACTCTCCGGCAGGCCCGGCCACAAGGCTGTTGCCGGGACTGTCGAGCAGCATCTGCAGCCGCTCGATGAGCTGTTCACGTCCCAGGCCGGCAGTTGAAGCGAAGACGACGATCCCTTCCGGGGACACGCTCAGCATCTGAGCCGCCGCCTTCACCTGGACAGCGCGTTTGTTCTGAGAAATCTTATCGGCCTTGGTCAGCACCGGAATCGCGGGAATGCGGCGGTCTCTGAGCCAGGTCCAGAGCTGGAGATCATCGACCGTCGGCAGGTGGCGGACATCCATGATCTGTACCACTCCCCGCAGCATCTTCCTGCCGAGGAGATAGCCTTCCACCATGGGTTTCCACTGCGCCCGAATCCTCTCCGGCACCTTCGCAAAGCCATAGCCCGGAAGATCGACAAAGTAGACCGCCCCATTGATCCTGAAGAAATTGATCATCCGGGTAAGCCCCGGGGTGCGGCTTGTTCTGACCAGCTTCTTGCGCTGGGTCAGGCAGTTGATGAGCGAGGATTTGCCCACGTTCGAACGTCCGGCAAAGGCAATCTCGGGAAGCGCCCCAGCCGGATACTGGCTAGGTGCCATGGCCGACGTTTCAAACTCAGCCGTTTTAATAGTGGCAAGTGCTGAGTGCTGGGTCATAGGTTATGGGTCATAGGTTATGGGTTACAGGCGGTCAGGTGGCACCCACCCCTTCGCTGAAGCGGGCGCCTCCGGGCTGATGGGTTCCCAAGCTCCAGCCTGGGAACCAGGGAAAGAGCCATGAGCTATGAGCCATCACCCATCAGCCATCACCCATCAGCCACTCCTCAAGGCCGGCTTCGCAGATACTGTTCGATCCGCCGCAGTCCCTCCGCGATATTCTCGAGAGAATTGGCATAGCTGAACCGCACGTAGCCTTCCCCGTGGGGGCCGAAGTCAATTCCCGGAGTAATGCCAACCCTGGCATTCTCCAAAATCTCGAAGGCAAAGGCGTAGGAGTCTTTGGTGAACCGCCGGGCATTGGCAAAAGTGTAGAAGGCTCCCGTTGGTTCCACGGTGATCTCGAAGCCGATTTCCCGAAGACGGGGGATGATGAATTGCCGTCGCTCGTTGTAGGTGTTGCGCATCTTCTGAACGTCGGCCTTCACGCTGGGGTCGGTCAGGGCCACCGTGCCCGCCGTCTGCACCATGGCATTGGCGGAAATAAAAAAGTTTTGCAGCATCTTCTGCATGATGCGCACCAGCTCCCTGGGCACAATCAAATAGCCAAGGCGCCAGCCGGTCATGGCAAACAGCTTGGAAAAACCGTTGAACACGATACACCGGTCGGTGAATTCGAGGATCGAGCGTGCCCGTCCTTCGTAGACCAATCCATGGTAGATCTCATCACTCAGAACCCACCGGCCCATGTCGGCGATTTCTGCCATTCTCTCCGGTTCCAGGAGGTTACCGGTGGGGTTGGCGGGTGAATTGATCAGAATCGCTTTGGTCTTGGGGGTAAGAGCCGCGCGGATCGCTTCGGGCCGATATTGAAAGCCATCCTCTTCAAGGACTGGAATGGTCTTGGGAATGGCTTCAAGAAACCGGACAAAATTCGGATGACACGCATAATGGGGATCAGAGAGGATGACCTCTTCACCACATTCCAGGATGGCCCCCATGCCGATCAGAAATGCCGGTGAAGTCCCGGAGGTGACCAGTATCTGATCCGGTTCGAGCCAGTCAACGCCATAGGTCTCGGCGTAGTAACGGCAGATCGCTTCCCGCAGCGAGGGGGTGCCCAGACTGTGGGTATAATGCGTGTCTCCACGCCGCAAGGCCTCAATGGCGGCCACTTTGATTGCTTCCGGGGTATCAAAATCGGGCTCTCCCACTTCCAGATGGATAACCGATTCCCCCGCCCGTTCCATCTCCTGGGCTCGCTCCAGGACATCCATCACAATAAACGAGGTCAGCCCTTGCACTCTTCGGCAGGTCATCTCCAAGTCTTCCTTTCTTCCACTCTCGCTTCAGCAGCCCCGATCATTTCCACCGGCGGACCAAGAATGAATGATTTGCCTCCATCGCGCCGGTGAAGCAGAACTCCAGGCCATTCCTTCACGGGTCTTTGCCGTCCTTCGTGTGACTTCGTAAGCAGAGAAACAGTCAATTGGCCGGGACCTCCAGGATGATGGCCTTGCCATGCCCTTCACCCTCCACCTGCAGCATCAGGCGACTCGCCTTCTCAGCATCGTTCACCGGCTTCAGCTGCACCACATAGAGCTGTCCCAGCACCTGGTGGCTGAAGGGTTTGACCACCGCATCATAGCCTTTCCGGCGCAACCGCTGCCGCAGATCTTCAGCATTCTCTTTATCCAGGAAGGAGCCGAGCTGCACAATGTAGGCGCGCGGGCCACCCTTCTGGTGCTCCTCCTCGAAATCCTTCCGGGCAGGCTCCCGAGGAGGCTCGGTCATACCGGTACCGATCCTTGTCTGCGGCAGGGATTCAAGGTTGGACGAGTCAGCCCCAACAGACGGAGCCGTCGCAGCCCCCACCTGCTCATTCAAAAACTCCCGGTTGGTCATCACCTCGAGCTGCGGCAGTCGGCCCCCAGACGGCATCATTGCTGCCCCCTTCGGCGGCGATCCGGCGCGGATGACGGCATCCAGGCGTTCGAGATACCTTCTGGCCTCGTCCGCCATGGTTGAATGAGGAGCGAGTTTGACCACCCGAGTCAGAGAGTACAAGGCGCTCTCCAATTCGCCCGCGGAATAGCTCATCACCCCATAGCGATAATGCGCTTCGACGAGGTCCGGAGCGAACTCGATGGCCCTGCCGTATGCGTCCCGTGCTTGATCCGCCCGGCGCTGATCTTCAAGGACCTGCCCCATGCGGTAGTAGGCCACGCCGTAGTTCGGCTGCAAGCGCACGGCTTCCCGATATTGCTTCAAGGCCGAATCGGGATCACCTTTCTTTTCGTATACCAGTCCAAGATTGTACAAGGCCAGATGCGGTGTCGTGTAGTAGGGGTCGGCAAGGGCCCTCTGAAAAGCATGCTGGGCCTGATCGTACTGGCCCTGTTCCGCATAGTACCGCCCCAGGGCATTTTCCGCTTCGGGGAAAACCGGTTTGAGCGCCAGCGCTTTCTTCAGATGCTTGAAGGCGTCAGCCTTGAGCCCACGCTCATAGTAGGCGAGCCCGAGGTCATACTGGATCACCGGGTCATCCGGGCGTCGCTTTTCGGCCAAGCTGAGATATCGCAGGGACTGCCCCAGGTCTCTGGCACCCAGGAGCTTCTCGCCCATATCCTGAAGCTGGCGGTCACTGTAGGAATCCGTCGGATCACGATTGAAGGCCGCACATCCACCGAGGACAAAAACCAGGCTCATGGAAAGCACGAAGAGTCGCCTCATCGCCGCTAAACCACCTTATTCAGTGAATACTCGATGATCCCTTCCGCCCCCTTCTTGATCAACTGGGGAATCAATTCGCGCACCACGTTCTTGGAAACGATGGTCTCCACCGACAGCCACCGGCTCTGATACAAATGGGCAATGGTCGGCGCATTCAGGCTGGGCAGCAGGGGGATGATCTCATTCAGGCACTCCTCGGGCACATTCATCTTCACGCCTACCAACTCCTCCGCCCGGAGCGCCCCCTGCAGGAGCA
>CAZDKX010000126.1:0-12602 GCA_964505935.1 uncultured Syntrophobacteraceae bacterium
ATCACTTCGTGTCCTTCGTGCTCTTCGTGGTAAAGAGATCACTTGTTTTTGGACGGTTCCCAAGTGCCGCATTCTTCCATGACTCCCTGAAACGGCAGCATTACAAAGCCTTCAACCGCCAGGACCATAACACTGGACGCAGCGCTTGGCAATCAGCATGGAATGACCGGCACAAGTCATGGCTGGTGGGTTACGGACGATGAGGAAGAAAGAGGGGGCACAGCAAACGGGGCATCATTAGATTCTTTTCTTGTTTGCATTTGGATTTCGGCTTAAATAGCGGGAGGAGTCTCGCAGTAACCCTATCAAAGCTCGTGGCCAGGACCAGGTCCATGGAAGTTAGGGAACGATCTCATTACCGGCTTCGACTGGGTGCCATCAGCCTGTCGCTCTTTGTGGGTGCGGCGCTGATGCTTTCCAAGTTCTATGTCTACTGGCTGACGGGTTCTTCGGCGGTGCTTTCGGACGCCCTCGAATCCATCATCAACGTGGTGGCCAGCGCTTTTGCCCTGGGAAGCGTCGTCCTTTCAGCCAAGCCACCCGACCCCACCCACCCTTACGGACATGGGAAGATTGAGTACTTCTCAGCCGGTTTTGAAGGAGCACTCATCATTTTTGCGGCCTTCGGGATCTTCTGGACCGCCTGGCCGCAGCTTCTCAAACCCCATCAACTGCCCCACCTCGAATTCGGGCTGCTGCTGCTGCTTGGTGCCAGCGTGGTCAACCTGGCTCTGGCGCTGGGCCTGGTGCACGTCGGCCGGCGCACCCACTCCCTGATCCTGGTGGCCGACGGCAAACATCTTCTGACCGACGTTTACACTTCCGCCGGAGTGCTGCTGGGCCTGGTCCTGGTGCATCAAACCGGCTGGTACTGGGTGGATGGCGGCGTTGCCTGCCTCGTAGGCCTCAACATCCTCGTTGTGGGCACGAAATTGGTGAAGGAGTCGTTCTCAGGGTTGATGCATGCCTCCAATCCGATACTGCTCGATGAGCTTTCAGGGCTCATCGCCAGCCATCGCAAACCCACCTGGATCGAGGTTCACCGGCTCCGGGCCTGGCGCGCGGGGAATCGCATCCATGCGGATTTTCACCTGATCCTGCCCCGGGATATGACCCTCGAGGCCGCCCACCGCGAGGCTTCACTCCTGCAGGACATCCTCAATACTCACCTCGGGGGCACCTTCGAAGCAGTGATTCATGTCGAGCCCTGTATCGAACAGGAATGTCCCATCTGCGGCTACGATCCGTGTCGCCTGCGGCAGGAACCGACACGTCAACAGCACCTCTGGCACCGCGACCTGCTGACCTCGCCATCGCAGGACGAGGAGCGCGACCTGACCCCGGGTCATCCAAACAACACAGATCACGATGAGAAGGCACCCCAGAAAGGGTGAATGCCGGTCACTCACCCCTGACCACTCATCACTCGGCGCTCATTACTTTTTACTTTTCACTCTTCACTCTTGATCAAGGAGGAGGGAATGCGCATCGTACTCATTGGCCAGGCCGCTTTCGGGGCCAGGACGCTCGAAGCTCTGTTATCCCAGGGGGAAACCATGGCCGCCGTTTATACTCGTCCCGACCAACCCGGAAGCAAGCCCGACCCGCTCAAGGAGCTGGCTGAAGCCAGGAGCATTCCGGTCTTGCAGCCACCCACCTACAAGGACGATCCTGTCTTTTTGCAGTATCGGGAGTTGCGGTCGGATCTCACGATTCTGGCGTTCGTCACCGACATCATCCCCGCGCGCTACCTGGAAGCCGCCACCAAAGGAGCCATCTGCTACCACCCTTCCCTGTTGCCTCGTCACCGGGGAGGGAGCGCAATCAACTGGGCCATCATGATGGGGGACACGCGCACCGGCCTTACCATTTTCTGGCCCGACGGCGGCATCGATACCGGCCCCATTCTGCTCCAGAAGGAAGTTGCCATCGGCCCGGAGGATACGACCGGGACGGTCTATTTTAACCACCTGTTCCCGCTGGGCATTGAAGCGATCCTCGAATCCGTGCGGCTGATCAGAGAAAACCGTGCCCCGAAGATCCCTCAAGAGGAGGCACGCGCAACCTACGAACCCCTCTGCGATGATCGCGTGGCAGCCATCGACTGGTTCCAACCACCCCATGAAATCCACAACCTGGTACGAGGCTGCGACCCGCAGCCAGGCGCCTATAGCTTCCTGGGCGGGGAGAAGGTGCGCCTTTTCGGGGCCAAACTGCTGCCTGAGGCCACGTCTTCACCGCCGGGAACCATCGTTGCCATCAACCGGGAAGGAATCGAGATCGCCCTCACGACCGGCAGGCTGGCCGTGGCCGGCGTGCGCGGGGCAGCGGGGGGCAAAGCCCCGGCGTCCGCCTGGAGCGCCGAGAAAGGCGTGCGGGAAGGGCATCGCTTTCTAAAGCCTGCCTGACCATGGCATCGTGAGGATGCGCAGGGCTCATCGATTGAGGCCGGTCAGGCGATCCAGTCCGGCCAGCATCACCAGGCCGCCCAAGAGCAGTGTGCTGCAGCCCTGGACCGGGTTTTCCGCAATTTGCACGAAACCAAGGCAGCCAACCACAAAACCCAGAAGAATGCGCATCACGGTAAACATGTCAAGCTCCTCATCTTGTCATCCGGATGTTTGAGCAACCAGCATGCCAAGACTGTGAAAGCGCGGCCAAACCAGATGGAAAAACCCTGGGTCACGGTCCAAACGGAATAGACGAGGGGCCTTTTTCATGACATTTCGTCATAATCCCCAAAGAACAGCAAGACGGGACGCACTGCTGACGGCGTCGGCATGCCTCCCGAGGGTTTCAATTTTTCGAAGCCATTCTCGGGAATATGGTATAAGCGATTGGCTTTGCGAGCAGTGAGCGCCCTTTTCGGCGAGGGTGGCGCCTGCGATGTCAAGCTGTTCATTACGAAATTGACATCAGGAATACACGTTTCTGCTCAGCAGGCTTCATCCAGGGGCGAAACTCCTTAGCAGCCATTGGCTGAGGTTTCAGCGTGCTTCGCGCTGACCGGCGGAATTCACCATTGACGAGAGCTTTTCCCAAGGAGGCGATCATGGATAAACCGATTGAACATTACTGGCACCGACGCCTGGCCGATGTGAAGAAGGCCCTGGAGGGGAACAATTTTGAAGTGTTTATCGCGGAAAACGCAACGGAAGCACACAAAATTGTCATCGACGAAATCCTGCCCAAACTCAATCCCAAGAGTATTGCCTGGGGCGGGTCGCTGACCTTTGGGGCGACAGGGCTGTACGAAGTCCTGCGGCAGCGGCCGGACCTCGAGGTGATCGATACTTACGATCGCACCATCCCCCCCGAGGAGATGCTCGAACGCCGCCGCCGGGCACTGCTGGTCGATTTGTTTATCACCGGTACCAACGCCCTGACGGAAACCGGGGAGCTGGTCAACCTGGACATGATCGGCAATCGCGTGGCCGCCATCGTTTTCGGCCCCAAACATGTGGTGGTTTTCGTGGGGCGCAACAAGCTCGCGACCGACCTCGACGATGCCATGTTTCGGGTGAAAAATTACGCGGCCCCGGTCAATGCCATGCGCCTGGACAAGAAGACCCCCTGCGTCGAGACTTCTTACTGCGAAGACTGCAAGAGCCCCGACCGCATCTGCAACGCCTGGTCGTTGGTGGAAAAGTCCTTTCCCAAGGGCCGGATCAAGGTCATTCTCATCAATGAGAACCTTGGGTTCTGAGACGGAACTCCGGGACCGCCGCCTGGAAACCCGCCAATCTGGGTTCGCGCCGCGAACCATCAGCTTTATGGCAGTGGGGAAGCACTTCACCGTTTGCTACACCCATCGCCAGGGAAAGGGGTTGGAGCTCACCCAACCCTCTCTCTCGGAGCTCGAGGTGAGAGGCAATACCGGCAATCAGCGAGGCTGCCTGATGCTGCTGAGGTGGTGGCTGCAGGCTCAGGGCCGTCTTCACCTGGTCCCCTGGCTGGAAAGACTCAGCCAGGAGACCGGTCTTGCTTTCCGGACAACCCAGATCCGCGGGCAGAAGACCAGATGGGGCAGCTGTTCCAGCAGGGGCACCATCAGCCTCAATTACAAGCTGCTGTTTCTGCCGCCCCATCTGGTGCGCTACCTCATGCTTCACGAACTCTGCCACACGGTGCATCTCAATCATTCTGCAAGCTTCTGGTCGTTTCTGACCGCCCTGGAGCCCGATTGCCGGGCGCTTGATGCGGAAATGAAGGGGGCCGGCGACTTTGTTCCCCCTTGGGCCAACCAAACACCCCGACTATAGCTCCATAGACTGAGACGAATGATCTTGTCAGAATCATTATAGAACTGTAGATAATTCCCTTACCTGCCGATAAGAAATTGTTTGCCTTGATTCCGTACCAATTTGGGGATTTCAGAATGGCCGTTGGACGTTTTTCACGGTATTTGCGGGCATGCTTTCACGAAGAATGCGCTATGAGCGCAATCGCCCACCTTGCCTGCCGCATCGTCATCTCCCTCCTGCTCCTGCCGCTGCTCCCGCCGAAAGTCGCGGCGGCCCAATCGGAGGGGTCGTTGGAATCTCCCGCGGTTGCCGACGAAGCCCTGCTGTTCCAGGAAATCCCCTCCATATCCGGGGCTTCCCGTTATGAACAGAGTGTCAGCGAAGCGCCAGCCTTTGTTTCCGTGGTCACCGCCCGGGAGATCAAGCTGTTTGGGTATCGCACCCTCGCCGATATCCTCCGCAGCGTTCCCGGCTTCTATACGACTTATGACCGCAATTACGCGTACCTCGGCGTGCGCGGCTTCGGCAGACCGGGTGACTACAGCACCCGCGTTCTCGTGCTCCTCGATGGCTACCACCGTCTGAATGACAGTGTCTATTATCAGGCACCTGTAGGGACCGATTTCCCGGTCGAGCTGGACCTCATCGACCGGGTGGAGATCATCAGGGGCCCGAGCTCGTCGATCTACGGCACCAATGCGTTTTTTGCGGTGATCAATGTCGTCACCAAGCGGGGTCGAGATCTGAAAGGGGTGGAGCTGTCGGGCGAGGCCGGGAGCTTTGATGCGTATAAAGGCATGCTCACGTACGGCAACCGCTTCTCCAACGGCCTGGAGGCGCTGGCCTCCGGCAGCTATTACCGCAGCAAAGGCCAGGACTTGTATTTCAAGCAGTATGATCGCCCCGCCACCAACCACGGCGTTGCGGAGGGCTGTGATGGCGATCAGTACGGCAATTTCTTCACCAAACTGGGCTTCAAGGACCTCACCCTGTCGGGGGCTTTTCAATCGCGCGAGAAGAACATCCCGACCGCCGCCTGGGATGCGATCTTCAATGACTCGCGTTGGAAGACCGTCGATGAGCGGGCTTTCATGGACCTCAAGTATGAAGGCAGCTTCGAGAATCAACTCGGACTCATGGTTCGAGGCTACTACGATCATTACGATTACCAGGGCACCTATCCCTTTTACCGCGACAACACCAAGCCGTTCCTGGGCTCCTACCTGAATAAGGATTCCGTGCAGGGGGAATGGTTCGGCGGGGAGTTCCAGGTAACCAAGACTTTGTGGGACCGCCACAAGGTGGTAGTCGGCGCCGAGTACCGCTTCAACTCCCGGGAGGACCAGCGCAATTACGACGAGCAGCCCGCCCAGGTCCACCTTGACAGGCAACATTCCTCCTCCACCACCGCCCTGTTCGCTCAGGACGAATTCCGCATTACCGACTATCTGCTCCTGAACGCAGGCATCCGCTATGACTACTTCGATGACTTTGGCAATTCGCTCAACCCCCGCGCCGGACTGATCATTCACCCCTTCGAGTCAACCTTCTTGAAGCTCCTTTACGGACAGGCCTTTCGCGTTCCCAACGTCTACGAACTCTACTATTCGGACGGCTCCACCCAGAAAGCCAACCCCAATCTGCAGCCTGAAACCATCAGGACCTACGAAGTGGTGTGGGAGCAGTTGTTGGGCAAACACCTGAAATTCACGCTGGCCGGCTTCTACTACGACACGGACGATCTGATCAACCTGCAGACCGATCCCGCCGATGAGATGACCTTTTTCGGCAATGTTCAGCAGGTGACCACCAAAGGGGTGGAAGCCGAACTCGATGTCAAATGGCCCCGCGGCATTGAAACCAAGGTCAGCTACTCTTACCAGGATGCCAAAGACCAGCAGACGGATCGGCGATTGACCAATTCCCCCATCCATCAGGCGAAGTTCCATGGTCTGGTGCCCATCGTTCCCGAGAAGCTGTTTTTTGGAACAGAGCTGATCTACACCAGCCCTCGGCTGACGCTCAAGGGGAGAGAAACCGACAACGCCTATCTCCTCAATCTGAGCCTCTTCTGGGCCCAGCCGGTGAAAGGCCTGGATCTCTCCTGCACCGTCTACAATGTGCTCGATCAGCAAGTCGGTGATCCGGGTTCGGAGGAACATCGGCCTTTGGATACCATTTATCAGGACGGCATCACTTTTCGGGTGAAAGCAACTTATGCGTTTTGAGGCTTAGGCCCTTGTTCAAGTCCCTTCTCATCATCGTCTGCCTGCTTGCCTGTCTGGCCGTGAGCAGCGGCCATGTCTCCGCCGCCGGAGGCACGACGCCGCATCTTGCCGTTCTGCTCAGCCATCAGGGGACTCCTTATGAGGACGCGCTGCAGGGGATCATCGAGAGCCTGTCGGCCAAAGGGATTCAATTTCACCATGAGGTCTTCCATTTGAATGGGGATGAAAAGCTTGCCGACAAGGTGCTGGCGGAACTGGACCGGAAAACGGTGAAACTGATTCTATCCCTGGGCTCGCTTGCCACCAGGGCCGCCGTAAGAAATGCCGAAGGGATTCCGATTGTTGCCGGCCTGTTTCTGGACGGCGATTTCCTCAAAGCGAAAACCAACGTTACGGGAGTTACCATGGAGTTCCCACTGGAACTTCAGTTGCAGCGGATCAGTCAGGTCCTGCCTGAATGCAGGAACATCGGGACGATCTACAGCGTGTCGCAGGCCAACAAGATCAAAGAGGCTGAGAACGCGGCCAGGAAGGCCGGGATGGACCTGCGCGCGGAGGGTGTCAAGTCCCCTTCGGAGCTGCCCCTGGCCATGGATTCGCTGGCCAAGCGCGCCGACGTCATTTGGGGGCTGCCTGATGACATGGTTTTCAATCCTCAGACGGCGAAACAGATGCTGATCTATTCTTTTCGAAACCGGATCCCTCTGGTTGGCATATCAGATGCATGGGTTAAAGCCGGAGCACTCTTTGCCTTGAGTTGGGATTACCGGGACCTGGGAAGGCAATGCGGGGAAATGGCGGCGCAAATCCTGGGGGGTACTCCCCCCCAATCGCTGCCTTTGTCCTACCCGCGAAAGGCGGGCATGGTGGTGAATTTGAAGACCGCTTCGCAGCTGAAGATCAACATACCGGAGGCGGTGATCCAGAGTGCCCGGGAAGTCTACCGATAGGAGTAGGTTCAAAGCAATGCGAAGGACCTGGTCACCCGGACTGGCAACTAAATTCAACCTGCTGACGATCTCGGTGATCCTGATCACCGCGGTGGGGAGCGCCTTTTTTGCCACCAGACAGGAGTCGCAGAGCCAGTATGAAAGGCTGCTCCACTACGGCGAATCCATTGTTCGGATGGTTTCGGAGAACTGCGAATACGCCATCTATACCGAGAATCCAGCCGCTCTGAACCAAATGGTCGACGGCTTGTCTTCCATCCCCGACATCGCGTATGTGGTCATCCGTAACGCTCACGATCTGGTGCTCCTGAAAAGGCAGTTCGGCAGCCAGGCCCCTCCCCGGGAGTTCGAACTGCCTGCGTCAGACGCCAGGGACCCCTCCTCCAGGAAGGTCACCAACCCGGAGGCCGGGAAACCCTATGTGGACATCGTCTCACCTGTGTATGGAGCATCGCTCAGCCAATACGGCGACGGTCTGGACCCTGAACCGCCGGGGCCACGCCCCCAACCGCTCCCAATCGGCTATGTTCAAATCGGGATTGACACGACGGCCCTCGAGGAACGCATCAGGGCCTTTCTGGTCTCCACGGCGGCTTTCACCTCCTTGATCATTCTGGTGGGGATGGGCCTCACTTTTCTCATGACGCGGCACATCGCCTCCCCCATCAGGCAACTGGCCGGCATCACGCGCGAGATCTCGCGGGGCAAAATCGATCAGACCGTCTCGATTCGCACCCATGATGAAATCGAAGACCTCGCCCGGGACTTCAATGTGATGGTGGAGCGCCTTCGGGATTACCGCGAGCAGGTGGACGCCTATCAGCGTGATCTGGAACAGAAGGTGCAGGAACAAACCCTGCTGGCACAACAGGCGGCGGACGCAAGCCGGGCCAAATCACAATTTTTGGCCAATATGAGCCACGAGATCCGCACCCCTCTCAACGGGGTGCTGGGCATGGCGGAGCTGCTGCTCCGCACGGACCTCAACGAGCGGCAGCGGTATCTGGCCGAGACGGTCATCCAATCCGGCCAGAGTCTCCTGAGAGTGCTCAACGATATCCTGGATTTCTCCAAAATCGAAGCCGGAAAACTCGACCTCGATCTTCAGGGTTTCGATCTGCCTGCCACCCTCGAGCGGACGGTGGAAACCCTCGCCGGCAATGCGCATGCGAAAGGGCTCGAACTGATTTGCGAGATCGCCCCCGAGGTGCCGTCGGCGCTGGTTGGCGATCCCGAACGCTTGTGCCAGATCCTGAACAACCTCCTGGGCAATGCCGTCAAGTTCACCGAACAGGGCGAAGTCCTGGTCCGGACAAGGGTTGCCGAGGAGACCGAGGACCAGGTGTTGCTGCAGTTCGAGGTGAAGGATACCGGCATTGGCATCTCCAGCGAGGCTCGGGAGCGGGTGTTTGAGGATTTCTGTCAGGCTGACGGCTCCATGAGCAGAAAGTACGGCGGGACCGGACTCGGACTCGCCATCTGCAAAGGACTCTGCGAAATGATGGGAGGCACCATCAGCCTTATGAGTCAACCTGGTGAAGGCAGCACCTTCACCTTTACCGCACAACTGCGGAAGCAGGCCGGCGCAGGCGAATCTCCCTGTTACTCGGCACACTTCCTGGCAAACGAAAACCTGCTCATTGTAGAGGATAATCAAAGCTGCCGGGAGGTCCTGGCGCGACTCCTCCGCTCCTGGGGGGCACGTCATGACACTGCCGCAGACGGGCAGGCGGCGCTCGATAAGCTCCGTCAGGCCTCCGCGGCCAACGATCCTTTTTCTGCGGTATTGCTGGACTTGACCTTGCCTAAGATGAGTGGCCTGGACCTAGCAGGGCTCATTCGTGAAGACCCGCACATCAGGCAGGCAGAGATCATCCTGCTTGGGCCCGTGGATTCCTGTACCTATGTCGATCCGTCCCATGCGTCCAGATACGACGACTGCCTCACCAAACCGCTCAGCCGGCGAAAACTGCATGAATCCTTCTCCAGAATCAAGGGCCTTCGTTCTCGAGGACGTCTCGCCGCAGTGACCAGGGAAGAGCCGACCGCACCTTTGCAGGCTCCTTTTCGAGCGAGTGTGCTGCTCGTCGAGGACAACCCGGTGAACCAGGATGTGACCAGGGAGATGCTGGAGGCCATGGGTTACCAGGCGGACATCGCCGCCAGCGGCCGGGAAGCGCTGCAAAAGCTGGCCGGCACATCTTATGACCTGGTATTGATGGATTGCCAAATGCCGGGGATGGACGGCTATGAGACCACCAGACTCATTCGCAGCAACATCACGACCTCCCTGCCCATCATCGCGCTCACCGCTCTCGCCATGAAAGGCGATCGCGAGATCTGCCTGGCGGCGGGAATGAACGATTACCTGAGCAAGCCCTTCAATATGCAGCAACTGGGAGAGATCCTGAAGCGATGGCTTCCTGGAGAGCAACAAGGGGCGGAGCCTGTGGCCATCCCCAGGGAGGAAGCCGCGCCCCGAGCTGATCTCGAACCCAAACCAGCGGCGGCGGTCACGGAAGCGGTCAACGCAGCTCACCATTGTCCGGTGTTGGTTGCCGAAGACGATCCGGTGAGCCAGGAAGTCCTCAAAGAAATGCTCGAAGTCCTGGGTTATCAGGTGCAAACCGCAGGAAATGGACGAGAAGTTTTTGAAAAACTGGCGCATCATCAAATTGCCCTGATCTTCATGGATTGCCGCATGCCGGGAATGGACGGCATGGAAGTCACGCAACTCATCAGAAAGGGCGAGCGTTTCCCCGGCGTATCGGGAATGGACATCCCGATCATCGCCATCACCGGCCTGACCTCCGACGAGGACCACCATGCCTGCCTCGCCTCAGGCATGAACGATTTTCTCTGTAAACCCATCCATTTCGATAAACTGAAGACCCTTTTGGAGCGCTGGCTGCCGCCCGGGGAAGACTGCTAGACACGTGATCAGGAACACCTTTTGCCATATACCCGGGGTCGGGATGCGGACTGAGAGGCTCCTCTGGGAACAGGGGGTGCATTCATGGGACGATTTTGGCCGGGCCGCGGCGGACCGTCGCCTGCCCTTCAGCCTGAAACGCCTCGACCACCTTACCCGGCATCTCGAGCAGTCCAGGGCCCACCTGGAGCAGCACGATCCACACTTTTTTGCCGGCCAGCTCCCTTCGGATCAACATTGGCGGCTTTTTCCCGATTTTCGTCAAAGGCTCGTCTACCTTGACATCGAGACGACCGGCATGGGCTCTCCTGCCGACACCATCACCACCATTGCCCTCTATGATGGCAGGACGGTCCGGTGGTACGTTCAGGGCAAGGACCTGGCGCGTTTCCGGAAAGAGATCCTGGATTACGACGTGGTCGTCACCTATAACGGCAAGTGTTTTGATCTTCCTTTTCTCAGGGCCAGGCTCGGTACTCGCATGGATCAGGTGCATATCGACTTGCGCTACGTTCTCGCAAGCCTGGGATATCGTGGCGGTCTCAAGGGGTGTGAACGCCAACTCGGAATCGACAGGGAAGAATTGGATGGCGTCGACGGCTTTTTTGCAGTCCTGCTCTGGGATGAATACCGCCGAAAAGGCAATGTCAGAGCTCTGGAAACCTTGCTTGCCTACAACATCCTCGATGTCGTCAACCTCGAAGTCCTCATGGTCCTGGCTTTCAACCAGAAGATGGCTGCAACCCCCTTTGCTCACAGTCACCTGCTGCCTTTGCCGACACCCCCTCCCGGCCCCTTTACCCCGGACAGGGCCATTATCGAAAACATAAGAGCCAGGCTGGCGGGAATGAGCGGACTTGGGCTTGCGTGACCCGGACGAGCTCGGTGAGTCAACGTTTTTATCCAATGATATTCGATTCTTAAAGTTTCTTTTTAGTTTATCTTAAGAATTTGGCAGTTTTTCCTTGCTATTCTGGATTTTGCAGTTAAGATGCGCCCATGCTGGTTGAGTACGATATTTTGAGTCATGCAGGAAATCGGTCTTTCGCCACGATAATGATACGGTTTCGCAGCAACTCCAAATAACGCACCAAGAAGGCAGTGAAAAAAACCAAATTTTAAATTTAAAGAAGGATGTAGGAAAATGGCGGAAGGTTCAGTAAAGTGGTTCAATGACAGCAAGGGCTATGGGTTTATCGAAAGTGACAGTGGACATGATGTATTTGTTCACCACTCGGCCATCCTGGGGGAAGGCTTCAAGTCACTGAGCGAAGGACAGCGGGTCAGTTTCGTTGAGGAAAAAGGCGCCAAAGGGCCTCAGGCCACCCAGGTGAGAAAGCTCTAGCCAGAGCATATCCCAGACTGATCAAACAACGGAGGAGCCGAAACTTGCAGGAGTTTCGGCTCTTCTCGTTCAGGTTGCCTCCTTCGGTGGTACTCCCCTTCCAAGGCGAGTGGGCAGGCAATCGGCTTGTGACACGACCCGGGCGGGGGTGCCGGCTTCACGCTGGCAACCTCATGGATTTTAAAGCAGGCTTCGGCCCTTCACCGACCTCGTCGGCCTTTCACAGGGCCGCGCAAATGGCGCCCAGCCCTTCTGCTGCGCCCAGCGGCACGGCAACATGAGGTCCGGCTGGAATCATGGTGTCGCGAGGGTTGATCCTGATGAGCGTGCCATGGACCCTCCTGGCCACCTGTTCGGATTGCCACCGAACCGTGGCCACCGCCGTACCCGCGCCCATTTCCACAATGGCGAGCCGCATCTTGCTCTCGATGATGTAACTCAGCCACTGTGCAAACCGTTCACCCTGCTGCCGGCTCCGACTGCTGTTCCAGGACCAGTCGCCAAACATCAGAATATTGGGTCGGGCCAGTTCCCCGCACCGCGGGCAGCGTGGCAGCGGCTCGCGGGCTTCAAAGACCTCTTCATCAACGGTCACCTCAAGAGCGACGGCATCCCAGATATCATTCCCGCAGGGATTGATACATTGGCAATGATGAATGGAGCCGTGACATTCCTCAATCCGGTCTTCCGCATAGCCGGCTTTTTGAAAATGCCCATCCACGTTCGAGGTGAACACAAAATATCCGCCCGGCTTGGCACGGGCGATTTCCAGCAGCTGCCCGAACCCTCGGTGCGGCATCGTCTTCCGATATAGGCTGAGACGGTGGCCATAGACGGCCCACGCCAGTCGGGGCTTACGATAGAACCACTCGGGATTGGCCATCTCAATAAATGATAACCCGA
>CAZDKX010000127.1:0-12533 GCA_964505935.1 uncultured Syntrophobacteraceae bacterium
TCTTCGTGTCAGCCACCTTCACGCCGCGCAGCCCGGTATTTTTCAGACGCACTTCAGTTTCCATATGGTCAATCCGCTTCACCGAGTTTTTGTTTGACATGATTCATGGCGCCGCCGGCCAGGAGGTATTGTCGTTCGAGGTCGGAGACTTCGAGCAGGGTCACGATGCGAATCCCATCGACCTCCACCGGGATTTCCCGGTCACCCGCGGCGATGCGTTTTCTCACCTCGGGAAAGACCAGCCGGGCGCCTTTACTGACGCGTTCATAGTCTTGAGCCCCGTGGAACTTGAGGGGCAGGATCCCGAAATTACACAGATTGGCCTTGTGAATACGGGCGAAACTCTTGGCAAGCTTGGCGCGCACGCCCAGATAGCGGGGCGCCAGGGCGGCATGCTCGCGACTCGAACCCTGCCCGTAGTTCTCACCCCCCACGACGGCTGCCGAGCCCTTTTCCCGGCATGCCCCGGCGAAGCCGGGAGCGACGCGCGAGAAGACAAACTCGCTCAGCGCCTGAATGTTGGAGCGCAGCGGCAGAATCTTGCTGCCCGCAGGCATGATCTCATCGGTGGAGATATTGTTGCCGACCTGGAGCACCACCCATGCTTCGAGGGTTTCGGGGAGCGGGTCCATGGCGGGCAGGGGTTTGATATTGGGGCCGCGAGCGACTTCCGTCCGGCGCAGGGCTTCCGAAGGGGCAATGATCGAACTGCTATCGATGATGAACTGTCCCGGGTCCTTGAGGTGGGGGTAGGACATCTCCTGCGCGAGCTCGCGGGGGTCGGTGATGACGCCTCTGAGGGCGGCGGCGGCCACGGTTTCCGGGGAGCAGAGATACACCTGGTCGCCTTCCGTGCCGGAGCGTCCGGGGAAGTTGCGCGGCATGGTGCGCAGACTCACGTCACCGGAGCCGGGTGCCTGCCCCATACCGATGCAGCCGAGACAGCCGGGTTCGTGGATCCGGGCGCCGGCCATGAGCAGCATCATGATGCCCCCGTGGGCGGCGACGTTGGCAAGGACCTGGCGGCTGCCGGGGTTCACGTGAAAGGAAGTGCCGGGGTGGCTGTGGCGGCCCTCCACGATGCTGGCCACCACCATGAGATCGCGAAAGGAGGAGTTGGCGCAGCTGCCAACGATCACCTGGTCCACATTCAGGCCCGCCACCTCGCGCACCGGCACCACCTTGCCGGGAGAGGAGGGGCAGGCGATGAGGGGTTCCAGGGTGGTGAGATCGATGGCCTCATGCTCGTCGTAGGAGGCCCCGGCGTCGGCCTGCAGGGCCTGCCAGGACGGCCCGCGTCCCTGGGCCTCGAGGTAGCTGCGGGTCTGGTCGTCGGAGGGGAAGACCGTGCTGGTGGCTCCCAGTTCGGTGCCCAGGTTGCCGATCGTCTCGCGGTCGGTGGCCGACAGCGTCGCCAAGCCCGGCCCGTAGTATTCAACTACTTTGCCGACACACCCCTTCACCCCATGACGACGCAGCATTTCAAGAATGACATCCTTGGCGCTCACCCAGTCCGGGAGGGTGCCCGTGAGCTTCACCCCGAGGACCCTCGGGCAGGGGAAGTGGTAGGGATAACCCGCCATGGCCATGGCGACATCGAGCCCGCCCGCCCCAATGCCGAGCATGGCAATGCCGGCGGCGGAAGGGGTGTGGCTGTCCGCCCCCAGCAGCGTCTGGCCGGGAATGCCGAAGCGTTCCATATGGACCTGGTGGCAGATGCCGGTGCCGGCAGGGCTGAAATGGAGTCCGTAATGGGCTGAAGCGGTCTGGAGGTATTTGTGGTCGTCAGCATTTTTGTGATCAGTTTGAAGGATGTTGTGATCGACATACTGGACCGCCAGTTGCGCCTTGACCGCGCTGATGCCCAGCGCCTCAAACTCAAGCATGGCCATGGTGCCGGTCGCGTCCTGAAGCAGGGTCTGATCGATGCGAACGGCAATTTCCTCACCGGGCACAAGCCGCCCTGCGACCAGATGAGCTTCAAGAATCTTCTGGGTTAAATTCCTGGACAACTCAGACCTCCTTTTTCCAAAAATTACAAAAGACTCTTCCCCATGCTTTTCGGTCCCGACCTGCGGCCGGCCGTCAGGAGGCTGACCGGCAGCCGGCGAAGGTCCCTCAACCCTATGATCTCGATGGGAGGTTGTCAATCAAACTTTAGCCGGGAGAGCGTCCGGTGCAGGCGAAGCACAGTATCAGGATGAGGCCTCTTCGCATGGGCAGGGTCTGGGGGGTCCCAGGAAAGACCATCCCGTCATGCCGGTGAAAACCGGCATCCAGGGTATGCTCCTGGATTTCGGCTGGAAGCATGCCGGAATAACGAGGTTGGATTCCGGAAGGCTTCCATGGGCGGTTATGATGCTCAGGCATGGTGGTTGACGGGAAGCATTGGAGGAATACTCGACGAGAAACATGTCGGGGTCTGATCGTCGGCTGCCCGAGGCAGTGGCATGACAAACGACCAAACCCCACACCAAAACGGTGGTTCTGTTGGGAGAGGGAGAAAAAGCGCTCTGTTGGAGAGAGCCTACTTAACCTTTTCGCTCAAGCTCTTGCCCGGCTTGAACTTGACCACTTTCGAGGCGGGGATCGTAATCTTGTCACCCGTCCGGGGATTGCGCCCTTCGCGTGCCGACCTGGTACCGACACTGAAGGTCCCAAAACCCACCAAGGTAACCTTTTCGCCTTTGGAAAGTGCGGCTGAAACGGAGGCGACAAAACCGTCGACCGCCTTTTCCGCCTGTGCCTTGGTGATCTTGCTGTCACCAGCAATTTTCGTTACCAGATCTGCCTTTGTCATTTTCTTTCCTCCTCCAGTTCCTCTGAAACATTGTAAAAAACCACATCCACTTACAAGGTCTTCTCGCCTTTTCGCCTCCCTTGACGACAAGAGGAGACCGCCCTAACGAACAGCCACGTCGCGAGAATCACTGGCCCCGACCCCTGTGAATCGCCCATGACCAGAATTATGAAAAAATTAGTATCTATACACCACGGGCTGATGGTCCCGTGCTGAGTAGCCCAACCCCTCCGGAAGCGCTGACCCCGAGCTACCGTTTCATGACGCTAGATTCCCTCTGCCTCTAAGGCTGAAGGCATTCTAAAGAGTGTTTTTTTAAAAAACAACTGTTTTTGTGGGGCCGGCGACGCCATTCAAGCATTTTTTTGGGGTTCCGGGTGGTGATTTTATGCCGGTAAGAGCGTGCCGGAGCTTTTTGATTGACGAAACTGCTAGATATATGGTAAAGATAGAGCAATCAGGGAAAGTCGAATTATTTCTGCTCTTAACTTTTGGCTCAAGGAGGGAACCATGGCTATTCGAGTGTTCATTGAGAGAGAAATCCAACCGGGCAACGATCTCAAACTACACAACATCCTCATGCAGCTGCGCACCAAAGCGATGCTGCAGAAAGGTTACATCACCGGGGAAACCCTCAGAGATGTGACCAGTGCCACCAAGTTTCTCGTCATTGGCACCTGGAACAGCCTCGAGGATTGGAATGCCTGGCAGGCCGATCCGGAACGCAAAAAGATCCAGGCTGAGCTCGAAAAACTCCTGAAAGTGCCGGAGAAATACGGCGTCTACACCTACTGATCCTTGCGACCTGCTCCCGCGAAGTAACAACGCACTTTTTCCTATCCCATAGTATATCCCCTTCTGACGCGCCCGGTAGAGGCTCTCGTCGTCTCTACCGGGTAAGCCGTCCTGACTTCATTCCATGGATCGTCGCACCTGCAACACGCCTTTCTCGCTTCTGAGGGCCGCCAGCACCCGGCTCAGGTGGTTGGTATCCTTCACTTCGATGGTCAACTTACACACGTTCATGCCGTTGGCCCGCGGATCGCTCCCGATCCCGACCACCCGGGCGTCGGTTTGGCCCAAGATGCTGCTGAGGGTTGCCAGCATGCCCTTTTCGCCGGAATGCACCACGCGGATGTCCACCGGATAGGTCTGGTCCTTGCCTGAATCCCATTGGACTTCGATTTTTCGATCTGCATCGGCTTTATCGAGGTTCCTGCACGCCAGGCGGTGGACGGTGATGCCTCGGCCGCGGGTGATGTAGCCCACAATTGCTTCCCCAGGTACCGGATTGCAGCACTTGCCCATTCGGACCATCACATCATCGACGCCCCGTACCTTGATGCCCTCATCCGGCGGCGCCGCTTTGCGCTTCTCCACCGGAATCGACTCTTCCCTCGGCACTTCCTCCTCGACGGCAAGCGAGGGCAGCCGGCCAAGCACCTGATTCGGGGTGATCTTCCGGTAGCCGATGGTCGCCAGCAGGTCGTCCACCGTGCGCAGGGAGAGGCCGCGGGCCACTTCGAGGAGTTCCGCGGAATTGACCAGGGTGGTGAAGTTCAGCCCTTTCTTACGGAAATCCCGCTCGCAGAGCTCCCGTCCCAGGCTGATCGAGCGGGCCCGCTCTTCCGCCTTCATGTAGTGACGGATGCGGTTGAGGGCTTTGGTGGTCTTGACGAACTTCAGCCAGTCTTTGCTGGGTCGTTGGTTGGCGGAAGTCATGATTTCAATGGTATCGCCGTTCTGCAATTCATAGCGAAGCGGCACCAGCTTGCCGTTGACGCGGGCCCCGACACAACGGTGGCCGACTTCGCTGTGGACTTCATAGGCGAAATCCAGAGGCGACGCCCCGCGGGGGAGCACTTTGACGTCGCCCATGGGGGTGAATACGTACACCTCATCAGGATAGAAGTCGATCCTGGCAATCTCGGAGAGGCCTTTGGGATCATGCCATTCCTTGTCCCATTCGAGAAGTTCCCGCAACCACGAGAAGCGTTGCGTTTCCTCCGTATCCGGCTGGGCCAGCCGCGAGCCTTCCTTGTACAGCCAGTGAGCGGCAATCCCTTCATTGGCGATTCTGTCCATGTCTTCGGTGCGAATCTGGATTTCCACGTGCTCATGGCGGGGACCGATGATGGTGGTATGAAGGGATTGATACATGTTGGACTTGGGTTTGGCGATATAGTCCTTGTAGCGGCCGGCGACCGGTTCCCAGGCATTGTGCACCATGGCAAGCGCTTCATAACAGGTGGGCAGGGAATCCACCACGATGCGAAAGGCGATGAGGTCGTAAATGCGGCTGAGGTCCATATCCTGTCGCAACATCTTGAGATGAATACTGTAAAGGTGCTTGGGACGGCCACTGACCCGTCCCCGGATGCCGTTTTCCTCCAATTTTGCGGTCAGCAGCTGCTGGACTTCCTGGAGATAGCGGCGACGATCCTCCTCGGTTTTGGCCAGGCCCTGGAGGATTCCTTCGTAGACCTCGGGTTCCAGACACCGGAAGGAGAGGTCCTCCAGTTGCTGTTTGATCCAGTCGATGCCCAGACGGCCGGCCAGGGGTGCATAGATGTCGCGGGTTTCCTGAGCCAGCATGCGATGGGAAGCATCAAACCGGTCCTGCAGGCCCCTCATTTCATGGAGCCGTTCCGCCAGCTTGACCAGTACGACGCGGACATCCGGGGACATGGCGAGGACCATCTTCCTGATGTATTCGGTCTGGCGCTCCTGACGGGTCGTAAAAGTCAGCTGGCTGACCTTGGTCAGGCCCTGGACAATCCGCGCGATGCCGGCGCCGAAGTGTTCTTCCAACTCTTCGGGGGTGACGTCCTGTTCTGCCATCACGTCGTGGAGCAGCCCCGCGGCGATGGTCTCCTCGTCCAGTTTCATGCGGGTGAGAATCCCCGCTACCGCCAGGGAATGATGAAGGTAGGGCTCACCCGGCAGGCGCGTGCGGCCGTGGTGGACCCTTGCACTGAAGACGTAGGCCTTTTCGAGCAGCGCCGCATCAGCTTCCGGATGGTAGCTCAGCACCTCATCGATTATTTCAAAATAACGCACGACCACCTTCCTGCCTGGCAGTTGCCCAACAAAAGTACTCTTTTTCACCACCAAGAGCACGAAGGACACGAAGTGATGCTTCGTGCTCTTCGCAAGCTTCGTGGTGTGCAAGCGCGCAAAAGAGAGGGCAATTTGATTCAGGACGGCTCCACATTACCGTACTTCCTCCCCGGTCATTTGCGCAACTTCCCGCAGGAGGCAATCGAGCAGTTCGCTTTCGGGGACTTTTGCCACCCGCTCGCCTTTCTTGAAGAGAATACCCTGGCCGCGCCCTCCGGCAATGCCTACGTCGGCTTCCCGCGCCTCACCGGGACCATTCACCACGCACCCCATGATCGCCACCTTCAGGGGAGTTCGCACCATTCTAAGCATCCGTTCGGCTTTCTCAACCAAGGGAATGAGATCGATTTCCGTGCGCCCGCAAGTTGGGCAGCTGATCAGTTCCACGCCGCGTTCCCGGAGCTTCAGCGCCCGCAGGATGCTGTAGGCAATGGGGATTTCCTCTTCGGGAGCGCTGGTGATGGAAACCCGCAGGGTATCGCCCAGACCTTCAAAGAGGAGGATGCCAATGCCGAGCGCCGACTTGATCGCCCCGTCAACCACCGTGCCCGCTTCGGTAACGCCCAGGTGGAGCGGATAGTCGGTTTTGGAGGCGAGCAAGCGATAGCAGGCAATGGTATCCAAAACATCGGACGATTTCATGGAAACCTTGAGAAGATCGAAATCGAGCTCTTCCAGCAGGCGAATGTGCCGCAGGGCGCTCGCCACCATGGCCTCGGGGGTGGCGTGCCCATGCCGGGCGAGGAGGTCCTTCTCCAGAGAACCGCTGTTCACGCCGATGCGAATGGGGACCTGACGCTCCCGGGCCGCGGCGACCACCTTGCGGACTTTGTCCGGCCCGCCGATATTGCCGGGATTGAGGCGCAGGCCGTCAGCGCCGGCTCGCAGCGCCTGCAGCGCCAGGCGGTGATCAAAGTGGATATCGGCAATGAGGGGGATGCCGATCGCCCGTTTGATGCTTGCCAGCTGGTCGGCGGCTTCCTGGTCGGGGACGGCCACGCGAACGAGCTCACACCCGACCTCCTCCAGGCGCTTGATCTGGGCCACGGTGGCCCGCCAGTCGCGGGTGTCCGTATTGGTCATGGACTGCACCACCACCGGCGCCCCGCCACCGATGGGGACGCCGCCAAGAACGATGCGGCGAGTCTCACGCCGCCCTGGTCTAGAGCTCAATGGAAATCCTTTCGGGTAGGGCCCCCGGATTCCTCGCTGGGGCTCCTTAAAAAACTGCTTCCCTATCGGCTTGCGCCATAGTAAGTGATACCGACTTCAGATGAGAGCCCTGTCATGGCCATAAACCCTTCACTCGCTGGCGGGTGAGAGAGCAACGTTATGGAAAAGCCACGTATTCTTTTTTGTGCTTCGGAAGCGGCGCCCTTTGCCAAGACGGGAGGTCTGGCCGATGTCGCCGAAGCCCTCCCTGCAGCTCTGAAAGAGCTCGGCTGTGATGTCCGCGTGTTCATTCCTCTGTATCGCTGTGTGCGGGACTGGGTCAAGAGTTCGGTCGTTCTGCCCGCTCCTTCGCCCATTACGGTCGGGACCCACGACTATCATGTCAACCTCCTGGAAACCCGCGCTTTTTCAGGGATACCGCTCTACCTGCTGGAAAAGGATGAGTTCTATGACCGCTCTTATCTCTATGGGTCGCCGGCGGGAGGGGACTACGAGGACAATGCGGAGCGCTACATCACTTTCTGCCGCGCCATCCCTTCCCTGTGCCACGCCCGCCAGTGGTACCCCTCGATTTTCCATCTGCACGACTGGCAGACGGGGCTGGCCGCCGCCTACCATCGCCTCCTGTGGCGATCCGACCCCGCTCTGGCCGCTTCCCGGACCGTCCTCACCATTCACAACCTGGCGTACCAGGGGATTTTCCCGAGCCACTATTTTAGCCTCACCAACCTTCCTCAGGAAGCTTTTTCCATTCGCGGCCTGGAATTTTGGGGCAAGTGCAACTTCCTCAAAGCCGGCCTGATCTACAGCGATCACCTGACCACCGTCAGTCCCCGTTACAGCCGCGAGATTCAGCGGGAGGAAGCAGGGTACGGTCTCCACGGGGTGCTGCTGAACCGGGCTGACCGACTGTCGGGGATTTTGAACGGGATTGATCAGACGGTGTGGGACCCCCGGACGGACTCATTCATTCCCCAGAACTACAGCGCGACACGACTTGCCGGGAAACGCCAGTGCAAGACCGCGCTGCTGGCTGAGTTGGGATTTGCCGAGGAGGCTTCAAAGCTGGTGCTGGTGGGCATGATCGGTCGGCTGGCAACCCAGAAGGGCTACCACCTGCTTATTGATATGGTGGAAGAGCTGATGGCCCTTCCCGTGGTGCTGGTGATCCTGGGCAGTGGCGATGCGCAAATCGAAGGAAAGCTGCAGGCGATGGCCGAACGCTTTCCCGAACGGATCAAGATCTGCGTCGCATTCAATGAACCCCTGGCCCACCGCATTGAAGCCGGCGCCGATCTCTTCCTGATGCCTTCCGCCTATGAACCCTGCGGCCTCAACCAGATGTACAGTCTGCGCTACGGTACCATTCCCATTGTTCATGCCACGGGCGGCCTCGACGACTCCGTGGTGGATGTTGTGGCGGAGCCCTCCCGGGGAACCGGCTTCAAATTTTACCGGTATGACGCCAGTGCCCTGCTCGACAGCGTCAAAGCAGCGCTGGAGCTCTTTCGCAACCGGGACGAGTGGCTTGCCCTCCAACGCCGAGCCATGGCTCAGGAGTTCTCGTGGCAGCATGCGGCCGAGCAATACCTGGAAGTGTACGAGAGGGTTTTGAGTGAAAAGTGAAGGGTGAAGGGTGGTTGGGTGCCGCGATATTGGAGAGGGGGCGGGGTTTGGGCGAGACGTTAACGGAGTTGGCATCGGAGTATTTCTCGGCGATGGCCAAGCGTTTTCCCGTGATGTGCGCCAGTGACGAATTTCCCTTCCTGCCGCGCGCCACGCATGCCAGCCACTACTACGACCGGCTGGATGACCTGAGCCGGGATGCCATTGAGGAGGCCATTCAGGCGCTCAAGGAATTCCGGCGCTGGCTGAACGGGCTTGCGATAGCAGAGGAGGACCTCGAGGGAATCCTGGATGTGGCGATGCTCCGCGGCAACATGGCGGGGGCCCTGATCGAACTGGAGCGATCCCGGTCGTGGCGCCACAACCCCCTGCTGTACTTGAAAATCGCGTTCCTGGGGCTGGACCATGCTCTCACCAAACCGGCCGCCGGCGAGGAAGAGATCCGCGAGCGGGCCCAGGCTCGCCTCGCAGCCATCCCTCGCCTCCTGCAACAGGCGCAGGACAATCTCAAGGGGATTCCGGAAGCGCACTATCAGGCCGCGCTCCTGATGCTTGCCGACTGCGGGGAATATCTCCTGGAGGTTGCCCAGGGCGCCGGGGGGGTCCTGTCCGTCCACCTGGAGAAAGCTCGGGCGGCGCTGGGCAGTTTCGAAGCCTGGCTGCGGGCAAGGGCCCCGCTGCCCGACGGGGATTGCGGGGGGCCGAGCGTGGAGGCCATTCTCGGAGAGCATTTCGGTTCCCGCAGAAGCCTCTCCGAAGTCTTTGACATCGCCGTTGCCGAATGGCGGGAAAATCTGGAGGCCCTCGAAAATCTGCAGTCGCAGCTTGACCCCCAAAAATCCTGGCGGGAACTCTACCATGCCTATTTCCCAACCGATCTCGCCAAGCTCGATACCATCGCCCTCTATCGGCTGGAAACGGAGCGGCTGCGGCGCTTTTTCCAGGAGTTGGGGTTTCCTCGGGCGGACGGGGCGCCGGTGCCGGATGTCCGGGAGACTCCCGGTTATCTCAAGTCGGTTCGCAGTTCTGCTTCGTTCGCGGCGGCCTTCACGAGCGATCCGCGCGAGCGGGATACCTTTTATGTCACGACTGCCCTTCCTTCCCGGCACAGCAAAGAGGCTGGGGCCCTGTTGAAGCAGCGACTCCACCGCGAATACCGGTTTCTGAGTGCTCATGAGACCTTTCCCGGTCACCATCTGCTTGACTTTGTCCGGCGCAACCTCAAGAATCCCATCCGGGCACAGATTGAATCTCCGCTTTTCTATGAAGGCTGGGCGTATTATGTGGAATCGCTGCTGAGCGAGTGCGGTTATGTGGAGCATCCCCTGGACCGGCTCGTAGACCACAAGCGGAGACTCTGGCGGGCCGCCCGCTGCCAGCTTGATGTCGGTCTGGCCTGCGGTCTGCTCGACCATCCCGGCGCGGTGGCGCTGCTGACGACGGCGGGCTTCAGCCGGGAAGAGGCCGGGCATCAGGTGGATCGCTTTCGTCTGAATCCCGGCTACCAGTTGTGTTACACTCTGGGGCGTTACGAGCTGGTCAAACTGAAAGAGCGCCATGGCCCTCGGCTGGGCTGGGGGCGGTTTCACCGGGAGGTCCTGCAGGGTGGCGAGCTCCCCTTTCATCTCGTCGAACGGCGGCTGGCGAGTCTGGGGGATGCCAACAGGGACTTGTCATGGAAGCAAGAGGTTGAGTCTTGAAAGATTTTCTTGGATACCATTCGGAGTGGAACCTTGGGAGCCCCGGGGGGTGGGATTACCAGCGGGTCACGCAGATTATCGGTAAAGCCGTCTGGACGAGACTGAACGCTATCCGCCCCATGGGGATCGAGCTGGACTTTGACCATCCGCTCCTGTTTCCTATTAATGGTTTTGTGGAAATGCTGGTGGCAGGGCAGCGGAGCCGGGACGGGAGCAACCCCGGGCTGATTGCAGTGGTGGCCGAGGAAGAAACGCTTGCCGACGTTACCGAAAACATCAACCTGGCGGCCCGCCTGAATCGGTTTGACGGCGTTCGGGCGGCGCTCATGGCGCCTCATGAGTTGGCCCTGCACCAGGGAAGAGTCTGCTGGCAGGGCCAGCCGGTGTCCCTGATCTTCATGGATTTCAATACCGATATCCTCCTGAAGCTGCACCGGATTCACAACCTCGGGCCGCTCCTGCAGGCGGTCCGCGAAAACCGCGTGATCAACCCGCGGGGGACGGAGCCGATCAATGTCAAGAGCATGTTCGAGGTGCTTACGGGCGCGCAATGTCATCGCTTCCACCCCGAGGTGGTGAGGAGGACTCCCTGGACGCGTCAGTTCTATCCCCGGCGCACGGACGGGCCGACCGGGGAGATGATCGACGATCTGATTGCCTGGACGCGGGCGCACTGGGACGACCTCGTGCTCAAGCCGGAACGAGGTTATTCGGGCAAGGGGGTTCGGGTGGGCAAGGTGAACAGCAATGCCGACGAGGCCGTTGAAGCCGCCCTCCGGGAGGGAAGCTACATCGTCCAGGAGAAGGTCCCGCTCGAGCTGTGGGCGGAGGAAGTGCCGACGGTGGAACCCGCTACCGGGCGAACCGTCCTGGAACGCTGCCAGACCGATTTCCGGTGTCTCCTTGGGCCGGGAGGGCTGTTCGGTTTCCTGGGCCGTTACGGCGGCGTGCCGACCAATGTCGGCAGTGGTGGCGGGGTCCAGCCGCTGGCCATTCTGCATTCAGAGTTGAGCGTCGGGGAGGCGGTCAGGCGGATGAACGCGGGGATTCTCGAGATGAACCCGGCGGACGTGCTGGAAGTTTTCGAGATGCAGAACCGGATGGCCCTGGAGGAACGCTTTACCTACCTTCTTGGCCCCATCAAGATTGCCTTGCGACCGCGACTGCTCACCCTGGAACAGGTTGAGGCCTTGTCCGCTTACTGTGCCGCCATGTGGTCCGACTGTCTGACGCTGGAAAAAATGTGGCAGGATGGGGAACTGGATACCGTGGTCAAAATCGAGGAGGAGGAGCTGGCCATCGCACGCCTGCAGCCCTGGGGCGGCTCGCCGGCGATCATCGCCTCCGACGGACTCTTCGGCTTCGGTGCCGCCCCCACCGCTTGAATCTCTGAGAAGGAGCATAACCATGATCGTGCCCACCAAAGCCTTCTTCACCAAGGGTGTGGGCTTCCACAAGAACGAGCTGCAGTCCTATGAATTGGCGCTGCGGGATGCTCGGATTGAGACTCAGAATATTGTGAGTGTGTCGAGCATTTTCCCCCCCAACTGTGAAATCATTGACCCCGAAGAAGGCCTGAAACTCCTGAAACCCGGCCAGATCACCTTCTGTGTGGTAGCCAGGCTCAGTGCCAATGAGTATGGCCGGATGATCGGCGCCTCGGTGGGCATTGCCTTTCCCACCGACCGCAACCAGTACGGCTATATCAGTGAGTTCCATGCGTACGGGCAGGAGGAAACCGAGGTCGGGGATTTCGCGGAAGACTTGGCGTCCACCATGCTGGCGACCACCCTGGGGGTCGAATTCGACCCCGATAAGGACTATGATGAAAGAAGGGAAATTTATCTGATGAGCGGCAAGGTGGTCGAGGCCCTCTCTTTTCCCTGTGTCGCCAGGGGCCAGAAGGGAGGCTATGTGACCGTTATCTCCTGTGTCGTATTCATCGAATAAAGCTATGGTCAGTGACTGTCAGCTCAAGGGAGGTAACCGATGCTCAAGAAAATCGGCATCATTCTCGGCGGTAGCATCCTTCTGGTCATGGTGCTCTTCGGCTGGTGGCTCTTCAGCCGCCCCGACCGCGGCACGACCGGAGAAGTCAGCACCCGTTTTCGCTG
>CAZDKX010000128.1:0-3077 GCA_964505935.1 uncultured Syntrophobacteraceae bacterium
TATTAAGGTCATTGACAAGAAGTGCGGCCGGGGTAGTCTACCGATACGGTCATGCGCCGGCTAAGGGCACTACCGGCGTAGCCTCACGGCGCGCCGCATGGGATGCACCCGCTGGCCCCGTTCTTAATAACCTGTACGGGCCCCAAAAAGCGAAAGGAAACTCATCGAATGGCTAGGGAGATTACCTTGCAGGAACTGGACACGAGGCGCTTTATCGAGGAAAAGGTCCAAGCCATCCGCGAAACGGTGGGGGACGGCATCGCGATCAATGCCCTCTCCGGCGGCGTCGATTCATCCACGGTTACGCTGCTTGGCCATCAAGCTCTGAGGGATCGCCTCAAGACCGTCTTCATTGAAAACGGCCTGATGCGCCAGGGAGAAGCCGAACAGGTGTCGCGGTGGTTTCGGGACCTGGGTGTAATGGTTGAGGTTGTTGATGCGCGGAAGGAGTTTTTCACAGCGCTGACCGGCATCACCGACCCGGAAGAGAAACGCGAAGCTATCACCCAGACCTTTTATCGACAGGTATTCGGCCGTATCGTCAAAGAAAGCGGTGCTAAATTCCTTTTGCAGGGAACGATCCTGACCGACATCGACGAGACGATTGCCGGGATCAAGCGGCAGCACAATGTCTTTGCACAACTCGGGATCGATCCCCAGGAGGCTTTCGGTTATCGGATTATCGAACCGCTCGTCGAACTTCGCAAGGACGGCGTGCGCGTGGTCGGAAGAGCTTTAGGGCTTCCATCGGAACTCTTTGCCCGCATTCCCTTTCCCGGCCCTGCCCTTGCCGCGAGGGTGATCGGCGCCGTGACGCCTGAACGCATCGAGCTGGTTCGCAAGGCCACGGAAGCTGTTGAGCGGACACTCGGGACAACCGAGGCCTTTCAGTACCTGGCCATCCTGCACGAAGACCGGGTGACCGGAATGCGCGACGGTAACCGCGATTTTGGTCTGCAGGTCGAGGTGCGTTGCTGGGACAGTACCGACGCCCGCGTGGCGGAACCGACGCCCCTCCCGTTTGATCTCCTCAAGGAGCTCGCCCGAGAGATTGTCCGCTGCGTGCCCGGCGTTGTCAGTGTTACCTACAACATCGCGCCCAAGCCTCCTTCAACCATTGAAGCAATTTGACCTCTCCGGGATCGCCGGTCTTGATCTGGATCAGTTAGGAGTCGTCCAAAAACAAGTGATCTCTTTACCGAGAAAGCTCACGGAAGAGCGAGATAGAGGTACCCGATGCGGGTCTTAATTGTTGAGAACTACTCCTCACTGAGGACGATCGTGAGGCGTAAACTCAATTCCATGAACGTGTTTTCTACTATCGATGAAACCAATGGGGTTGAAACTGCCTGGGCAGATATTCAATCCCATTCTTACGATCTTGTCATATGCGATGTCACTCTGGCTGATATGAGCGGGCTGGAATTGATCAAACGCTGCCGGACTACCGAAGGGACGCGATTCATACCCTTTATCATGATGGGCAATGAAGCCGATGTCCACGGCATGGCATCAGCCCTGGGAGAGTGGGAGGCTAACGACTACCTTGTCAAGCCTTTTACTCTCGGGACCCTGGAATCACGCATCCTGCGCGTACTCGAAAAAGTTGGCTGCGCAGAGGAAAAACTCTACCAGCAGATTCGTTTTCTGAAAGAGGACGGCCGAATCAATGACGCCCTGGCGCTCATCAATCGGGAAGAAGTCCAGAGCAGGCTCAACATGGCGCGATGGACCAATCTGAAGGGGGAGTGCCTGGCAAAAGCCGGAGATCACCAGGCCGCCGCTGAGACTTTTGAGCAAGCTATCGAAATGTGCAGGCTGATGATCGCTGCCTATAAGAACTGTGCCGAGGTCAACGTGCAAATGGGGAAGATGGATGATGCTATTGATCTGTTGAAGACGGCAGAACAAATCAGCCCTACCAATACAGAAAGATCGCTGCAATTGGGGGACCTTATGCTGCAACAGGGAAACGTCGAGGAATGCCGAAGTCTTTTTTCCCAATTGCGCAAAAGAAATAGACTGTATGGAAAGAACGTTGCTGTTGACAAACAAATAGCCAGTTTATTCATTAAGCATGATCTACAGAGTGATGCCGAAACCATATATGCTGACATTATTGACAACGATCTGGACATTGAGAATTATAACGCACTTGGCATTATCTATCGTCGGCAGGGTAAATACAAGGAAGCTGAATGCTGCTATCGCAAAGCACTCATCGAATACCCTGACCATCCAACGCTCTATTACAATCTGGCCGTCCTCTGCTTCGTGCAGAACAACCGACCTGAAGCCGCACGCTATGCCAGCAAGGCGTTGACGCTCGATGCCGATCACACGCTTTCTCATCAACTCCTGCAAAGAATCGAACAAGCTTCTGCCGCATCCTCGCAAAATGCCCCCAAAGCAACCGCACAGGAAGCGAAGCGGGCGAAGCAATAAGATCGCCCCCATGACGCCGGACTCCCGGGAAACACCCCTGTCCCGGCAAAGCAATGAACAGATGGGAGAACGCAGGGCCTCATCCTTAACCAGTACAATTTCGAAAGGAGAATGGCGATGTTCCGAAAAATCGTGGTGTGGACCACCGGCTTGCTGCTGTGCGCAGTCATGACCAACGCGGCAAGGGCGCAGCAGGAACAGGCGGAATTCACGCGGCTGCTCGAGGCGTTTTATGCGGCGTCAAAAGGGGGCGACGCGGACAAGATTCTTTCATTTTACGCCAGTGACCGGCAAAAAGAGATCCGCAGCGAGATCAAGAAGAAAGAGGAGCGCAAGTTTTTCCTGCTGGTCGCACGCGCCCAAGTGCCGGCATCATACCAGGTGGAGCATGTCGCCGTGCCAAAAGACGGGCAGAAGGCCACTCTTTACCTTCTGGGGGAGTTTCCGTCCATGCCTGAAATCCACCGGCAAAGGATGCGCGGGGAACAGATGTTCTCGTTTAAGAAAGAGCAGGGTCAATGGAAAATCGACCGGATACTCGATCTGGACGATCCGGATGCGGTCAAGCGCCCTTCGGATTTAACCTACAACTCCGAGGACGCCAAGCTGGAGGCCAGCGGTGAGGTGGCGGG
>CAZDKX010000128.1:3177-12506 GCA_964505935.1 uncultured Syntrophobacteraceae bacterium
GGCGGGCCGCTCGAAGAGTAATGCAGGCAGGTGCAGCCTCATGACTCCCCTCCCTTGATAAGTGGGGTTGGGGATAATGCCATTGAGTTACCGAGAGGGTCAAACCCCGGTGGCGGAAGACTGCTTGCGGGCCACCAGCCATTCACTGAAGCGCTGCATATTGACGTAGAAGATCGGCACAAAGAGGACGGCCAGCAGCGTCGAGGCGAGCATCCCGCCGATGACGGCGGTGCCGAGTGCCTGGCGCTGGGCGGCGCCGGCGCCGCTCGCCAGTGCCAGCGGCAGGACCCCGAGGATGAACGCAAACGAAGTCATGAGAATGGGCCGGAAGCGCCGCCGGGAAGCATCCACCGCCGCTTCGAAGAGGTCCACCCCCTTCGCCCGCTGCTCACGCGCCACTTCCACGATAAGAATGGCGTTCTTACTCGCCAGGGCAATCAACAGGACCATGCCGATCTGGGTGTAGATGTTGTTGTCGAAACCTCGAAGGCTCAGGGCCAGCACCGTGCCGAGCAGCGCCAGCGGCACCACCAGGATGACGGCCAGGGGATTGCTCCAGCTTTCATACTGCGCCGCCAGCACCAGAAACACCAGCAGCACGGAAAGCGCCAGGACGAACAGTGCCTGGTTGCCGACCAGCTTCTCCTGGTAGGACATCCCGGTCCATTCGATCCCCATATCGGGCGGCAACTTCTCGGCGGCCATCTGCTCCATCAGGTTGAGCGCCTGACCCGAACTGAAGCCCGGGGCCGCACTGCCGCTGATATAAGCTGCGGGGTAGAGATTGTACAGGGTGATCAGGGACGGTCCTGCCATCATGTCGATGCCGGTCAGCGTGCGGATGGGAACCATATTCCCCTTCTTATTGCGGGTATAAAGGTAATTGATGTCCGTGGACTCCTGCCGAAACTTGCTGTCGGCCTGCACATAAACCTGATAGGTGCGGCCGAACTTATTGAACTGGTTCACATAGTAAGATCCGAGGTAGTTCTGGAACGTCGAGAAGACATCCCCCACCGAGACGTTGAGCGATTCGGCCTTGACCCGGTCGATGTCGGCGTGCAGTTGGGGCACGTTGGCCCGGAAGGAGGTGTTCAGATGGCCAAGCTCTGACTGCGCACTGCCGTCGTGCAACATTTCGCCGGTCATCTGCGCCAGCTTGTCAAAGTCGAAACCCGTCCCCCTCAGCTGCAGGTACATCTCGAAGCCGCTCGCCACTCCCAGACCCTGGATAGCGGGCGGGACCAGAGGAATGACGATGGCCTCCTGCAGCCTCGAAAGCTGGTGGAAAAGGCTCCCGACAATGAGCTCCTGACTGAGCCCCGCTTTCACCCGCTTCTCGAAATCGTCATAAATGGCGAAGATCACCCCCGCGTTGGAAAGCGACGCGAACCCATCCAGGAGGGAGGTCCCGCCAATGGTAATGCGGTGAGCGATCCCCGGCGTGGCGGCGACAATGGCGTTGACCTCGTTCATCACCTCCTGGGTCCGCGCCAGCGAAGCCGCATCCGGAAGCTGCACGACCACCATGGCGTAGCCCTGATCTTCCTCGGGCATGAACCCGGTCGGCGTCACCGCGTAGAACCATCCCGTGAAGACTATGAGGACTGCGAAAATCAGGAGCATCGAGCGACTGCGGTGCACCGTCCAGTTCACCAGGCGCACATAGCCGGCCTCGCAGCGCTCATAAACCTTATTGAAACCACGGTAGAAAAGATTGGGTTTGCCCGTCCGCGCCCGCAACCACTGGGCACAGTTGACCGGCTTCAGCGTCAAGGCGTTGATGGCGCTGATGAAGGCTGTGGAGGCAATGACGAGCGCGAACTGCCGATAGAGCTGCCCGGTGATGCCGGGGATGAAGGCAGACGGCAGAAAAACCGCCATGAGCACCAGGGTGATGCCGAGCACCGGGCCGGTCAGCTCCTCCATCGCTTTTATGGCCGCTTCCTTGGGAGCAAGCCCCTGTTCGATATGGTATTCAGCGCCCTCCACAATGACGATAGCGTCGTCGACCACAATGCCGATCGCGAGCACGAGGGCGAAAAGGGTGATCATATTCACCGAGAAACCCATGGCCGCCATGGCGATGAAGGCCCCGATGATGGTCACCGGTACGGTGCTGGCCGGCACGAGCACGGCCCGGAAGTTCTGCAGGAAGACCATGATCACCAGCAGCACGAGGATGCCGGCCTCGAAGAGGGTCTGGTAGACCTCGTTGATGGAAGCCCGGGTGAACTCCGTCGTGTCAAAGGGGATGGAATACTCGATGCCTTCCGGAAACCGCTTGCTGAGCTTCTTCATGAGCTCCGCCACGGCCTCGGCCACATCGAGCGCGTTGGCGCCGGGAAGCTGGAAGATGCCGATACCCGCCGAGGGGTGACCGTCCTTCTCGCAGAACTGACCGTAGGTCTGAGCGCCCAGCTCCACCGTGGCAACATCGCGGACCCGGATGATCCGGCCGCCCATGCTCGGGTCAACTTTGACAATGATGTTTTCGAACTCTTCGATATCCTCCAGGCGTCCCAGCACGTTGACGGTGTACTGGAAGTTTTGCGTGGCGGGCGCCGGCGGCATGCCAATCTGACCCGCGGCGACCTGATTGTTCTGCTGGGAGATGGCGTCAACCACATCGGAAGCCGTCAGGCTGAACGCCTGCAGGTTCTGCGGATTGAGCCATACCCGCATGCTGTACTGACCCACGCCGAAGATATTCACATTGCCGACTCCCGGCAGGCGGGAAATCTCATCCTTGATATTGATGGTTGCAAAATTGCTGAGATAAAGGCTGTCGAAGCGACCGTCGGGCGAGGTCAGGTTGATGACCTGGAGCATCTGGGTGGAGACTTTCTGGGTGGTAACTCCCTGCCGCTGGACTTCCGGGGGCAGTTGCGGGTTGGCGATGGCGACGCGATTCTGGACGAGGACCTGGGCAAAGTCGAGATCGGTGCCGACTTTGAAGGTGACGGTCAGCTTATAGGTGCCGTCGCTGCTGCTGGTCGACTGCATGTAGAGCATGTCTTCCACGCCGTTCACCTGCTGCTCGATGGGGAGCGCCACGGTATCGGCAACGATGCGCGCATTGCCCCCGGGATAGCTGGTCGACACCTGAACCGTGGGGGGCGTGATCTCGGGATACTGCGACACGGGGAGCTGAAAGAGGGCCACCAAACCCAGAATGATGGTCACGATGGCAAGCACGTTGGCGAAAATCGGCCGTTCAATAAAAAAGCGGGACAACATCAGCGATCCTCTCCTTACTGCTTCTTGCCTACTGGTTTTCCGCTCTCAGCCTTGGGTTTGGCTGCGGCCTTGGAGGCCGCGGGAGGCTCTGCCCCCTGTTCCGCCGGGGCCTCTGCTGCTGGCGGCGCCTGTGGCACCGCCTTGACGGTTGCGCCGGGCCGGGTTCGCTGAATCCCGTTCACCACCACCCACTCATCGCCCTGCAGCCCCTGTTTGATGACCCGCATGCCACCGTCTTCGAGCTGCCCCACACTGACGGTACGCTGTTCGACGACATTCTGGGCGTTGACCACGAGCAGGTAGCGCCCGCTCTGATCAACCCCCAGGGCCCGTTCGGAAACCAGCAGCGCATGCTTGCGCACATGGACGGGAATTCTGACCCGCACGAACATGCCCGGAAGAATGCCGGGAACTCCGCCTGCCGGGAACGGATTGCTGAAGATGCCACGCAGCAACAGGGTGCCAGTGCTGGGATCAAGGGCTGTGGCGCCGAAATCCAGGCGCCCTTCATGGGGGAAGCCCTCTTCCTTTTCAATGGCGAGGTATACCGGAGTATCCTCGTCCTTCTGGCTCGGCTTGTCTTTGCTGCGTTCCCGCTCCCGCTCCAGGGTCCTCACCAAGTCCCGTTCATTGATGTTGAAATAGGCGTAAATGGGGTCCAACCGGTAGATATTGGCCAGTTGGGTGGCCTGGCCGGCGCCGACCAGATTGCCGACGTCCACCAGATGGCGGTCGATGCGCCCGGTGAAGGGGGCCCTGACCTGGGTATAGCTGAGGTTGATGCGCGCCACGTCGAGATTGGCCTTTTTCTGCTGGACCGTCGCTTCGTCGGCTTCCCGCTGAGCCTGCCACTGTTCGACGGTGGATTGGGCCGTGGCATTCTGCTTGATCAATTGCAGCTGGCGGTTGTATTCGAGAGTGGAACGTATGAGGGTGGCCTGAGCCATGGCCAATTCGGCTTCCGCCTGCTTGACCTTGGCCTCGTAAGGCGGCGGCTCGATGACAAAGAGCAGGTCACCCTTCTTGACGATATCGCCGTCCTTGAAATTGATGCTGGTGAGATAGCCCTCGACCCGTCCCACCAGTGCTACCTGTTCGACAGACTGGGTATTGCCGGTCAATTCGATATACTCGGTCACCGCCTTCTTGAGCGGCTGGCTGACGGTAACCTCGGGCGGCGGCGGCGGGACATACTTGTTCTCGCGATCGCCGCACCCCCCATTCAGCCCCAGGACAATCCCCACCAGCAACAGCCCCACTCCCCTAGCCTTGCGGGTCGCAACCGAGGAAACAATCCCCTCTCTTCCCCCTTCCATGCGCCTTATCCTCCTACCAGTCGGGAGCCCGGAACAGAGTGTCCCGCTTCTCCGGTGATGGCGCCTCGACGGCCGCCGGTGTCAAAAGATTGCCCCAATTGGTGCGCTTCTCCATGGCTTCCCTGGTGTCGGCAGGGATGAAATTATCGCCTTCCCGGATCTCCCATCCCCCGCCAAACGCCCGGTATACGGCAATCAACCCCTGGGGGACGTCCCCCTGCCCGACCGCCAGGTTGTCCTGCTGACTGAGCAGAGCCTGCTCGGCGGTGAGCACCGTGGTGTAGTCGGTGGCACCCTCCCGGTACTGGATGAGCGACAATTGAACGGTGCGCTTGGCCGCGTCGACCGCGCGGGTGAGAGAAGTCACCCGCTCCTGGGCCTTGAGAAATGAAATGAGCCCGTTTTCGACCTCCTGCTGCGCCTGAAGGACGGTGTTCTGGTAGGTAAAGATCAGTTCCTGGAAGCGCGCATCCTGCAGCCGGACATTATTTGTGATCTGACCGTAGTTGAACAGGTTCCACTGAAAGGCCGGCCCGAGAGAGCCGGTGCGGCTTTTCCAGGAAGTCACGTCACCCAGGGCAAACCTGCCAACATCGGTTGATAGGAACCCAAAGTTGCCGCTAAGCGAAAACGCCGGCAGGAGATCCGCTTTGGCAACGCCGATTTGGGCACACTGCGCCGCCGCCTGGTACTCGGCTTCCCGGATATCGGGGCGCCGCCGCAGCAGTTCGGCGGGCATGCCCACAGCAATTTCCAGTGGGGCCTCGGGGATGCCGGATGATCCCGAAAGCCTTTCCCCCAGCTGACTTGGCGGGAGTCCAAGGAGGATGCTCAGAGCGTTCAGCTGTTGCTGTAGTTGCGATTCCAGCTGGGGGATGGTGGCTTCGGTACTGTTCAGTTGGGTCAGCGCCTGCTGCACGTCCCGTTCACTGGTCGCCCCTCCCTTGAAACGCGCCTCGGCAATCTGCAGGCTCTCCTTCTGCGTCCCCACGTTTTCCTTGGCAATGCGCAGCCGCTCTTCGAGGGTCCGGATCTGCACATAGGTGCTGGCCACATCCCCGGTGAGCGACACGAGGGCGTTGTCGTAAGCGGCAATGGCGCTGAGCAGACTGGCGTCGGCGGATTCTACCCCGCGGCGGAGCTTGCCCCAGAAGTCCAGCTCCCAGTTGGCCGAAACTCCAGCCTGCACCTGGTTGTAGGTAAAGCCCAACCTCGTGCCCAGCAGATCCTGCGGGGCCGAAGAGGAGCGCTCGCTCGTCCGGTTGTAGTTTTCCGATCCGAACAGTTGTTGACTCTGTGGAAAAAGGTTGCCGACGGCGATACCCAGTTGCGCGCGCGCTTCGAACACCTTGACACCAGCGGCACGAAGCGACAAATTCTGCCGGTACGCGGTCTGTATGAGCTCTTCCAGCACCGAGTCATTCAGGGCACGCCACCACTCCCGATGGGCCGCCGGCACCGCCTTGAGCCGCGGGTCCTGCGAATCCAGCCACTGGTCGGCAACTTTGGCGCTCGGTCGCAGGAAATCCGGGCCGACCAGCGTGCATCCGCTCAGCAACCCGACGCAGAGCAAACACAGGTGCACCCACCCTGCAAAACGCCCCAAATGGGAAGGTGCCCCTACGACATCGGCGTGAGGAACATCTGCCATCATTGTCCTCCCATAAAGCCAGACCAACAAATGCTTCCCGACGCATCCAGAGGCTTGTCGCCATGATTCCAGGACGCCGGGAAAGGCAATACCGGATTCTACCGCAAGCAGTCGCGATACTACCTTGTCCCACGCTTTCAGTACAGTGAATCTTGCATGGCGGCTGGAGTGCCGCAAAATTCCGCAAGAAGCGCCAGAATTCGTCCCGCGAAGGACTCTATTCAGTCTGATCGCAGCGGCAGGAGAGGTGCGTCAGCGAGCGTCCTGGGATCGGCAAGGCAGTTGAAGAAACCGCCATCTGCACGATCATCCTTGCACAAAGCAATGATTCGCTCTAGATTGCCGGCATGAGCTGGGCTTCGACTGTCAGAGTCGCCAGGAGCGATATCGATATTGCGCGTCCCCGGGAGGAGCATTATGAGGACCAGCCCCAGTGCCAGCCGTCAGTTCCGTGTTTTTGTCAGTTCGACCTTCAGCGACTTCGCCCTTGAACGCGAAGTCCTCCGCAGCAAGGTCTTTCTGCCGATGTCAGCGTTGCTGGTGGCACGCGGATTCGTGCTCGAGGTCATCGATCTGCGCTGGGGCATCGACGCCGAAGCCGCGCTGGGACACCAGACCCTGCGGATCTGTCTCGAGGAGGTGCGGCTCTGCCAGGAACGCTCGCCTCGGCCGAACTTCTTGATCCTGGCCGGCGATCGCTATGGTTGGTGCCCTCTGCCGGCGCGGTTTCCCGAGGTCGATTTCGAGGGCCTCTGCGGCGCCCTGGCCGGCCCGGAGCAGGCACTCCTGCGCGCATGGTATCGGCGCGACACGAATGCGGTGCCTCCGGTTTGGCTGCTTGTGCCCCGGCTCGGGGAATTTCTCGCGGACGCGCTCTGGGCAAGAGCGGAGCGTCAACTCGCGTCCCTGATCGCCCAGGCGCTCGCCAGGACCTCCCTGGAGAGGGTCCCTCCAGAGCGCCGGGGCGGCTACCAGACATCCGCCACGGAACAGGAGATCCAGCGGGGCCTGCTCGACGCCGTCGGGGCCGAGCGGCATGTGTTCGCGGTGCTGCGCAGTATCGACGATATCGAGACGGTGATGGGCGATGGACGAGGCCCGGAGCTCGCCCGCAATGTGGACTGGGACCACGATCATTGGAACCGGGCAGCCTGGCAAAGACAGTGCGCCTTGCGCGCTCGCATCCGCGCTCGCCCCGGAGAGGCCCATGCCAACCGCGCGTTCGACTGCTCTTGTCGCCCCGAGGGCAACCGGATTTCGGCGGAACATCTCCGCGACGCAGCGCTGCTCGCGCCCGAAGAGGCGCTGGAGGCTGAGCCGAAGACCCTGGCGGAAGCAGTCTGGCGCGGACTCTGGGAGGTGCTCCTGCCCGAAATGGCGGCGCGCGAGACAGCCCGGCGCAAGCAACGGTCGGCACCCGAGGCCCTTCATGACGAGCTGGCCCGCGGCCAGGCACGGCACTGCGCAGGGCGTGGGCCGCTGATCGCCGCACTGACGCGGAGCCTGGAAACGGGGGGAGGCAAGCCGTTGATCCTCCACGGTCCCTCGGGCATGGGCAAGAGCACTCTTTTGGCGGCCCTTGTAGAACACCTCAAGCAGGCTCGTCCGGAGTGGCTGATCGTCACGCGTTTCATCGGCGCCGACGAGTCCAGTGCGGACACTTCCACCTTGCTGGACGGACTGACCGCACAGATTCTGCCGCCCGATTATCCCGCAGAGCCGAGGCCTGCCGGCGATCCACTCTCGGTCAGCGCCTCCGTCTTCCTGCGCGCCTTGCGCAGGCCGCGCCAGACCGGTCTTCTGATCGTGCTCGACGCCCTCGACCAGCTGCCCATCACGGAACTGGAGCGGCTCGCTGACTGGTTCCCCCATCACCTGCCGCCGCAAGTGAGGCTCCTTGTTTCCACCACCCCGCCGCTGCTCGCGTCGCCTGCCCTGCGTTCGCAGGTCTCGGCAAGCCTCTTTCCTCTCGCCGGGCTCGACCGCACCGATGGCGAGGCGATGCTCAACGCGATGCTCGATGAGGATCATCGTATCCTTGAACCAGCCCAGCGCGGGATGGTTCTCGATCAGTTCGAGATCTCCAAGCTCCCTCTCTGGCTGGACCTGGCGGGCCGACAAGCGCGACGCTGGACCTGCAACACCCACCCCGCCCCACTCCCGGGTGATCCGGAAGATTTGATCGCCGGATGGTTCGATACGGTCGCAGCCGAGCATGGATCGGAGTTGGTTGCGCACCTGCTGGCATTCCTGGCGGCCAGCCGCCGTGGTCTGACCGAGAGCGCCCTCTGGGACCTGTGTGCCACTGTGCCGATGCTCTTCGGCGAACTATTGCGCATGATGTATCACGTCCCGGAGGAGTTTCAGCGTCAAGCTCCGCCGCACCAGGCCACGACCGACACCCGGGAATGGCTGGCTTGGGTTCAGCAGGATCAGCCGGCGCTCACCGCATGGGCCGAGCGCCTAATCAAAGCCGGCGTGGCCCTGCCGCTGGTCCTGTGGGTCCGCGTACGCGAAGATCTGGCGATTTACCTGACGGAGCGTGACTTCCATGGGCTGAATCTCGTGGACTTCCACCACGCTCGGGTGCGGCAGGTGGCCGAAACCCGCATGAGAGATCCCGTCCAGGTTCATCAGCGGATGGCGAATTACTTCGGTCGACGTTGGCAGCAGGGCGACCTCCTCGCCCTGGATCAAATCGTCACTCATCTTGCCTCGGGCGATCTGGTCGCTGACCTGGTGGATTTGCTGGCCGACCCGAACTGGCAGGTGCTCACCTTGCGGCACCTGGGCGTCGGCACGCTGGAGCGGGCTTTCGCGCTGGCGGACGGCCCCCCAATCGACGCCGCGACGCGCGGCGACCTCGTTTCCATCCTGGACGCCATCACGGAATCGGCCCACGTTGTCACGGGCAACCGAGCCGAAGGCACGGTCGGGCCCGCCGCCGAGCTGCTGCCTGCGCAACTCCTGGGGCGTCTCTCGGGGCGACGGGGCCCGCTGGCGGCTCAAAAGTGCAGAAGCGATCATTCGAATCCGCTCCCTGCCCTCCAGTGGGGATTTTGATGCCTACTGGGAATTCCATAGGAGCCAGGAGCTCCAACGTAACCATTCCTGTCGCTATG
>CAZDKX010000129.1:0-12505 GCA_964505935.1 uncultured Syntrophobacteraceae bacterium
GAAAGGGACTGACAATATAGAAGCTGGCCGCGATGAGCATGCCGATAAAAAGCACCGCCAGGGTCGTACGCGTCACGTCGTGGGATGTCTGAGGGTTTTGGTTCACGGTTGGTTTCCTGTTCACCTGTTTGTTACCTGGCGGCTACTGGCAATGGAAGAAATGGTATCCCCACGGCTCCAGGTCTACATACAGTCCCGTCTTCATCATCTGGCTGCCGTTTCGCCGATATTCCACGCCGGTCAGCGGGTCAGTCAAACGCCATTCCCGACCGGCCAGGTCTTCCCAGGGGACACTCACCAAAGCCTGGGACTGCATGTCGGAGAGGTTCACGACGATGAGGCAACGCGACTCCTCCTGCTGCCAGCACCAGGCGATCAAGTTCAGGCAGCTGGTATTGTCCAGCCAGCCGGTCCGCTCGCACAGCTGCCAGGCCCCCTGATGAAACGTTTGTCCGCGCATGGCCTTAAAAAGACTCGTGTAGAATGCCTTGAGCTCATTATCAACCGGTTCCACCGGGCGACGGGCCAGAAAAACCGGCAAGCGCACGGACCTCCCTTCGAACTGGCCTTCATGGAACAACCTGGCCCCCGGGAGCGTCGCCGTTACCACAGCGACGGTGCGATGTTTGCGTTCGTCAAAGGTCGCCGCCGCCCGCGGTTCGTCGTGGTTTTCGATGAAGCGCACCAGCTTCTCCTGGTAGGCGAGCTCTGCCCAGAGGTGAAAGCGTACGCTCTCCGCTCCGTCATGTTCCAGACGATCGTAAAGCCGCTTGTCATAGCAATAGTCAAACCCCTGCTGCTGCAGTTCCCATTCGAGGTCCCAGTAGGTCTCGGCGATGAATTGGAAATCGGGGTGCCTGACCTTGATGGGGGGGATGATCGCAGGCCAGAAGTCAGTCGCCGGCGTGTCCCCCGCCCGCGCTCCCCAGGTTCGCTCGAAGACCTTGTTCATGACCAGCATGGCCATGTCACAACGCACCCCGTCGCATTGCGCGGCGATTTCGGTCAGGGTCTCGAGCGCGGCGGACCGCAACCCTTCGGCAAACGCATTCAGCTGCAGCACATCCGGCCAGGCAGGAAAGAAGGGGTCGCGACCGCAGGCGAAAACGCGACCGGCTGCTTCCAGATAGGCACCCGGCGTGCGGTGCAGATCCTCGTCACAGCCCTGGATGAAATACTCGGGATGCTCCACGACCCAGGGGTGATCGGGAGCCACGTGGTTGGGCACAAAATCGAGGATGAGCCGCATCCCCCGCTCAGCCAGTTTGCGGCGGGCGACCGCCAGTGCTTCGGGGCCCCCCAGATGGGCGTCGACTGCGTAGCGACGCACGCAATATGGCGAACCCACGTTGTCGTCCTCGGTAAAATCGGGCAAAGCCCGCCGAAATTCCTCCTGCAGGCCACGATCGGCCATGGCAATGCGGATGCCCGCATGACTGCGTTCCCAAACTCCCATGAGCCACACGGCATCAAAGCCCAGCACCGCGATCTGGTCCCATTCCGCATCGGGAACGGCAGCGAGGGTGAGTTGGCGCTGCTCTTTGCGGCTGAGCTCATTCAGCCATACCCAGGTATTGATTTCATAGATCATGGGGTATTTCGGCCAGCCGTTCATCCGTTCTTCTCCCTTTTGTCAGCGGGTCGTCGCTGCCCGAGCGAAGATAACCGGCCCCCCATGATTCCCTTTCTCGACGGTGACGGTTCTCTGGTGCTCTTGGTCCGGGTCATGATCGTGAGCTTGAGGGGCACGATGGCACAGCGCTCTACTTATACATGCTAGAGAATCTACCACATCTTTGCGTATTCAGAAAGCATCAAAGAGCTCCTCAGCCGGTTGCCTCCGGCGGCGAGGGGAATCCAGGCGGCCGCTCGCTCGGCGGCATGCCTCCCGGTTTTGTTAAAGCCGCCTGCGGTGTGGGCTGAATGGACGCAGGCCAGCTCGAATTCGCTTGCATCTCAGCTTGAAATGGCGCTTTATAGAGGCAATGTTGGTGTAAGCATTTAACCAGGCAAGTCACTCACATCTTTATCAAAAGGAGGTCGTCATGCCGTTGGGAAATCGTTTAGCCGCAGAGTTTATCGGAACATTCTGGCTGGTTTTCGGTGGTTGCGGCAGTGCCATTTTCGCCGCCGCCTTTCCGAATGTGGGGATCGGGTTGCTGGGAGTGTCCTTCGCCTTCGGCCTGACGGTGCTCACCATGGCCTTCGCCATCGGCCACATTTCGGGCTGCCATCTCAATCCCGCGGTGTCGGTGGGTTTGTGCGTCGGCAGGCGGTTCCCGGCATCCGAGCTGGTCCCCTATATCATCGCTCAGGTTGCCGGCGCGATTGTTGCGGCTGCGGTGCTCTACCTGATTGCCACGGGAAAGGCCGGATTCTCGCTCAGCGCCGGCTTTGCCGCGAACGGCTATGGGGCCCACTCGCCGGGTGGCTATTCGATGCAGTCCGCGTTGGTGGCGGAAGCGGTCTTAACCTTCATGTTCCTGATCGTCATTCTGGGCTCAACCGACTCGCGGGCGCCCCAGGGCTTTGCCCCCATCGCCATCGGCCTTTGTCTGACCCTGATTCACCTGATCAGCATCCCAATCACCAACACCTCGGTGAATCCCGCCCGGAGCACGGGCCAGGCAATTTTCGTGGGGGATTGGGCGTTGACGCAGCTCTGGCTGTTCTGGGCGGCACCGATCGTCGGGGCGGCCATCGCCGGCGTGGTCTATCGAGTGGTCGCGGCGGAGAAATAGCCGGTCGCGAGCCGCACCAAACCTATCGATGCCCCTGGCCCTCTCGTGAGGTGGTCAGGGGCCTTCCCGTAATGTCCGCCCTTCACCCTTCACTTTTCACTCTTCACTTCTTCTTTTGCCCGGCAGAAAATCCTCGAACTTCTTCCGCAACTCGAGCAGCTTGGCCTGATAATAGGCGATATTCTGATCGGGATGGGCGGGGTCATGAGCGGCGGCGAATTTACAGTTTTCGAAGGCGCGCACCTTCTTGCCTTTTCCCGTGATGTAGTAGGAAATCTGGTCACCGGCCCGGAAATCCCGCCCCGAGCTCAAGGCAAGCTCATAGGCGGCCGCGCGGTTGCGTTGCTTGGCTTTGATTTTTGCCTGGTAGGTTTCCGGCGATTCGCTGAGGGTTTCGGTCTTTGCCAGCAGGCCAATCGCCATCCGATGCTGTTCCAGCCTCCTGCACAAGTCTTCAGAGAACGGCTGCACCTGCTCACCTTTTCCTTCGAGGAGCAGGCGGATCATGGCCGAGAGAAAATCTCGCAGGTACCTTTCCATGCCGCGTGAGCGGAGCCCGCTGCCTCTTATGGTCACTTTCCCGGACTCGTCGAGCAGGGCGTAATTCTTCCGCTTGTATGAAAACATGGAGACATACCGCCCATCCATTTCCACTTCGATGCCTTCCGGGAGGCTGCTCGAAAGTTCTGAAACCAACGCCCGCGCCTGTTCGTCCGTCTGCACCGCGGCAGGGGGTATGAAGTAGATCCCGTCGGTGTCCACTTCAACCGGCGTTGCGCCTTTGTTTCTCAGCCAGTCGAGCATCTGGTGGATGATCTCCCGACCACGTCGCGTGATTTCGGCGGCCACGCCCGGATCGGCAAAATGGTGGAGCGCCGTCCCCAGGTAACCGTAAAAGGAATTGATCAGAACCTTAAAAGTCTGTTGCAGCGCCTGATGGTACTCCCGCTCGTGCGGTGAGGTAACTTCCTGAGCCTTCCTCTTGGCTTCCAGGCGAAAGGTGCGCAGATCCCGGAGCAGCGGCAGGAAGATATCGAGGCTGTCCCCGGCGGGCTTGAGATTGAAGGAAAGCATGATGGAAGGGTAAAGCGATGCCACGTCACAATGGACGACGTTATGCACGACGCCTTCAACGAAAACGTCGGTGTAGCCGCCTTCAAAATCTCCCCTGGTCATGGGCTTGGGAATGGAGCTCCGCCGCCGCAGGTACTCCCGCAGGAACAGCGCGTTGATCTTCGTGGCGTTGCCCCGGAGGAAGATGTTCTGATAAGAAAAGGGGAAAATCTGGGCCTGGAGAAAAAACGGATAGCCCAGGAGCTCGGACAGTGCCAGGGTCTCTTTCACATCATCGAGATTGTAGCGTTTCAGCGCTTCCGGATCGTGGTGATAGGTCCATTGGATCTTTTCGCGGTCGACGTAAGTGCGGTCCTCATCGGCCAGGCCGAAATGAACGGCGGCCGCCTTCAACCCGTAGCTTTCCAACTCCCTGGCCGTGACATCATAATATTGGAGCAGGAACAGGGTATCCACCACATGCCGGCCGAAGACATCCATGCGGGTAAAATCAATGATGCGTTCCGCCACGGTGAAACGGGATTTGCGCGTCCGCGGTTCACTGCCGTCGCGCCCCCAGGCCAGGTTGACGCCATGCCGGCGGGCGCGGGCGACGAGGTATTCGAGATCAAAATTGAAGAAATTGTGGCCCTCCAGGACGTCCGGGTCAAGCTGCGCAATCTTCTCGCCCAGGGCAACGAGCATCTCCTCTTCACTCAGCTCCCGGCCGAAAAGGACCTCCGCGTAGCCGCGATTATCCATCAGCGCGATGGAGAGGATACGGTCTTCCTCTCGATGCGGATTGGAAAACTCGAACCCAGGCGCACAATCCGTTTCGATATCGAGGGCCAGGCGGTGAAGGTCATTGAAGGCCAGGCCTTTGAAGAAGGTTTTGCCTGAGAGGAGCAGAAATTGATGAACCGGGTCGGAGAGATATAGATACGGTGCCGTGGGGGAGGAGACTGATTCGCCGGTGGTCTTGCGCAGGTGGTCGCGGGCTTTCTCCAAATCTCCCCAATCCTCGAACAGCGCCAGAAACGCGAAGGCGTTGGTGGACTCAAGCTGCTGAATCGTGAACGGCTTCCTGAAGCCCTCGAGCATCTCCGCTCTTTCCAGCAGCAGGAACGGTCGGAAGGATTCGTCCTCGTGCACCAGCCCCCCCGCCCCGCGCCGGAAAAGCCGCATCACCTTCCCGGAAATGGGCTCCACGGCCACGATGCCCGGTGTCGGATCGGCGCCAAACAGGACTTCGTTGCTCGTGATGTCAAAAGGTTGGGTCATGATGCTTCTCCAGCTTTTTCAGGCGTGAAATTGGGAGCCTACCAACCCCCTCTTCATTGGCCAGGTCAAGGAGGCTGCTTTGAAAATAACCCGCAATACGGTCGTAGCGTTTGGCGGATGCCAGGCGTTCTTTCGGAAATTCCTCATAAAGGCTGGCACGGCGAGAACTGAAACGGCGAAGCACTCTCTAATCCCCTCCCGATATCGACAACTGGCACCCGGAGGACAAATTCGGGAGCGAAATGCGCATTCCTCAGGGAAGGCAGGCACGTTCCCAAAGAGGGCATGAGATCAGGCTGTCAATCCAAAGTACAGCACCACAGATTATAGTGACCATTATCACCCGCCGCCATTCCCGCGTCCTTCTAGCGGGAATCCATAAGAAAATCCTGGATGTACGTAATGTTTTCAAGCAACTGCAAGGTTTTTCTGATTCTCTATAACGATCTTGGGGTCAAAGTTGACCGGTGGCACCGGGAGTCCCTGCGCTCGCAGCAGAGCAACGTGCTCCTTCATACCCCATCTCGCCTTATAGATGCAGTCTTCCACCGAATGCCCAATGCCTGAAAAACCCTGGAGGTCCGGAGAGTAGAAGCCGAAATAGTCGGGTTCCTCTGTGGCTTCGATGATTAGTGAATAAGGCAAATCGATCATTTTCTCATTCTCCATGCGGGTATTTGATCCCGGCAGCTTTCAAAATCGAGAAGCATGTCCCCGTGGGGACTTCCTTTGCACCATGATAGTCGACACGGACGAGTTTGTCCCATCCGGATTTCCCATAGTATCGTATTGATCCCTTCTCTTTCACTATTCTGAATCCGGCTTCCTCCAATAACTTAACCAGTTCTGAGAATCTCACCTCTCTTCTCCACAAACGCACACATCACGACCAAAGAAAAACCTGCCCCTTCTTGATTTGCCTGAAGTCTCTTCCGGTTCGGCGAGAACTGAAGCGGTGAAGCACTCTCTAATCCCCTCCCAGCATCGACAGCTGGCGCCCAGCGAGCTCATACAGCGCCGGTCGCGTGTGCTTGGTGATAAACCTGTCTTTAACAGCTCGATTCAGCCAGTCTTGGAGTTGCTTGCCATTTAGCTCCGGGAGTGCCTCCCTAAGTTCTTCCTGCTGCCGCGGCCGTTCCGCCAAAAGGCTTTGGAGCTTCATGCAAAAGAGTGTGTGGAGAGACAAGTTCTGCCAGGACTCAGTACCTGGCTGGTCATCTTTGGCTGGCGCATGCGCGGAGACGACTGGTGCTATGGGTTCGGAAACCAATTCCGCCGTTGCTTTCGGGAAAACTTCCCCTGTTATTGTTTCTTGCGATTTCAGGTCATCAACGCCTTGCGCCACAAACAATTCTTCCCGTGCACCTTCAGGAAAGTCATGCGAGAGCCAGTGTCCACCCAGTCGGACTAGCTCCGCATTGCCGGTAATCAGGCCAGTCGATGGCTTGACCCACAAACGAACCCATCCTTTCCTCAGGTTTTCCGTAGCACCGTTCCAGGTCCCCCCGCTCTTGCCCGATTCCACGACCACCGCAGCATCGGAGAGGCAATAAAGGTCGCAACCTTCCTGCCCAGGGCCTGGGCGAAGTCCAGGTCATCCTCATTTGCCCTACGCGAGCCGACCACGGCAATCCCACCGGCATTGAGCAATCGCCGACTCCCGCAGCCGAACATTACCGGTGGCGCCTGAACCTCAAGACGCCGTTTCAGCCTCCTCGGATAATCCGGATCGGAGCGGGTCATGATCCAAATGCCGCTCCGCTGCCATTTTTCAACCGCTATGGCCAAAGCCGCACCACGGTCCAGCAGCGCCTGGAGCCGAACCAACGAAATCGTTCGATCATGCCACTCCGGCAAGGCTTTGGAGAGCCCATCGGCCAACAACTCTCCGGGTCTGGTATTATGGTCTTTCAGCCAGGAGGCGAAGCGGCCCCATTCAGTGGGAGTAAGAGGCTTTGGCTCTCCATCCGCAGGCTTGCCGAAGTAGGCGGTAAAGAGCAAGATTGCTTGGGTATCGTTATTCAATGTCTGCATGGTGTCAGCCCGTCGCGGTGGTGGCAAGAGCCAGGGGAAAGACTGCGCCGGAACCGGCTTGCCGCAACAAAGCGGCGACGACCGTATGCTTTTCAGACAGGCTGGGAGTCCGTCTGTGCTGTCTGTGCCTCACAGGATTGAATGGTCTTTACTTTTTGCCAATCGGTAGACCGGTGGTATGCCTGCCAGAGGTCATAGTTCTTCTGTAGATTGAGCCACAAGTCCGGGGTGGTGTTGAACGCCCGCGACAGCCTCAGTGCCATGTCCGGAGTAACAGCACCTCTCTGGTTGACGATTTTCGACACGGTTTTTCTTGATACTCCAAGAATCTCGGCAAATTGAGAGTTGGAGATGGCTAGAGTGTCCAGATAGAGCCTCTTCAAGATGCCCCCGGGATGGGATGGCATTTTCTTTCTTTCCCTCATGACGACACCTCAGTGGTAGTCCTCATAGTTCACATCATGGGCGTTGCCGTTGATGAACTTAAACGTAATCCGCCAGCTCCCGGAAACCTTTAGCGCCCATTCCCCTTTTCTTGTTCCTTTGAGAGGATGGAGGCAGGAGCTGGGGAAATTCACATCTTCAAACGTGGCCGCAGCCTCCAACAAGTCCAGAATATCACTTATTCTCCGGGCGTGTTTTGGTTGAATGCCTTTCTTGACCCCATCATAGAAGAAATCTTCCAGTCCCTTATGGGAGAATGTCTCGATCATCGCAAGTACTGTAACCCCTCAAGTTACGCATGTCAAAACAATAGACGGGCATATGATCGATTCAGGTTTCCGACTCTGGGTCAATGGGAGTGACGGGTGTCTGCGATTTCATCGAACCAGCCGCCTTTTCCCTCGCCCACAGGGAGAGCTGCACGCCAGGCTGCGCCGTGATCTCAGGGCTTTTTTTTGCCTTGGGCCGGCTTTCTCGGCCCTGGTTTCTACGGATTCCGAAAGGGCGTGGAACAGAGCCCGGCGCCACCCGGAGCCGGTGCGCTGCCCAGGAGCGGATGCTTTGGCAAAAAGCCACCAGCGCTCTTCGCGGGCGAGCTCGCGCCAGCCATGGAGAATTGCTTCCAGGTGAGCTTCGGCCCCTTCTTCCAAGAGCACCCAGAGGAGCACCGCCAATTCACGCCCAATCAGCGGTACCGTCAAGAACCGCCTGCCGTGGTTTGCAGGCCTGGAGTGTTTTCATGCTCCCTTCCTTCGCTACTGGAGATTCTGATTGAGATTGAGAGAGCCGATGGTGACATTCTTGTGACGCGGCTCGCATAGGGACTCTTTGTATATCCTGGCTTCCGAATGACAGGATCGCATTTATGCCATAAACCGCTTCCCGCCGGAAATCACGAATAAAAAACTGCCGCCAGGCTAGCCCGGAGTAGCTCCTCAAGCCTAATCCGACGTTTCAAAGCACTATTCGAGAACATATCGCAAATAAATCCAATCCACAATTGAGTATGGGGTTGTTCTCGGTTATTCCCCAAAGCTCCCACCTGGAGACTCCGGCATCCGTAGCTCACAGCATTGCATAACCGCGAACTCAGCCGCGCTTTTCTTCCGGATACCGGTCGGCAAAGCGTTTTTCCCCCTCGGTGGTGCCGATGAGAATCAGGTGTGCACCCTCAGGGATCGGCTGCCTGGGATCAGGATTGATCTCCATGGCTGCTCCGGTGCGGATGGCAATGACGTTGCACCGGGTTTCCTCCCGGATGCCGCTGCGGCTCAGAGGTTTGCCAACCAGGGACCGATGGGCCTGGACCTCAAAGATATTCAACCCCTCAGTGAGCATGAGGACTTTGCCCGGCCGAAGCAGGTTGAAGATGGTGTGAGCGGCCAGGGAAGCATGAGACATCACCAGGTCGGCTCCCGCTGCGTGCAGAATGCTGAAGTTGCGGTCCAGGGTCGCCCGGCTGATGATCTGAACGTCGGGCCTGAGCCGGCGGCAGTAGATGGTCAGATAAATGTTCACGTCATCGGAATGGGTGGTGACAAATACGGATGGAGTTTGGCGGATGCCTGCTCTGAGGAGCGTCTCCAGGTCGGCAGCGCTGCCCAGCACGATGCTCGCGCAGCGCTCGGCGACCTTGGGGTTCTTTTCAACGATCCGGTAGCTTAGCGCCCTTTGCGCAAGGGTCTGGGCGGCGGCCTGCCCGACCCTGCCCCCACCCAGAATGAGCACGGGAGCATCGGGAAGCGACGCTTTTCCCACGAAATCTTCATAGCGTGCCAGTTGCTCCTCGGATCCCGCCAGCACCAGAACCGTGTTGGTCTCGATGGTGTCGTCCGGCCTCGGCAGTCGAAAAACTCCCCGCTCCCACCAGCCCACCACATTCATGCCGGTGGTTTCCCGCAAACCCGAGTTGAGAAGCTTACGGCCTATTAACGGGGAGCGAGCCGCCGGGGCCTCGACAATCAACAGCTTATCAAACCGCCCAATGATGTTGGAGCCGGCGCTGCTGCCCAAGGTGCGGCGCGCCAGAAATTCGCCGAGAATTTTCATAAACTGAAAAACATGGCTGGCCCCGGCCAATTGCAGGATGTCAACCGAGTCCTCCATCTCTGCGTTGACCACCACCGGTACGTTTTTGGAGACCTCACGCACCGTGAAGGCGATGTTGGTGTTCTTCATGTCGTCCTCGAGGGCGACGACCATGGCTGCACGATCAGCCCGCAATTTGCGGTAGGTTTCCCGGTCGTCGGGTTCCCCCACCATTACCCGGTATCCCCGGTCGAAGAGGTCCAGAGCTTGATTCACATCAGGCACCAGCACCACGTAGGGGTAGCCGTACTGTTTGAGCCTGGCAATGAGGCTCATGGCGATGGGATCGAAGCCGATGATGATCACATGGCCCGCTTCATGCTCCGGCAGCTCGCGGGGAGCACGGGACTTTGACTGAGCTTCCAGCCACGGCGCATAGAAGAACTGGATAAAGGTGAAGGGCAGCATGATCAGGAGAAAGACGATGCCCGAAAGCAGCACGACAATGGAAAAAACGCGGCCGAGGTCGCTGGCGAAGGTGATATCGCCAAAGCCGAGGGTAGACATCACCGTGAGCGTCCAATACAAGCCGGTAATCCAGGAATAGTCACGGCCCTCCAACACCATGATCAGATGGAACAGGACACTATAGAGACAGATGAAGAGAAGCAGGATCAAGATGAACCGGATCAGAGAGCGTAAGTTTCTTCTGACCCGAGTGTCCTGAAACAGGTAAATGATTTGCGCTGGGATAAACTTCATACCAACCACTCCACAGTGTATCGCGCTCAACCCGGGAGCCGAAGCAGAGTGCGATTACCACCCCGGTCTTCAATCATGCGACCGCACTTCCCTCGCTAAGATCTTGCGGCCACATCCGGAAGTTGTGTTCTCGCTTGTGGTTCTTCACCAACACAGGTTCGTGGTAAAGCTATTATGCTCCATCCCTGGAAATTTTGCGACCGATCAAACCAGGAAGGGCGGAAACTGAAGGTTCGCCGCAGCGTCGCCCTGGAAAAGACTGATTCCGATCGGGAGGGCTGGCTTGCCGCAGGTTCCGCAAAGTGCCGCGCATCTCCTGGGCGGGAAAGTCTGCCCGCCGTCTGCGTGGCCTATGGTATGATCACGCAGGTGAAGAAACCGGCAGCAATACCCATGACCGGCGGACCCGCTGAGTCTGCTTCATGGCGCTCCCATGACCCTGAGATGGAGTCCCCTGGTGAACCCTCAGGACGTAGAGAACATCCTTACCAAGGCTACCGTGCCCGAGCATTCGGTGGTCTTCATGGAGGCCATGTCGGAGGGCGAGGCCTTTCTTGAAGGTTCCTATCTTTTTGTTGCCGCCAAAGACTGGCTGCTGGCGGTCGGATATCCGCTTTCGGGAAGCGATAGTGCGGCCGATTTCGAGGCAGCATTGGCGGAGGCGGTGCGCCAGAGTCGTGCCGCCAGGTGCTGGGCTGTCTGTCCGACCCTGCCGGCCCGGCTGCAGCCTCATTGCAGCAACCGCGATCAGTACTACACCCTCCCTGTGGACCAATCCGTGCCGAGGCGTCTCGAACGGCAGGCAGGCCAAGCCGCAACATCGCTCAGAGTCGAAGAGGGTACGCTTTTCACCTCTGCCCACCGCCGGCTGTGGGCGGAATTCCTGGCTCGCGTGCCTATGCCGGCCAACATCTTCGAGCTCTACGCCCGCACCGAGCAGGTGATCTCCCGGGTTCCCGGTCTTGTCTTCCTCAATGCCTGGGACCGGCAGGAGCATCTCGCCGCCTGCCTGCTGCTGGATACGGCTCCTCGTCACTTTGTGAGCTATCTTATCGGGGCTCACTCGCGGCTCCATTACACTCCACACGCTTCCGATCTGCTCTTTCTGGAAATGATCCAACTCGCACACCGCGAACAGAAAAACCTCGTGCATTTGGGCCTGGGTGTCAATGACGGCATTCGCCGGTTCAAGACCAAGTGGGGAGGGACTCCCACTATCCCTTATGAAATGGCGGGCTGGGAGGAAAAAGCCAGCGGCCGTGGTGAGATGAGCGAGTTCATGCGGACGTTGCGCGCCCTGCATAGCGGTGACATGTCCAAGCGGGAGTTCCTGGCCAGTATGCCGCCGCAGCGGCGCTTCGCCATGCTCTGGGAAGTCGAGAAAGACGAGCGCCGCTCCTGGGTCGGCGGAACAGCCCACTTCTTTTGCTGCAGCTTCGAAGCCTCCTTTCGCGAACTCTTCGAACGGGTGGATACGGTGCTCTTTGAAGGACCGCTCGACCAGGCGAGCCTCGATGCGGTGGCGGCAACCGGTGAAAAGCCCACCGCGAGCAGCCCGCGGCTCATCGAGGCACTGACGGAGGAGGAGATCTGCTCTCTGGAGCGGGTGGTCTGCGGACCGCAGGGTCTCTGGGCACGCCTCTTGGGATTCGCTTTCAAAGACGCCCCGGATGTGCGCTATTTCCTGGCTGAAACCCGCCCCTGGATGGCCTTTTTTTCCCTTTGGACCAGTTTTCTGGCCCGTCACGACTGGCGTTATTCGGTGGACCTCGAGGCGTGGCACCTGGCCCAGGAGATGGGAAAGGCGGTGCGGGGCATGGAGACCATTGCGGAACAGCTCGAGACCCTTGAGAGCATCCCCCTTTCCCGCATCGTCAATTTCTTTCGCCGCTGCCGGCACTGGCACCGCTACTTGAAACGCAATGCGCGGGCCTATCTGAAGGGGGACCTCGAGCGCATGATGGGCACCAGCATCGAATTTCCCACCCGCACCGAATGGGTCATCAATCGCCGCGACACCGTCTTCCTGGAACGGATGCGGCCTTTTTTGGAGCGGGGCCGCTGTGCGGTACTGGTGGGATCCGCACATCTGCTGGACCTCCGCTCCATGCTCACTCAGGCGGGTTTCGCGGTCAGGAGAGCGAGATGATCGGCCCCGATCT
>CAZDKX010000130.1:0-3590 GCA_964505935.1 uncultured Syntrophobacteraceae bacterium
CTTTCCTTACCACAGAACCTGTGGCTCTTGCATCCTCCAAAACAGAAAGGTAGAAAAGGACTTGTTGGGTTTCGTTGCACTCAACCCAACCTACAGAGACAACGGCCACCGAAAATGGTCACCTGCATGATTTCCAGCAACAGGGTTGAGCAATGAAATCCCAAGGGCAGCCTCCCGGCGCAAAGTGTCCCGGACCCCGTCTCCAGCCTCCGGTTTCCAACCCGGAGGTTCAAATCAAGGCGAAAGGACTGACCCGGACTTATCAACTGGGCGGCGCTGAAGTAGTGGGGATCAAGAGCGTCGATCTTCGCATCCCGCGGGGTGAGCTGGTGGTCTTGAAAGGCAACAGTGGTTCGGGTAAAAGCACCCTCCTGGCGCTGCTGGCAGGTCTTGACAAGGCGACCTGCGGAGAGTTGGTGGTGGCGGGCCGGAGTCTGCAGGAAGCGACGCCCAAAGAGCTCACCCACTACCGTCGGGAGATCGTTGGGGTGGTCTTCCAAACCTTCAATCTCCTGCCAACGCTCACCGTCCTGGAAAATGTGTCCCTTCCCGCCCTGCTGGCGGGGCGGCCGTTTTCGGCAGCCGTCGCCAAGGCCCGTGAGTTGCTGGCCTGGCTCGGCCTGATGCCGCGCCTTCACCACCTGCCGGCCCAGCTTTCCGGGGGGGAAATGCAGCGCACAGCCATTGCTCGAGCCCTGATCAACGAGCCGGCCATCATCCTCGCCGACGAACCGACGGGCAACCTCGACAGCCATAACGGAGCGATGGTCATGGAGCTCCTCGGCACCGCCAACCGCGAGCTTGGGACCACCGTCATCATCGCCACTCACAGCGATCTTGCCGATGCCCTGGCGACTACCACCATCTGTCTCAAAGACGGTGTGATCATCGAATGCGTATCACTGGCTTGACCTTCTTCATCCGCCTTTGGATCTGGTTTGGCTTCCGGCAGCTGCGGGCCCGTCTCTGGAGGACCCTGGCAGTACTGGTCGGGATAGGCCTCGGGGCCGCCGTCTTCACCAGTGTTCGGCTGGCGGTCGACGCCTCTTTGGACTCCTTTACAAGAAGCGTTGACGCCCTTTCGGGGAAGTCCGACTATACCGTGCTTTGCCCCGGCGGACGCGTGCCGGAGAGTCTCATTGCCGGCCTGATCAGGCACCCGGCGGTACAGGCGGTCTCACCGCTCTCCACCACTTACGTGCAAATCGGTGAAGAGGCTTCCGAACCATTCCTCCTGATCGGCCTTGACCCGATCCTCGACCGCTCGCTTAGAACCTGGCAGGCAACCCCTCCTGCTTCGCAGGCTTCGCCTTCCCAGCAGCTCCCTGACATTCGACATCCGACATCCGACATCCGCAATGCGCCATCACCCTGGCTCGACCTCATGGCGGGACCCTTCACCCTGATTGCCGGCGAGCAGCTTTGCAACTCCCTGCACTTGCAGGATCGCCCTGACGTGCCGTTGGTCCATCCACACGGCAGAAAAGTCTTTCGGGTGCTGGGCCGACTGGCTGGCGAGGGGCCGGCGTTGGTCGAGGGCGGGAAGCTCGCGGTGACCGACATGGCCACGTTTCAGGAGTTTACCGGGACGCACGGTTCCGTTGACCGCCTCGACATCCTCCTGAAGCCTGCCGCTGCCTCGGATGGCGCGGCGCAAATCAGAGCGTCGCTGCCGCCCGGCGTCACGCTTGAACAGCCCTCGGACTTCAAGGAGAGCGGCAGGTTGATGGTGCGTTCCTATCAACTCAATCTCTCCGTACTGAGCTTCGTCTCACTCTTTGTAGGAATGTTCCTGATCTACAGCCTCATTTCGCTCCATGCCATTTCACGACGCAAGGAGCTCGCCGTTTTACGCTCGCTGGGCGCTTCACCGCGCCTGGTTTTTCTCCTCTTTCTTGCGGAAGGAGCGTTCTTCGGCTGCTTCGGCTGGCTCCTGGCCATCCCGCTCGGCTCGTTCATGGTCAAGCATCTGCTGGGTCATGTCAGCAGCACCATCTCGACCCTTTTCGTCCGGGTGGAGGTGAATCAACTGGTCCTGGATCCTGCCGAAGTCCTTCTTTCTTTGCTGACTACGCTCCTGGTGTCGCTCCTCGCCGCCTGGCAGCCGGCCCATGAAGCCATGCAGGTGGCCCCCCGCGAGGTGCTCCTGGCACAAGACTATCCTCTCAGACCCGCCAATGCGGTCAAACGCCTTGCCTGCTGCGGGATCGCCCTCGTCGTTCTGGTCTGGCCCCTCGGTTGCTTGCCCGCCCTCGATGGCGTTCCTCTTTCCGGTTATGTGGCAACCTTTTTCCTCTTTGCCGGTTTCTCCCTCGTCTCGCCCTGGGTGCTGCAGCGCCTCGGCAACCTGCTGCCCCCCCTGCTCAGACGGGTTGCCGGCGAACCGGCTTATCTCGGGGGGCGCCATATTCGGGACGCCGGGACGCGCATCGCCATTTCGGTGGGGGCGCTGATCACGGCTACGGCCCTTTTTGTCGCCTTGGTGATCATGGTCCACAGCTTCAAGAAGACGGTGGAGCTCTGGCTTACTCAGACCATCAGCGGCGATCTTTACCTTCGCCCGAAGCTGGCATCCGTCAATCAGTATCGGGATACGCTGGCTCCAGAAATCGTGAATACCGTCAAGAGCTTCTCGCGAAAGGCCGTCATCCTCCCCTATCGCCGCATCTATCTCCACTATGACATGGTGCCCTATCAGTTCGAAGCGACGGATTTCAAGGGTTTTATGAAGTATGCCCAGTTCCTCTTCATTGCCGGGAAGCTGCAACACATGATGCCGCTGCTCGAGGCGGGCCGGGGGGTCATTGTCTCGGAGGTCTTTGCCAATCAAACGGGAGTTGGCGTCGGCAAACGCTTTCAGGCCCAGATCGGCACGGCGCGGCTGGACGTGCCCGTCCTCGGGATCTTTCGCGACTATCGCAGTCAGGGCGGAGCCGTCTATTACTCCATGCGCCATTTCCAGGAGCTCTCGGGGGATACCTCGTGGAGCGGCGTGCGGTTCAACTTCACCGACCCGCACCCCGGCGGGGATGAAGCCGCAAATGCCTTGCGCGCCGAATTGTTCGCAGCTCTGGGCCATTTCCAGGCGGGAGTGGAGCTGACCCTGGGCCACGACCTGCGCCAGATGATCTTGAGAATCTTCGACGAGACGTTTGCCATCACGACCGTGCTGCTGCTCATTGCGCTGGCCGTCGCCACGCTCGGCATTACCAGCACCTTGACCGTCCTGGTGCTTGACCGCACCCGCCAGTTCCTCACCATCCTCGCCTGCGGGGGTGCTCGCGGCCAGGTCCGGCTGATGATTCTCTGGGAAGCGCTGCTCATGGTTTTTACCGGTGAGATGCTGGGGCTCGCATGCGGCTTTGCGCTCTCCTATTTGCTGATCTTTGTGATCAATCGCCAGTCCTTCGGCTGGACTTTCCTCTATACCGTGGACTGGCCCGCCCTGGCGCTGGCCTTGCCCCTGATTCTGGGGACGGCCCTCCTGTCGGCCCTGCCTTCCGGTCAGCTCATCTTTCGGACGGCACCGGCCAGGGTGCTGCGGGAAGGGTGAGGCGTGAGGAGTAAGGAGTAAGGCGTGAGGAGTAAGG
>CAZDKX010000130.1:3690-12493 GCA_964505935.1 uncultured Syntrophobacteraceae bacterium
GAGGAGTAAGGAGTAAGGCGCGAGGCGTGAGGGCAGCAAAGTGATGCGAATATTGGAAAGCGAACAGGGAAAAGCGAACCGCAGAATATCGAACACTGAAATGCGAACCGCAAAATATCGAACAATAAACCGCAGAATGATGAAGGGAAAGGATTCTCCCACATTCGTCGACTTATCCTCGCCGATGGGAACATCACTTCATCATTGGAAATTTCTGGTTGGATATTCGATATTTGTTTTCTGGGTGGCTTTGGGAGGGCCATTTGCTTCGCATGCCAAAGAAGGGCCTTACCACGCGATTAGCGGACCGTGCCATCTCGAGTTTCCCGCGGATCACGGGCCACATCCGGGTTTTCGCACCGAATGGTGGTATTATACCGGAAACCTGCACTCGGCGGAGGGTCATGAGTATGGCTTCCAGTTGACTTTCTTCCGCCGCCAGATCAGCCCCCCGGGTGCAGAGGGAGATTGGCCCAAGCCTGCTTCCGCCTGGCGCACCCAGCAAATCTTCATCGCGCATGCAGCGCTGAGCGATATCAGCGGCAAGCGGTTCCACCACGCCGAACAAATCTCCCGGGAAATGTCGGGTCTGGCCGGGGCGTCTCAAGAAAACGGTATCACCAGGGTCTACGTAAAGAACTGGGCGAGCCGTTGGGAAGGGAGTGGACACAGGCTGGAAGCGGACGCTGAAGGCTTCGGGTTCCAGTTGGGCTTGACTTCCGTGAAGGCGCCCGTCCTTCATGGCAATGATGGCTACAGCCGCAAAGGGGCGGCGCCGGAAAGCGCCAGCCGTTACTACTCCCTCACGCGCCTCGAGGCCGACGGGGCACTGTCCCTTGGCGGGAGAACGTATTCCGTTCAGGGCACCGCCTGGATGGACCACGAATTCAGTTCGGCGCCCCTCGAGTCGGACCTTGCGGGGTGGGACTGGTTCAGCGTGCAGCTCTCAGACGACTCGGAGCTCATGATCTATCTGCTGCGGAGGAAGGACGGATCGCTCCATGAAGTATCGAGCGGAACTCTCGTGGATGCATCCGGCAAGGCAAGGCATGTCGCTCATGACGACATCAAGGCAGCCGTCCTGGACCATTGGCAAAGCCCTCGAAGCGGGGCCGTCTACCCCTCCCGCTGGCGACTGCAGGTTGCCTCGGCCCAACTCGATTTAAACGTCCAGCCCAAGCTCGCCGATCAGGAAATGCTGACTCCCGAGACGACCAATATCACTTACTGGGAAGGGTGTGTCGCCGCAAGCGGCACGTTTGCGGGAAAAACCATCACGGGGGTGGGGTATGTCGAGTTGACCGGCTATGCGGGGACGATGGATGAACGCATGTAGCAAGGGCGCACGACGGTGCGCCCTTTTTCTGAGAATGTCGCAAAGGCTGGGCTTCCTGCCCGCCCCATAAATAGAGCCTGCTTCGGGTGCCGTGGGGGAGGGGCCAACCCCCTCCCCAACTTCACAGACCTTCGCGATTCTTCGTGTACCTTCGTGTGACTTCGTGGATAGAAATCCCAGTCAGCACAGCCATTCAGGCCCTTTCCTACGCCGAGACGGCCGGGGCCGGCGCCGCCTGCTGCTCTTCCTTGTTAAACTGCTCCTTCACCTTCAGCAGGAAGAGCACGACCGGGCGATAGGCCAGGTGCGCCCACTTGGCGAAGGGGACTTCGAGCACCAGCATGGGGATGGCCACCATCATGTGGATCACGTACAGGAAGTACGTCATGAAGGGCCAGTCGAGAAGCCGGGTGAAGTGGATGAAAATGCCGGTCATGGTGGTGAGCTGGAGCAGGATCAGGAACATCCAGTCGGTCGGGTGAGAATTCTTGTAGGGCGGCTTGCTCTTCTTGAGACGGCCGATGATGGCATACGTCGTGCCGTACATGATGGCGAAGGTCGCATAGTAGCCGACCAGGCGCACCGGATGCCAGATGGAATATATCTCCTGATCCCTCTGGAACCAGCGGAGGAAGACCACCACCAGCAGGAAGACCGAGGAATAACCGGTCATGATCATGAGGTGGACGAACCACTGTTTCTTATCGGTGCATTCACCGAATTTCTTCTGGGTAAGGAAGTTGACGAGCAGGTCCTTCGCCTGCGTCCGGTAGTATTTGAAGGGAATCTTGAAGGCCATATCCCCCATCACATTGAGGAAGCAGCGAAAGGTATTGCTGAGAAGCAGGAAGGAGAGAATCGCCGCCATGACAAGGTCGGCGATTTCGATATTTTCCGCCGGCCAGAGAGAGTTGATGGAAGCATGCTGCCAGTCGGGTTTGCCGGTGTTGAAAACCAGCAGGCCAAGGCCGACCAGCAGGCCCACAATGACAATGGCGATGATCTCGAAGCGTTCCGAGGTATAGAACTTCCGAGCAAAACCGGTCCAGTCGTAGAGCGAGGTGAGGTAGCGGCGAGCGACCATCATGGTCTCACCGGGGTCGGCGCCGCGGGGACATGCCGTGGAGCAGTCCCCACAGTAGTAACAGAGCCATGGTTCCGGGGCCTGGAGAATCTTGTCCTTCTGTCCCAGCTGGATGTATCGTACAAACTTTCTGGGGAACTGATTCTCCGGGGTGGAGAGCGGGCAGATTGCCGTGCAGTTCCCGCAATGGTAGCACTTCTTGGCGTCCTTCAGCCCGAAATGCTCGAGGTCCTTCATCAAATTTGGATCTATCTTGTTACTCATGCCACCATCTCCTGCATCTTCGGTTCTTAGTAGCCCTTGTAGGGGTTCGGACCAACCTCTTCCAGCTTCGCGGCGAACTCGTCGAGAAGCGCCGGCAGGGTGTTGTAGTCGACAATGGATACCATTTCGAACCGGACGCGATCGGATTCCAGTCTCAGGCGGTCGAGGGTTTCCTTGACCTTGCTGAGGCGGATTTCGGCCAGTTCCGAGCCTTTCATGAAATGGCATTGATAATTGTCACCATGGCGGCATCCCAACAGGAACACGCCGTCAATGCCCTTGGAGAGGCTGTCGGCAATCCAGACCAGGTTGAGCGAACCCAGGCAGCGCACCGGAATGACCCTCACCCAGGCGTTGTAGGTCATCCGCCGCATCCCGACCATGTCGAGGGCCGGATAGGCATCGTTTTCACACGCGAAGATGATGATTCGCGGTTTTTCGTCATATTCTTCGGGGACATTGATCGACTTGATCATATCGCCGATCATGGGAACGGAGTAATTCTTGAACGAGATAATGCGTTCGGGGCAGGCCCCCATGCAGACACTGCAGCGGCGACAGCGGGTCGGCTGAGGCAGCGGGTTGGCCTTCTCGTCTTCGTTGATCGCCCCAAAGGGACATTCTTCGGTACACCGCTTACACTGGGTGCAGCGCTGCATGAAGAACTCGGGATAGCTCTCATCCCCGGCGCGCGGGTGGACCGCCTTGCCCTGACTGGTAAGCTCCACGCACTGAATCGCCTTCATGGCCGCTCCCGCCGCATCTTCCACCGCGTTGGCAGACCCCATGGGACGGCGGACACAGCCGGCGGCGTAGATGCCGGTACGCCGGCTTTCATAGGGGAAGCAGATATAGTGCGAATCGGGGAAGCCGTAACGGAGCCCTGGGAGTTCCGGACCCTGGCGGTATTCCAGATTAAGAATGTCCGAAACCAGGATGGCGTCTGCCGGGACCTTGACTTCCTCCTCCTCTTTTTTGGGTTCTTCCCCTTCCTTGGGCGCCGGCGCCTTGAAATCTTCGCCGAAAGCGGTGGCCGGGACCATGCCGGTGGCCAGTACCACCAGATCGACCTTTTCGAGGACAACCTTTTCACCCATCAGTTCGTCAAGGCCTTCAACCGCCAGTTGGCCGCCGCTGACCAGCACCTCGGGGTCCTGGCAGCGAATGAAGGTAACCCCTTCCTGTTGCGCTTTGCGATAAAAGTCCTCGCCCTGGCCCGGGGTCCGCAGTTCCTTGTAAACCACGAAGACATTGGCATCAGGGTCCTGCTGCTTGATCTGCACGGCCTGCTTGAGCGCCGTGAAACAGCAGACGGAGGAGCAATAGGGCAGATGTTCGGGGTCCCGCTGACCGGCACATTGGAGAAAAGCCGCGGTTTTGACGGCCCCGCTGTCGCTCGGTCGGGTAATCGGACTCGCCTTGAACAGCTCTTCAAACTGAGCGTTGGTGATGACATTGGGAGAAGCCCCATAACCGAGCTTGCGGTCAAGCTTGGTGGGATCATAGGGCTGCCAGCCGGCGGCCAGCACCACGGCGCCCAGGTGATGTTCGGCGGTGGTCCCGTTCTGCTGGATGGTCGCCGTGAACAGGCAGGGGCCCCCGGAGATCTTCGCGACCTTCGCTCCGGTATATACCTTGATGCTGCTGTCCTGGTTGACGGCCTCAATCAACCGCGCCAGGTCGTTGGGCTGCACTTCCTTGTAGGGAAAGGTGACCTTTTGCGCAACTTTCTTCTGGAACCCGCCGAGCTCCGCTTCTTTTTCCACCAGCACCACCTGATGACCCGCCCTGGAAGCTTCCAGAGCGGCTGTCAGGCCGGCCAGCCCGCCGCCGACGACCAGGATGTCTTTTGACATCTCCTGTTCCGGCTTGTAGGGCTCGAGCGGTTCCATTTTCTTCACCTTGGCCACGCCCATGCGGACGTAATCTTCGGCCATCATCTGGGTGTCTTCCTCGCCGGGAGGCTGGCACCAGACCACCTGCTCGCGGAGGTTGGTCCGTTCCATAACGCAGCCGTCGAATTTGAAAACATCGTACATGACGCGTGAGGAGCACGCGGCGATCACCACCTGGTTGGCACCCTCGTTGGCAATATCATCCTGGATAAGCTTAACCCCCTCCTGGCTGCACAGGTTGGGATGGTTGCGGCAGATGGGTGCTTTACAGTCTTTGGTGGCTACCTTGCTGAGCGCCTCGATATTGAGCGCCTCGCCAATGCCACATCCCGTACAAATATAAACTGCGACCTTCGTTTCCATTAAGCTTACCTCCTGACAAGGGACTGGATGGCCTTGAGTGCTGCGGCGGTGCCGTCCTGCACGGATTCTGAAACGCCGCCTGGGGTTCGGATACAGCCGGCAGCAAAGAGGCCCGCACGGGCGGCCTGCGAAGCAACGAATCCGTAATCATCGTAGGGGACCGTCGTGGGAATGGGAGTCTGCGCCGTATTGGGCTGCATTCCCGTGGCCAGTACCACCAGTTCCACCGGGACCTCTTGGAGAGACATGCTGGTGGTGTCTTCGACCCGCAGGGTGAGATTATGGGTTGCGGGATCCTCTTCGATCTTGGCCACCTTGCCTTTGAAGAAGGTGACGTTGGGATCTTCCTTCACCATCCGGAAGAAGTCTTCCAGGCGGTCGATAGCCCGGATATCGATGAAGAAGATGGTCATCTTGGCGTCCGGATACTGTTCGCGGATATAGGTGGTCTGTTTGAGGGACGCCATGCAGCAGATGGAGGAACAGTAGGGCAGATGGTTTTCATCCCGCGAGCCGGCGCACTGGATGAAAGCGATGGTTTGCGGCGGCTTCCCGTCGGAGGGGCGCAGGATTTTGCCCTGGGTGGGGCCGGTAAACGAAGCGAGACGCTCCATCATCACGTTGGTGATGACGTTGGGATAGGTGCCGAAGCCGTAAGTATCGAGCTTGGCTGCATCATAAGGCTGCCACCCCGTCGCCCAGACAATCGACCCGACGGTCATCTTGAGGGTCTGGGGTTGCATGTCGAGCTCGATGGCGTTGTAGGGGCAGGCTTCCTTGACCTTCTGGGCCTCTTTGCTTTTCACCAGCGCCGGGTCGAGCACGTAGCGCAGAGGGAACGCCATGTCGTGGGGCAGATAAGCGGCTTTGATCTTGTCCATGTTGTAGTTGAACGGGTTGTCAATTTCCATGGTGCAGGCTTCGTTGCACTTATTGCAGGCGGTGCACTTTTCATTGACGTAGCGGGGATTCAGGGTGATGGAAACATCCCAGTCCCCCTCGCTGCCCCCGATGGACGTCACTTCGGCCTGCGTGAAAACGTGAATTTTGGGATTGTTCTTGATGCGCCTGAAGTTGATTTCCAGACCGCAGGACGGCGGGCACAACTTTGGAAAGTACTGATGAAGCTGAGCCACCCGTCCCCCGAGGTAGGGGTTCTTTTCCACGAGATAGACTTCGTGGCCCGCTTCTGCTGCTTCGATGGCGGCTGAGAGACCACTCATGCCGCCGCCGACCACCAGAATACTTTGCGTTACTGCCTTTGCCATGCTTGTCCTCCTAAGCTGTACGAAGAAATATCCAAACCACCACCTTTACCGTAAACCAACAACAGAAAACGGAAGTCAAAGGCGATTACCTCAAGGCTGCCTATCCCGGACGGGCCGCTGACCTCCGCCGCCTGCCGTCGGTAACAGATGGAAACTCCAAGCATTAGAACCGCTCACCGCCAGTCCAGACTGTACCCGTGGAATCACTCTGCTATGCGCTTGGGGATCGGGAGATAGCAACCAGGCAGTGCACCAGAAACAGCAGGGGAACTTGGAGAGTCTTGCAAGAAAGTTAGCTTTTAAATGATTTTTCCATGAATCGCAACCGTTTTTGCGGAAAAAAAGCGTTTGTGAAAATGCACTCAGTGCGGGAAGTTCTAAACCATTCCCCTTGCAAAAAGCCTCGGACTCGCTTAAGTTGCCTCCGAAGTACCGCGGAGAACGTGACTCAATGCGCCTTGCAGCATTCAGAGACACAAGCTTTGAGCAGAACGCATAACGAAACGGAGTGAACCAATGGACGAAAAACAAGATCAAAAATGCAAGTGTGTGGAGATGGGGGTCAAACTGGCGTTGTCTTTTGCTGTGCTCTTTCCCGTCTATGCCTTCCTCTTTGTGACTTTTCCCGGTTCCCTTGTGGCTCTCTATTTGATTTCAGGGGTCCTGCTCGGGCTCTTTGCCCCCTGGGAAGACCTGAAGAAGAAGTTCCTCTCCTGAGCTCACCGCGACACCTCCCCTTCCCTTTCCCAATCCCGAGCCTGCTGCGCCATCATCGAAGCCGGCCCCGAGAAACGGGCCGGCTGAATTCCTTCCAAGCTTTTTTCGAGAACCATCATCAGAGTGGATAGACTCGGGTCATAGCAAGGACTCGAATAATTGCCGGTATGATGCGACCATTCGCTCGAGGGTGAACAGGCTCTCGATTTTTTCGCGATTGTGCTCGCCCATCCGGCGCCGGAGCTCCGGCGCCTGCGCCAGGTGATTGATGCTTTCGGCAAAAGCTTTCGTATCGCCCACCGGGCATAGCAACCCGCCCACGCCTTCATCAATGAGCTCGGGGACGGCAGAGCAATTGCTGGCAACCACCGGCAGGCCGGACGCCATGGCCTCCGCGATGGCCAGGCCAAATCCTTCCCTGACCGTCGGGGAGAGGAGAATGTCGAACGCCCGGTAAAGCTCCGGCATCTCCTGCCAGGCCACTCGTCCGAGATCGACGAGGTTGGGAGCCTGCGGGCGCAACTGCGAGCGCCGGAGTCCCGAGGTGTAGTGGATGACAATCTCCGGCTTCAGGCCTGCCGCGATGGCCGGCAGCCATTGGGCGCCTTTTCGTCGGGTAAGGTTGCCGCTGAAGAGCACCCGCACCACCGGGGAGGGAGGCCTCTTGCCGGCGGGGAAGAACCGTTTCTCGTCCACCCCGTTGTAGATGATCCGGATGGGCCTCGTCAGCTTCAGTTCCTCCTGAGTGTGCCGAGCGGAATAGCGACTGACGCTGGTCAATACCGTCGCCAGGCGGAGGGACTTGCGGATGAACCATTTCAGATCGGTCGCATAATGGATCTGCTGCAGGAAACTGCTGAAAGGCCGGATTGCCGCATCACCCATGTAGTGGTGGATGGTCAGCACCAGAGGGGTCGGGGGCCGATGAAAAAAGAGGCCGTAGTCGGGAGTGGTATGAACCAGCCGGCCCCGGATGTTGCCAAGCACGCTGAAAAGCAGCGGCGGAAACAGGGTGAGCCAGGGGGAATAATCCACCACGCGGTAGCCAGCCAGCCGACTTTCGATCAGCTTGTGGAGGACATGGGCCCCATTGCCCGTCGCCATGGGGCTGAGGATGGTATCGGCGCGACTCATCTCAGTGCCGGAAAACCCTTTTCCATTTCCTCCGCCCGCATGCCGAAGGCTTGCCTTTCGCGGATTCCGAACCCCGCTCCAATTTCGATGATCTCTCCTTCACCGGGCACTCCTGCCCATGCCCTTCTCGCCACGGAGGAATTCCGCAACCGACTTACGGAATCCCCGCAATGAGTTCAGATTACCATAACGGAACACGCGCCAAAACGCCCGCAGACAAATCACCGCCATCTTCGAAAGACCGCACAATCTCGCCTCCAGGGGCGTGCGAGCCAGGCGTTCACAGAGGAGCAGATGGGCCCGGTTGAGGTGATACTCATAAAACAACGAGTTGTTCTGTGAAGACCCGCTCCCTTTATGGAAAATCTTTGCTGCAGGCACGACTCCGTATTTCAGACCCTGCCTGGCGGCGCGAAAGCAAAACTCCACGTCTTCGCCATACATGAAGAAACTCTCGTCCAGCAGGCCAATCCTCTCGAACACTACCCTGCGGATCAGCAGACAACAGCCGGTCAGATAGTAGAGATTACCGGGCATCAGCAATGGATGATGAGAGATCAGGCCGGTGAAACGATGGTAAGCGTTGCCGTTCGACCAGATCGAATCGGTCTCCGGGTAATTATAGATGGTGGGAGCTACAAGGCCAAAGTCTCCTTCCAGGAGCCCTTTCTGCAGGAGACTGACAGTACCGGGCGGAACCAGGGTATCATTATTGAGGATCAAGCAGGCATCAAAAGCGGCA
>CAZDKX010000131.1:0-12492 GCA_964505935.1 uncultured Syntrophobacteraceae bacterium
GTCGGCATGAATAAGGTTGCTCCTGACCTGGAAACGGCCATGGCAAGGGTCAAGCACTATGCCGCACCGGTGAACGTCATGCGCATCGGTTTCAAAAACCCCTGTGGCGAGACAGGGTTATGCAGTGACTGCAAAGCGCCTCAGCGGATCTGCAACATGTGGAGCATCATTGAGGGGCATATGGTCAAAGATCGCATTCATGTAAAACTGGTTGGCGAGAACCTGGGGTACTAGAGGAAGACTTGGCCCATTGCCTCCTCGGGTTTGGGTGCGGTACGGGCCTGCTGACCCTGCTGTTGCGTCGTTTGTTCGCTCCGTTACGGGTGTGGATAGTCCCCAGGGAATGCGCGGAGTCTTCAAGCATGCGGGCATGACGGTTGAGTGCCTGCCGTACGGTCATTCCCGCCCGTTTTTGGCGGGAATCCAGAATTCTGACCGCCTCCTGGCGAACGCCGGTCTTCATCCTCAATGAGTGTATTGGGATGAGTCCGGGAAACTGGGGCTGTCGCCGTTGAGATAACGCTGGCGAAACCGGGGTCCCCGGAGAAGCATCAGAATGTGGCTGAGGTGCCCAAAACATCCATTACCATCGAGTTCCTGAATGGCGGCGATGGTCTGGTCAGCCAGGTGCCACACCTGACGATGTACGGTAGGACCGTTTTCCCCGCAGCGTACCAGTGAATACAAGCGCCGGCAACTGAAGGGCCGCACCGGATAAATGGCGCAGCTCAGATTGTCCTGAAGAAAGGCGCAGCGGGCGTAACGGGACGTGCTTTTCTCCCGGGCGTTCTCTTCAATCAGCTTCTCCAGGTGGAGACGCCCGCGACGCTCCATGCCTTGCAGGTGTTGCCGAATGAGCCAACCTTCAAGGGTGACGGCATCCACGTTGCCAACGTTGATGCAGCAATCAGCGCAGCCAACGGTGCACACCGCCGCTTCACGATAATCACGGGCCTTTTCTTCAAAGCTCTGGTAAAGTTCCAGAAGTTTCTTTGCCTTGGTTTCAATATCCATGCTACTCCCTGGACCTTCGAGGTTATTCTGATTGGGGTCTCTTCGGGCTGCCTCTCCTTGCGGCTTGTGACCACCTTCGAATCACCCTACCATAAGGATTGGAGGGTCCTCAATGGCAAAGGCCTTGGATGTGATTATCAGCGTCAGTCGAAGGACAGATATCCCAGCCTTCTATGCACAGTGGTTCATGAACCGAATTCGAGCCGGCTATTGCCTGGTTCCAAATCCTTTTGATGCCAGCCAGATCTCCCGGGTGTCACTCATACGGGAAGACGTTACGGTGATCGTGTTCTGGACTCGCAACCCCCGTCCGCTTTTCCCATACCTCTCGGAACTGGATGATCGGGGATACCCTTACTATTTCTTGTTCACCCTCATGGCGAACCCGCGCGCGATTGATCCCGGTACGGTCCCGGTGGATGCGGCGGTTGAGACCTTCCAGGCGCTTTCGCGGCGTATTGGCCCGGATCGAGTCATTTGGCGATATGATCCGATCTTCCTCACCACCATCACCGGCTGTGATTTCCACCGGAGGACCTTTCAGGACATCGCGAGTGCCCTGAAAGGACACACGAGAAGAGCCATCATCAGTGTAGCTCACCTGTATCGAAAGATCCGACACCGCGTCAAAGCACTTGAAAAGCATGGTATCAAGCTTTTGGAACCGCATGACTTAGCCGGGTTGATGGGTCCTCTTGCCGAAACAGCCGCTCAGAATGAGATCGCAATCCAGAGCTGTGCCGACGAACTCGAGCTGGCCGGCATAGCTCCTGGGAAGTGCATCGATGATGGGCTGATCGAGAAGACCTTCGGGCTGAGTCTCGGGCTCAGGAAAGACAGCTGCCAGCGAAAGCCATGCGGCTGTGTCGAGAGCAAAGACCTTGGCATGTACGAATCTTGCCCTTGTGGCTGTGTCTACTGTTATGCCACTACGAGCATCGAGCGGGCGACTGCGAACTACCGAGCCCATGGTCCCCACGGCCCATCTCTCCTCACCCGGTAGCAGCAAGCCCCGGCGGGTGATCATCACTCCTTTGAATAATAACTATAATTCTGCTTGACTTATCCGATTCTTTAATGTTTCCAATAAAAGTGTAAACCCACATGGGCTCGTTCTTATGAATGTTCCACGATTACTATGCTGGCTGATTGTTCATAACAGACTGCCTTTGAGATATTTTTAGAGTAGTACCGTGTTGCTGTTATTTCAACTTAACCTCAACGAAAGGAGTGGAACATGACGAAGACGGAACTCGTGGACAAGGTTGCCAAGGAGCTTGAGATCACCAAAAAGACAGCAGCCGCAGCAGTAGAAGCCACTCTTGCTTCCATCAAAGAAGCGGTTTGTGCTGGGGAGGCAGTGACTTTTATCGGGTTTGGGAGTTTCAAGATGGTCCAGCGCACGGCGCGAGAAGGACGTAATCCCAGGACTGGCAAGAAACTGAAAATACCCGCCAAGAAGGCAGTGAGATTCACCGCTGGCAAAGCGTTCAAAGACAGCTTGAACGTCAAGAAGGGCAAGAAGAAATAGCCGATCCCAGGCCAAACCGGGGGGCTGCGGCCCCCCCCAGAGAGAACACTGCCATCCGGAAGGTCACCACACCGGCAGTAGTCCAGACATTGCCAAAGAGCTTGTCGCCCTCAACGAGCACACCGTAACGGCAAGGATCTTCTCAACCAGACCTTATGAGACTCCCGGTATCGCCGCGCATCTGCCATTGCCTCAGCGTGCTGGTCGGCTTGGTCGTGACGTCAGAACATATGGGACCTGGAGTTCGGCCATGTCCATGCTGCCTTATGCCCGTTTGCGTAAGGCGAACCTCAGCAGCCTTCGTCGTCAGCGTCGAAGTCATCCTGGGATCAGTCATGCTCGGCGGTCTGATCAGCATTCTTCCCGGAAAACTCTCCCGACGAAGCGGCTGAATACGACTGCGGGGTCACTATCTGGTAGTCTCAGCCGTCTGCAGTTTTTTGGGCACCAGGGTAACGCGGGGCACTTTCTTGAGCGGGTTCTCGTCTACCAGGAGCACGCAGCCGTAGGCCTGCTCGAGGGTGTCAAAGGTGAGCACCTCGCCGGGTTCCCCCAGGCTGACGACGTGCCCCTGTTTCATGAGCAGCAGGCGGTCGGCGTAGAGGGCGGCGAGGTTGAGGTCGTGGGAAACCATGACAACGGTGATGCCTTCCTCGTGGCGAAGCTGTTCGAGGAGGTCCATGATCTGGACCTGATGGGCGAGATCGAGCGCCGACGTGGGTTCATCAAGGACCAGGAGACGTGGTTGCTGACAGATGGCGCGGGCGATGAGAACGCGCTGGCGCTCGCCCGCGCTCAGCTGATCGAGCTTGCGCCCGGCCAGCGCCACCACCCTGGTGAAATGCATGGCCCGCTGGGCAAACTCCCGGTCCTGCTGGCTTTCCAGTGCCAGCCAGGGTAGATGGGGAGAACGCCCCATGAGCACCACTTCGGCCACGGTAAAGGGAATATCCACCGGCACGATCTGAGGCACCACCGCTACCAGGCGGGCCAGGGACCGGCCCGAGTAGCTGCCGAGCGGGCGTCCGAAAATCCGCACCTGCCCCTGACCGGCTCTGACAGCGCCGGACATGACCTTTACCAGGCTGGTTTTGCCTGAGCCATTGGGCCCGATGATGATGAAAAATTCACCTTCATCCACTGTCACCGAGACGTCATGGAGGACCCGCTGGCGGCCGTACGTGAGCTGCAGGTGTTCGAGGACCAGGGCGGGCTTCATCGCTTGGACCGCTGGAGCAGGAAGATGAAAAGGGGTGCGCCGATGATGGCCGTGATCACGCCTACGGGCATTTCCCCCTGTGCGGGGAGGTAGCGGGCGAGGAGATCGCACCATACCAGATAGGCGCCGCCGCCAAGAACGCAGGCGGGCACCAGCACGCGATGGTCCGGTCCGAAGAGGAGCCGCAGCAGATGGGGGGTGACCAGACCGACGAAGCCCAGCAGCCCGGACTGGCAGACCGTCGCGCTCACCATGAAGGAGCTCACCACCACCAGCACCAGGGACACCCACCGCACATTCACCCCCATGCTGGCTGCCATTTCCTCGCCCAGGAGGAGCAGATTCATGGGGCGCGCCATGACCAAGAGCAGCACAAAGCAGGGCAGGAGGGAAGCCGCCAGGATGAGGGTTTGCCTGGCATCGGAGAGGGAGAGGTCTCCCATGAGCCAGAAGAGGATATTATGCAGGCGGGCGTCCTGGGTGAGGGAGAGGAGAAACATGATGACCGAGGAGCAGAAGGCGTTGACCATGACTCCGGCCAGAATCAAAGAGTCCTGCTTGAGGGACAGTCTCACGGAGGCGATGACGATAACCAGGAAGAGGGTGACCATGCAGCCGCCAAAGGCGAACAAAGCGACGCCGGGAAACCGCGACAGCCCCAGCAGGATGCCGATGATCGCGCCGATGGCCGCCCCGCCGGAGATGCCGAGGATGTAGGGTTCCGCGAGAGGATTGCGCAGAATTGCCTGAAAGACGAGTCCTCCCAGCGAAAGCGTGGCCCCGGCCAGGCTCGCCAGCAGCACGCGCGGCAGGCGAAGCCGCCAGACGATATTGGCCAGCGTCGGATCCGCGTCCCCATAACCGCTCAGCAGCGCGAACACTTCCCTCAGGTGCTGTCCCGTCGAACCGATGGAAAGCCCCAGGTAGATACTGATCCCCAGGAAGAGCGCAAGGACCGTGGTAATGGTCAGAATACGTCTGGGAACTGACGGTGCCGTCACCACAACTCCGGATGAATAAGCCGGGAAAGCAGCTCAAGGCCTTCGACCAGGCGTGGCGAGGGTCGGTCGAAGAGGTCGGATTCCACGATATGGATGCGTTGCTGGCGAACCGCCGGAAGGTTTTTCCACTGGTTCCAATCGTCCCGCACCGGCTCGAAGTCCTGCCCTCGGGTCATGGACGTGATGATGATCACCTCGGGCTCCAGCGCCACGACCTGTTCCTTCGAGAACCGGGGATAAGGAGTGGAACCGGCAGCCAGGTTGCGTCCTCCCGCCGTGGCGATCAGCTCGTCAATGAAGGTGTTCGAGCCCACGGAGACAATGGGAACGATGCCGATCTGAAAAAAAACCGACGGCCGCTCCTCATTCCCTGCCACCCGCCTTCTTACTTCCTGAATCCGCCTGCGCATCTCCTCCACCACCTGTTCGGCCCGTTTTTCGGCATGGAGCAGGCGGCCGATTTCTAGCAGGGTCTGCATGACCGTCTCGAGGTCTCGCGGGTTGACGGCATAGAGCGGGATATTGAGGGCTTCGAGCTTCTCCGCGACCTCGCGGGGGTTGCCGTCCCGCGTGCCCAGGCACAGGTCCGGTTTCAGGGCTGCGATCTTTTCCACGTCCAGGTGGACGTAGGAACCGACTTTGGGTAAGGGTGCGGCTTCCGGTGGATAATCGCAGTGCTGGGTGACACCTTTCAGCCGATGCCCTTCGCCCAGCGCAAAAACGATTTCCGTGATGCTGGGGGCCAGCGCCACGAGGCGCTGGGGATCATCCGGGACCAAAACCTGGCGCCCCAATTGATCCCCCACCAGCTTCGCCTCACCCCCTGCCGCCGCGACCGAAGCCGGCAGGAGGCACAGGGCCAAGAGCAGGAGGATGATATTCAGTTCCTGTGGAGCTCTCTTCATTCTCGTTCTGAAAACACCCTCTTTCACCACGAAGAGCACGAAGGACACGAAGGGGTTTCTTCTTGCTCTTCGTGTCCTTCCACTTACACCCTCACCCCAACCCTCGCCCTTGAGGGAGAGGGAGTTGTCGGACAAGCTCCTAACTGGTGAGCTGGAACTGCACCGGCAGCACCACCCAGGTCGCCACGGCCCTGCCGCGGTAGAGGCCCGGTTTGAACCGCCAGTGCCGGATGGCCTCCAGAGCGCTCTGTTCGAAGTAGCCTTCCGGGTTTGCGGTCACGATCGAAGGCCTGGTAACATGGCCATCGGGTTCAACCAGGAATCTCAGTACCACCTTGCCGCAGATCCCCTGCTTGCGAGCCCTCTGCGGATAGACCGGTTCGACTTTTTGCACGGCCTGGGGGATCTTGTCCACGGCATCGGCGTTGAATTCACCCCCGTGCCGGCCGGCCCCTGCCGACGCGCCGCCCGCCGCGACAACCCCGGCGCCTTCTCCTGTCCCCTTTGCCCCTTGTCCTCCTCCGGTCGCACCGGCTCCCGCGGTTTCCGCAGTGGTGCCGAAGGTGGTCGGCGGCGTGTCTGATGACGGCTTTTCGCGCACCTCGGGAGGCACTGCCGGCGTTGGCTCAGGTTTGAGAGCGGCCGGGGGAGGGGCCTTTTTCACGGGCTTGGCGGCGACGGCAGCCACCCGCTCAACCTGCTTGAGGGGCTTGGGCGGTTCCGGGGAAGGCTCCTTTGCGGGCTCTTGGGCCGCGGGCGGAGCAGGTTCGAGCCGAGGCCCGGCAGAGGCTCCTTCAGAGCTCTTTGTGTCGCAGGACCCTCCCAGGCTTTCTCCCATTTCCACCAGACTGACGGTCAGATAAATGCCAGGCGGTTGGGGGGGGGCCTGGATAAAGGGCAGGAGAAGCGCCGCTGCGCCGATCAGAAGATGAACCAGGGCCGATCCGCCCGCCCCCAGCACCATGTCTTTGACAGATGGCCTGGCTACCCAGCTGAGCAGCGAAGGTTCATCGGCCAGGTCCAGGTCCGTCACGAACGGCGCCCTGACCAAAGATTCCAACTCCAGGCTCATTTGATCCAGCATCGTTTCTCCACCCATGAAGACCGACGCGGTTTTGAAAACCGAGTCGGTCTTGTCATTATCCACTCCTCACTTTTCACCCTTCACCCTTCACCTTTCACCCTTCACCTTTCACGCTCCACGCCTCACTCCTCCCGACCCGCCAAACCGTTCAACAGCGCGTTGAGAGCCATCCTGACCACGATCGGGATTTCCGGGGAGACGACATAATCGGCCCATTTATTGAGCCAGTGCCCCGCGATTTCATCGGCGACGGTTCGACACGAGGCTTCAAAGGGCGCGAGGTCCGTCACCTGTTCTCTTTCGTAGACGTCGCTCAACACGAAAGCGGATTCAAGGAAGGAAGCATACCGAGGCTGGAGGAGAAGCTCCTCGATCCGGACGAGGTTCTGCCGCAGGTTGCCCCGATAAGTGGGGCAGTCGCAGTTGCTCAACAGCCCGTGAAGGTCAAGACGCCGCTCCTGCATGCGGCGAAAGACACTGCGCCGGGCAGTGATCCCATTCTGCCGGTATACGGCTTCCTTCACGCCGTCGTGGACGGCCCTGGCAATCAATTCACCCATCTTGCAGTGCCCGCCGGTATTGTCGATGGGGTGGCCCTGACCCTCGACCACCAACACTTCATCGGTGCCGGTACCGGTAGCCTGGCTGTGCTGCGGGCTGACGGCACTGCGGATATCCAGGTCCTGGAGGGCCGCCGTTTTGGCTTCGGTGGCGCTGATGATGGCCCGCGTCCGGGCGCGCGCACTGAGCTTCATGTTGGTCATGATCACCACGTTGATAGTGCCCGGTTCATAGAACCGTCCTTCGTCCACGGCCATGCGCACGGCGTTGGATTCGACCCCGGCGGTCACCAGGGCGTAGGCGGTCATGGCCTGGAACTGGGCTTTTTGCACCGAAAGGTTCCCCATGTCGGCGCCGGTAAAGAGAAAGCTGCTGGTCTCCCTGGCCTTGCCGATGGCTTTGTAGATGAGGTTCCGCGATTCTTCCAGACCGAGCCGGTGAGCGATACTCCAGCAGGGGGGAGGGGTGTAGTGATTGCCCACGGAAAGGATTTCCTGCCGCTCGCCTTCGAGGGTCGACGTGACCCGCATGGGTTCTTTGAATTCCACCAACAGGGTCTTGTTGGGAAAATCAAAGATGCGGGTTTCTTCCACCTTTGCCGAACGCACATAGCTCAGGGGAAGCTCAAGGGGGGTATTCCGGATCCGCTGGTCCTCGAAAACCCGGGTCTTCCCCGAGGCGAATTCCTCCTCGTAGATTGTCGCTGCCAGCCAGGAAACAAATTCGCCGGTGTGCACCGAGGCCCGACAGGTCAGGGCGCAGGGGAAATAGTGAATCCTGCCCGTGCGAATCGCCGCCACGTCTTTCCATCCCGGCCGGCTGAAAAACTTCTCCGCCAGCATCCGGTCACCGCTGCAGCCGTAGACCACCTGGGGGTCGAAGCGTTGCCACTCATCGAGCGTCACCTCCACCACGTCGCCTTTCTTGCCCAATTGAGGCGGAATCCCGCCGGCAGCGCGGATGAAATCGTTTTGAAAGGAATCCTCTCCAGGCGTCATCACCTGGTCCCGGCCCATGATGCGCATCACCCGCAGGCGTTTCTCCCGGGGAATTTTTTCGACCTTGTTCGCAATGAGCTGCAACTCGCTCTGGATGTCCTTGATGATGGTTTGGGCCTCCGTCCTGCGGTCAAAAATCAGGCCGAGCGTCTCCAGATTTCGGTAGAGATCAGCCAGGGAGCGGCATGGCAGGTCAATCAACCGGCATGCCTGCCCGGCAAAATGGTCGCGCACCTCCTGGTGCAGCGGCGAGACAAACACCACGTCGGGGTCGAGGTCCTCGATTTGTGCCGGGGAAGGGGTGAGAAAGCCGCCCACCACCACCTTCTGGTTCACTTCGGGCGGCAGCGCGTCGTGATAGGTGAGGCCGACGAGGCAGTCGCCGGCCCCCAGTCGAAAGATCATCTCGGTGATCGACGGCACGAGGGAGACCACCCTTTCGGGTTTCTGTTCCAGGACAATCGGCGTCCCATTGGCATCAGCGAGCGTGACCGGGACGGCAGACACCGATTCCATCCCACCCACGCACGCCAGGAGCAGGATAGCAATCAGACACAAGGGATGCGACGAGTGCTTGCGGTCTCTCACGGGGCCCTCTCAGTGGCTATCTCGAAGTTCATCAAGGCTCTTCCCCTAAAACCGCAGTTCGAGCCCACCCTTAAAGGTGCGGCCCGGCATGGGGTAGCCGTTGACGAAGGCGTAGTTCAAATCCGTCAAGTTTTCGACGGCCAGAAAGCAGTTGAAGTGCTTGACCGGCGTGACCGACAGCCGTGCTGAGAATATTGCAAATCCGCCCTTGTCGATCGCCTGAGAGTAGGTGGCAGAACGATAATTGTAGTCCTCCTGTTGCTCGGGACCATTGAAGATGCCGCTGAAGGTCATGCTCACCTGTTGGTTTACGCTCAGTTCAACCCCTCCCGTGACATTCCACAGGGGGACATAAGGGACGACATCGGAATTGAGGGTCTTGGCATACACGGAATCCTGCAGCTTTCGTTCGGTGTAGTAAGAAAGGTTGGCAAAGGGCCTGAAGATGAACGCCTGGTCCAGAAGAGAAAAGGGCTTCTTATAGCTGACATTGGCTTCGAGGGCGGAGAGCACCGCCGCATCGACATTCTTGTAAGTGGTCCAGGAGCAGTCGCCATCCACGCAGGCAGGGAAGCCGTCGGAAATGCGATCGTATTCGTTGGTGTGAAACCATCCCAACCCGGCGGTGAGACCGGCATATTCGGCATCCATGCCGAATTCATAGGTCAAACTGGTTTCAGGTTTCAGATCGGGATTGCCAATATATTTGACGTAGGAACCATGCGTGAAACGACCCGCCAGTTGATCCGCGGAAGGAGCGCGGAAGCCGGTGCCAACTGCGGCCCGGCCCGCCAGCCAGTCGGTGACCCAGTACTTCGCTCCCGTCCGCCAGCTCACGTGGTCGAAACTCTGGTTCTGCGAAGCCACCGTCAGCCCCGGGGTGGATTCGATATCTTCATCCCAGAGATCATAGCGGAGGCCCAAGAGGAGGGACAGACGGTCCCAGGTGATGGTTTCTTCGGCGAGGAAGGCGTAATTGTTGTACTTGCTGTTGGGGGACCAGACCGACTCGACCGGGGTGGTGGCGGTGTCCTGGTCGATGCCGTCCCACTCGAGACCCAGCAGCAACCGCCCGAAGGAAAAGGTGGGAAGAGTGAAACTGCCCCGCACGCCCTGGGTCGTGGTATCGGTCGTGGTCGAGTATAAATAGGAGGGACTGTTGTAGTTGTACCGGTCCAAAACATTGTAGTAGCTGAGGTGCCAGTTCAGCTTATATTCCGGGTTGGCCCCGTCGTAGGCCAGCGAGCCGTAACGACGCAGGAGGTCTGCAAAGTCATCACGGCTGAGAGCATAAGTTGGTCCCGGACTTCCCACGTCCCAGGCGCGGAAGTAGTTGCCGACCGCGAAGAACTTGTGGTCGGGATGCGGCGTGGCCAGGAGGCTCAAGGAGTAGGCTTCGTCATTGTAGGCGGTATTGGCATAAGTCCTGCCTCCACCCATCTCATAGTTGCCGTGATGGACGCCCCGCCCGGTAAGAGAAAATCCCACCTTGTCGTTCATCAGGCCGCCTGAAGCCAGGGCACGCCCCTTGACGGCGTCCCAGCTCCCGGCCTCCATGGCGACATTGCCGGAAGGAGTCCCGGAACCCTTGCGGGTGATGACGTTGATGACCCCACCCATGGCCGCCGATCCATATATGACGGACCCGGGACCCCGCACCACTTCCACTCGTTCCACGTTCTCCAAAGGAATGGCCGCAATATTTCCGGTTCCGGCACGATGACCATCGATGAGCACCAGGACATGGCCCTTTACGTCGGTCCCCGTGGTGTTGGTGCGCTGCCCCCGGACGGTGACGGAGCTCAGCGCGCCGGGATAGGTTTGAAAATGCTCCGGGAGCTTCTCGACGAGGAGTTCCGCCAGATCGTTCGCGTGAGATTCCTCAATTTCCTTGCGGGTGACCACTTCGACCGCCACCGGCAGCTCTTTGGTGGGGACGGGAATGGCCGTGGCCGTAACCACCATTTCTTCCAGGCTGGCCTGGGAGGTCCCGCCCTGGCCCTTGCCGGCGGTCGTCCCGCTGCCGCCCGAGGCAACGGTCGACGGAGGCGGAGAAGGATTGTCCTGAGCGGCAGACATTGAACACACACCAGCGAATGAGATAACGAGCAAAACAACAACAAGAGACCGAGCGACAACAGACTTCAACATGAAACCTCCTTTTCCCCCCTCGGGGTCCGGTTCCGGTTTGGCATCGCCCAGGTCTTCTGGCTCTCGTTCATCCTACTCACCGCGCCTTCCCGTCACGCTCCGAGCGTTACAGTGGCGTTCTGCGGTTTTCGTCCCGATTACAGCCGCGGGGCGGCGGAAGCTTCCTACTTCCTTCCCTTCAAGGGATGCCGCATTCATCCCAAAAAAAAATCCTTAGAGCTTCTCGCTCTAAGGATTGCACCCTGGTTCACTTGGTCCTTGAACGGTTCACCGGGTATCGCTCGTACCGGCTTCCCCAAAACCCCTCAGGCAGGTTTTCTGGCTCACGGGTTATGACCTAATCTCCGCACCTTCCCATCACCCTTGTCGGATGACAGTGGCTTGACCGGATTTCGCCCCCGTTCACAGCGGCGGGACCGCTCCCGATTTTCACGGGATTCCCTATTAAACTGCAAGGTGCCTGACGGTTATGCAACGGTATCGATTCTTTGATACAAGGCCTTGACCATGCTGTCAACCACAAAGATGACACCACACCGGCCCGCCAAGTAGGGGTGGAAAGAAGAAAGGGAAATCTTTCAAAGAACTCTGTAAACAATATTCGGGATAAACCCGGCGCCTACGGTACCAGACGAAGATTTACGGAGAGGGGCAACCACCACGCCCGCCCGCATTCCGGGGAATGCAGCGAGACCAATAATGAATACACTCGGACCATCACTGTCACTCAGGGCGACGCATCCGAGGAGGGACCTCATCACCCTGCGTAATCTTTGCACCTTATTGAACCACCCATACCGTACAATTCTTCGCAGTTCTAACAATCTTTCCTGATACGCTTCCGAATAAGAACTCTTCCTTATATGTAACACCCTTTCTTCCAACGACCAGCGAACTATACTCTGTATTATCTGTTTCCGCAAGAATACATTCTGCCATCGAAGGACAATAACGTGTAGTGGATCGAGCTAATACATCGTCAGGACTAAACCCTTCATCAATTAGTATCGCGCGATAAGTATTCAGCATCTTGTCAACTTGTATACTATATTCATTATACCATTTCTCTTTATCATTATCTGTTGGAAAATAGTCGTCTTCCGGAGCACTAATAACGTGCAATACTGTGACCTTAAACCCTTTGATTCCTCCCAGAAGCTTCCCAACATAAGTTACGGCACGCCGAGCATTTTCAGACTCATCGACCGCGATTAGAATATTGCGATTTACTTCAGAATTCATTTCTCTCCTTTCCTCTCTTCAAATAGCTGAACAGGCCCTCCTTGCTTCTTTAATGTCCCATGCCACCACAGCAGGCAGGATTTCCCCAGGACAACGAAATGCCTCTTCTTAGGGTTGGTCTTGTACTGGTCTTGGAAAGGTTGCTTGGAGCTCATACAGATCATGAAGAAATTGAGTCGTATGATCGTAGAATATATT
>CAZDKX010000132.1:0-12466 GCA_964505935.1 uncultured Syntrophobacteraceae bacterium
TTCCGCAAGTTCCTGGGCTGCACGGAGGTGGAAACCCGGCTGGTGAGCGGTCAAATGGCCAACGCGGCCGTTTTCAGCGCGTTGGTGGACTACCGCAACCGCGCGGACCGGAAATGCGAACCCGCCAGGATCCGCCAGGTGATGAATCACCACCTGACTAAGGGTGGCCACCTGAGCGCCCAGCCCATGGGCGCTCTCAAGGACTTCGTGGCCCGCGATCCCCACACCGAAAGACCGGCGGTGGTCAACTTCCCCGTTCTTCCCGACAATCCTTACCAGGTCGATGTACCGGCTGCGCTGGCCTTGATTGATGAATTCCGTCCCGAGCTGATCATCTTCGGGAAAAGCATGATTCTGCACAAGGAACCGGTGGCGGAAATCCGGCGCTTCCTGGATGAGCAGCGTCTGGACGCGGTGATCATGTATGATATGGCCCATGTACTGGGTCTGGTGGGTCCGCATTTCCAGGAACCGTTCAAGGAAGGAGCAGACTTCGTCACCGGGTCGACCCACAAGACCTATTTCGGCACCCAGCGCGGCGTCGTGGCATGCCGTTACCGGGAGGAGGAAGAACGCTATGAGCTCTGGGAAGCCCTGACGCGCCGCGCTTTCCCAGGGTCACTGTCCAACCACCACCTCGGAACTCTCCTGGGGGTGCTGGTGGCGGCTTATGAAATGAACTATTTCAAGGATGAGTACCAGCGGCGGGTGATCGCCAACGCCAAGGCCTTTGCCCGGGCCCTGAAGGAGTGCGGCCTCGACGTAGCGGGAGACCCTGCGATCGATTTCACCGAAACCCACCAGGTGATCGTGCGGGTTGGCTACGGGCGCGGACCGGAAATGGCCGAGCGCCTCGAGGCCAACAATATCATTTGCAACTTCCAGGCAACTCCCGACCAGGAAGGCTTTACGGTATCCGGAGCTCTCCGCATGGGGGTTTCGGAAATGACCCGCTTCGGCATGGCGGAAGCGGATTTCCGGGAGCTTGCCGTGCTCGTTTACGAGGTGGTGGCGAAGGACAGCAGGGTAGCTGATAAGGTGAAGGCACTCCGGGCACGCTTCCTGGAGCTTCAGTTCTGTTTCCCGGAAGAGCACGCTTCGGAGGTGTGGAACAGGCTCCGCAGCCTGATCTAGGGCGTAAATTCAATACGACTGCTCGTTGTCCCGGTGGGCACCAACTTGCGGTGCCCGCCGGAACGGCTCAAGGAAGTTTTACCACGGTAAGCCAGAAGTCTTCGATCAGCTTGATCACTTTCAAGAACTCCTCCAGCTGCACCGGCTTGGTGACAAAACAGTTAGCGTGGAGTTCATAGGTCATAATGATGTCCTGTTCGGCCTGAGAGGTAGTCAGGATGACCACCGGGATCCGCTTGAGGTTCTCGTCGCTTTTGATTTCTGCCAGGACTTCCCGACCGTCCTTCCGCGGCAGGTTGAGGTCGAGCAGGATCAGATCGGGCCGGGGCGCATCGGCATAGCTCTCCTCCCGGTGGAGGAAGGCCATGGCCTCCACCCCGTCTGATACCACCCTGACATGATTCAAGACCTTGCCTTCCTTCATGGCCTCGAGCGTCAACCGCACATCGCCGGGATTGTCTTCCACCAGCAGGATCTCGATCGGTCGTTGCAGCGGGTGATGACTCATACCGAACCTTCTCCTTTCGCAGGCATGGTGAAATAGAACGTGGCTCCTTTTCCCCATTCGGATTCAACCCAGATTCGGCCGCCATGACGTTCCACAATCTTGCGGCAGATGGCCAGGCCAATACCGGTGCCGGGATAATCCTCCTTGCGGTGGAGCCGCTGAAAAACGGCAAAGATGCGCTCGAAGAACTGGGAATCAATGCCGATCCCGTTGTCTCGCACGGAGAAAAGCCAGCCGTCGCAGTGGCTTGCGGCCGCAACTTCGATAAGGGGGGACTCGGGTCCGCGGAATTTGAGGGCGTTGCCGATGAGGTTTTGGAACAACTGGGTCAGCTGCACCGCATCGCCCATGATGGTGGGCAGAGGACCGGCCTTCACCGTCGCGCCCTGTTCGCGGATGGCCACGGTGAGATTGCTGACGGCACGGTCAAAAACATCCCGACAGTCGATGCGGGCAAACGGTTTCGCCCTCGTTCCAACCCGTGAATAGGCCAGAAGGTCGTTGATGAGCTGTTTCATGCGATTGGCGCCGTCGACGGCGAAGGCGATGAATTCATCGGCATCACTATCCAATTTGCCTTTGTATCGCCGAGCCAGCAGTTCCGTAAAACTTGCAACCATGCGCAGGGGTTCCTGCAGATCATGGGAGGCGATGTAGGCAAACTGTTCGAGTTCCGCATTGGAGCGGGCGAGTTCGGACGCCTTTCGAGCCAGTTCCTCCTCGGCCTCTTTGCGCTTGGTAATGTCGCGCGTCACCCCCTGAGTGGCGACGACGGCGCCCGCATCATCGACAATCAGGTTATAGACCACTTCAGTCCAAATAATCGTCCCATCCTTGCGGATGTTCTGTAATTCCAAAGGCGGGATTTCGACCGACCGCCCGGTTGCCGCCGACTCCATGATCCTCCTGAGATGTTCTTTTCCTCGAGTCAAGGATGCGGGTGTCAAAAACGTCTCCCAGGGAAGGTTGACAAATTCCTCCCGGGTGTATCCCAGGAGACGTTCCACGGAAGGACTGACGTAAGTGAATCTCGAGAAATGAGGATCAGCAACCCAAATCAGATCGCTCATGTTTTCCGCCAGCAGCCGGTACTGTTCCTCGCTTTTGCGCAGGGCCTCCTCCAGGTGCTTGCGGCGGGTGATATCCAGCTGGGTTCCGACGGCAATCCGCCTTCCCCGATTGACCGTGCTTGAGCCGTAAACCTCCACGTAAATGAGGTCCCGGTTCTTCTTGATCCCTCTGAACTCGTAGCGGATGGCGTCCAGTTCGCCGGATTCCCGCCGCCGGATGTTTTCTCTCAAGACGGGCAAATCTTCGTGGAAGACCAGCTCACCAAAACTCATCCCCATCATTTCGTTGACGTCATAGCCGTACATCTCGGCGAGTCTTGGGTTGGCATAGGTAATGACCTGCCCATCAAGCGCGTAGATGCCGACGAGGGACTTCTCGGTCAGGGTCCTGAACTTGCCTTCCGACTCGCGAAGGGCCTGCTCCAACTGCTTGCGGCGGGTGATGTTCAGAATGGTTCCAAGGACGGCCGGTCTTCCTTGATAGACGGTGCGGGCGCCGAAGATCTCGACGTCAATAATCTCCCCGGTTTTGGAGATGTTTCTGAATTCGTACTGGATGGCCTCGGCCTCACCGGATTCCCTTTTCCGGACATTTTCTCTCACCATGGGGACGTCATCGGGATGGGCCGCCTTCTCCCAGTTCATCCCGATCATCTCGTTCACTTCATAGCCGAGCATCTCTGCGAACTTGGGATTGACATATTTGAATACACCGTCCTGAATGACATAGAGCCCGGCGAGCGATCTATCGGCCAGGGCCTCAAACTGGTTCTTGGCGGCAAGGAGCTCTTCTTCGCTCCGTTTCTGGTTGGTCAGGTCATGGGAGGTCGCCAGTATTGTGACCGGCCCTGAGGGCTCGCCTAAGGCTTCGACGCGGGTTTCCAGCTGCCGCCAGCCACCGTTCTTGTGACGGATGCGGCGGGCGACGGTCGGCATGTGCCTGCCCGGCGACGCTTTCGCCCCGGCGAGGACCTCTTGCCATGCCAGGCGATCTTCCGGATGAAGCAGATCAAGGGAATCAGTCCCCGCCAACTCGTCAGGCCCGTATCCCCAGCGCTCCATCGCCGAAGGTGTTGCATAGAGAATGGTGCCGGCCTGATCAAGGGCTTCGATCACGTCTAACGAGCTCTCCAGGATGGTTCGCAAGATGGCTGAGCGGCCATCATTAGGCAATCTACCGTCCCCGTCAGCAGGCTTGCTCATCGGTCGAGGACCTCTCTTACGGTTCGCAGGAGCGTCTCGATGGATACGGGTTTGGCGATGAAATCGAATTGTTTTTCTTCGATGCCTTTGTCGAGGACCACATCTTTCGTATAACCGCTGGTGAAGATGACCTTGATCCCAGGCCTGACGGAGGATATGTCGTCGTAGGCCTGTCTGCCGTTTTTCCTGGGCATTACCGAGTCGAGGATCAGCAAATCGATAGGGTGATGAGTGTTGAAAAGCGCTACCGCCTCGTCCCCGTCAACCGCCTCGATGACCGTATAGCCGTGTTCGGAAAGCACCGTCGTCATCAGCTCCCTCACCGCCTCGTCGTCTTCAGCCAGGAGGAGGGTTTCCGTCCCGCCAACAGCTTGGATGGGCGCCTGTTTTTCCGCCCTTTCCCAGGCGGCGAGGGGAAGATAGATGCGGAAAGTGGTGCCGATGTTCTTCTCGCTGGATACAGTGATGCACCCATCGTGCTGCTTCACAATGCCATAGACCGTGGAAAGGCCGAGCCCCGTTCCCTTGCCCGCCTCCTTGGTGGTGAAAAAGGGCTCGAAGATATGATTGCTGGTGGCCTCGTCCATGCCCATTCCCGTATCGGTGATGGAGAGACGGGCGTATCGTCCCGGTTTCGCAAGACCGTAGGCTTCGGCGAAAAGGCCGTCCACCTCCACCACGGCAGTCTCCAGGGAGATCGTCCCCCCCGTGGGCATCGCGTCCCGGGCGTTGACCGCAAGGTTGAACAGGATCTGATCGATCTGGGTGTGATCCGCGAGGACCGTCATCTCCTCAGGGGAGAGCTCGGTCCGGAAGGCGATATCCTCGGTGAGAAGACGTTTCAGGAGCTTTTCCGTGCCCGCTACCAGCTCATTGAGGTTCAGGGGATGGAGGCTGATGGGCTGCTGCCGGGCAAAGTCGAGGAGGCTCTGATTCAAGCTGGCGCCTTTTAAGGCGGCGGCGAGAATGGCTTCCACATGGGCCGCTCTCACGGGAGTCCCTTGATCGATGGCCATCTTGAGAAGGGACCCATATCCGGTGAGAGCGGTGAGGATGTTGTTGAAATCGTGGGCGATGCCTCCTGCCATGGTGCCCAGGGCCTCCATCTTCTGAGCATGGTGCAGTTGATGCTCAAGGACTCGCTCCCGCGTGATGTCGATCATGGTGCCGGCCGTGGCAAGGCAGCCCCGATACGACAGAGGGCTTACCAGGACCTTCACCTCGACGGCTTTCCCATCCTTGCGCACCACCCTGAATTCCCCTTCCACCCGGCCCTGTTGGTCTATCTGATGCCTCATGTCGGTGATGATGCCGTGGTCATCGGGGTGGACAAAATCGATTACGGCGCGCCCGACAAGCTCGTCGCAAGGGTACCCGTAAATCTCGCAAAGCCTTTGGTTGACGAACTGGAAGCTCCCGTCATGGACAACGAATACGCCCACCAGGGAGCTTTCCACCAGACCGCGGTATTTGGCCTCCGATTCCTGGAGGGCCTCTTCCATCTTCCGCCGTTCGGTAATATCCCGCGAGTTGATAATGACCCTACCTTGACCGGGCGATCCCGCACTCTTGGCAAAGGCTTCCGTGTGGCGCCAGGTCCCGTCTTTATGCCGGAGGCGAATGAAGAAAGGTCCGAAGGTCATCCCGGGATGCCGAATGATTTCCGCGGTTCTCTCCAGGGTTTCCCCCACGTCTTCGGGATGAATATGCTCTGCCGGGTCTTTGCCGATAAACGCTTCCGGTTTGTAACCCAGGATACGTTCCAGGGATGGGCTGCAATAACGGGCGATGGTGTCGGCGTCAACCACCAGGATCAAATCCGAAGCATTTTCGATGAGCGTGCGGAAATATTCCTCACTGGCCTTCAGCGCTGCCCGCTCCCGTTCCACCTGAACCCGGTTGAAAGCATTCTCCAGAACATTGGGAAGCTGATAGAGATAGCCACGATTCTTGGCGAGATAGTCGTCGGCGCCCAGGCGGAGAGCTTGCACGGCGATCTCCTGATTGCCTTCGCCCGAGATAACGACAATGGGCATATCGAGGCGGCGAACCCCGCGGACTTCCTTGAGCAGTTCGATGGCGGTCATGTCCGCCAGTTGGTAGTCGAGAAGCAGGACGTCGCACGGTTGACCGGCTTTGTCCTTCCCCCCGTCCCGGTCCATTGCCGCCAGGGATAGTCGCTCCAAGATCTCCCTGCCGGAGCGGGCGGGTTCCAGCAGAACATAGGAAGCATAAAGGTTGAAGTGTTTTCTGGTTGCCGCAAACACCTGCCCGTCATCTTCGCCGTAGATTACGTGCAGCGGACTCGCATGACGGGCCCGTTCCGTTTGGTGCCGGCGCAACGCCATCTCAAGGGTCCCGGGCAGGTGGACCAGGTAATCGTCACGTTTCACTACATAGTCGCTGGCCCCTGCTCTGAGAGCGCTCACCGCCGAGTCTTCATCGCCGAGACCGGTGATGACCACGAGGGGCAGGGAAAGGCCCCGTTCGCGCAGGAAAGCCGCAAGTGAGATCCCATTGCCGTCGGGTAGATTCATGTCGGTGAGCACCAGGTCATACTGGGGGCTGTCCGGGGTACAGCGTGAAAGGCGGGCGACGGCTTCTGTGTAGGTGGCAGCCCACTCTACCACCATCGAGGGGGCATGTTCAGCGAATTGGTAATGGAGGAGCTTGGCATCTCCTGGATTATCCTCAACATAGAGAACCCTCATGGAACCTCCACCGCGGCGACCCTCCGTCAAAAGCCCTCTGGCATGCTTATCAGGCTGTTACCAATAAAAGCAACGTATGAAATGCTCAAAAAAGCTTGCGTGGAAAGCTTGGTGTTGCCGGACTCTCATCGTGAACTGCCAGCGTGGCGCATCAAGTGATGGAGAGCTCAGGGATTTCTCATTTCAGAAGCCGCCCAAACGATCATGGTGATATGAGCAGGGCCGACCCCCAAGGGGTTGTGGCCACAGTAGGCCCTTGAATAGCAGGTCATGAGATGGCCGTCAAGCACAGGTTGGCGCTCCGCGGGGAGTTACTGCAAAAGCTTGCCGGGAACCGTCCAAAAAAAATAGACGTCACGATTGCCGGGAGCAGAGCGTGGGCTGTGCCCACCTGCTGTCCCGTCGGCGGGTTCAGTCCCTCCTGCAAAGCCGCATGGTTGTTTTTGGAAAGTCGCTCAGTCGCCATGCCCGTCAAACGCCGGCTGCCAACTCCCCTTCCCGTCCGCTAGCAGTTCAATACGTTCCGCAGCCATTCCCTGATCTCGTCATTGATCGCGTACACCCCCACTCCCGGTTTACGGCCCCCTTCCGCGATGGCTTTTTGGATCAGTGCCTCGGGTGCGTCGATCTGGGCGAGTTCTTCCATCCCTTCCATGTCCCTGCGGATGAGGGTCAATCTGAGGGGTTTTTCCCAGGCGTAGACAACGAAGTAGTAGCTTTCCTGGCCCGCATAGCGTACGAAATCGTCCTTCCTGGCCCATCCCGTGCCCCACTCCAGGTAGGTTTCGACAGCCTTCTCGGGAGTCATCTCCAAGTCCAGCTGGTCGATGATTTCCTTATGACTTTTCAGTTCCTCCAAGTCCCACAAGAGTCCGCCCTCCTTCTTTTCCCAATCGGTATCCTGAAACCCAAGCCATTGCCCTGCATCAATTTATAGAATCCCGAAGAGAGGATCAAGAGCATCGGCGCCAAACCCGTCTTGGTAAAGACTGGGCAAGGGCCGTGAACGAGGAGGGATGCGAAAAGGACATGCACCGGCGGATAAAATATGATAGCTGCTCAAAGCTTGAGGCTGGAACGAGGATTACCAGGAGACGCGTAGACCTGAAGGGAGCAATGAGCAACATGCCGCAAAAAGAAACATCAACCACCGTAGCCTCAACCGGCCCGCACCGCTTTCACATGGAAGCCTGGATAAGCTGTGCCCCGTTTGAGCGTTTGTTGAACATCACCATTGTTGACGCCGCAGAAGGCCGGGCAACGCTGAGCATGCCGTTTCTCATGGATTATGCTCAAGGAGGCGGGCTCATGCACGGCGGTGCCCTGGTGAGCCTGGCGGACACCGCGGTGGTGATGGCCATCAAGAGCCTGGTCCCTCCGCAGTCACATTTTGCCACCATCGCTCTGGAAGCCAAATATCTGCGGCCTGTCTCCAGGGGGGTTGTCATCGCCGAAGCCGAGGTGATTGAAAGGGAAGGCAGGCTCATGAAGGGGCACGCGGTGATCTACGATGATCAGAAAAGAGCGGTGATGGAATTCTCTTCAACCTTCAAAATGGCAGCGGATTCACGCATCAGGGGAATCACCTTCAAGGACGTTGATGAACCTCGATAGCGTGCAGCAGTGCTCCTCCCGTCCAAGTGGCGGATCTGAACAGGCTGGTTCATGAGAGATTCGAGCGAGCCCGTCTTCCGGCTGCTCCTCGAATGCTTCCCGTATTTCCCCACCTCCCCGGCAAGTCTTTCCCTTCCTGCCCATCTTTTCCCTCAAGTGATGGCGGTACTCTGTCGAAAGATAGGGTAGTGGGGCCGGGTATCAGGTATTTTCGCCCGGGCATGTTTCTTGAACAACGGCTGAAAGGTGATCTCAAATTTGCCCTGAGGGGGAGGATGAACCATGTTACGAAGTCTATGCGTCGTTTGCCTTGCCATGTTGATGGGATGGAGCGCAGGAATTCATGCGGGGGAGATTACCTCTGCGGTGAATCCCGAGGACGCCGTTGCGGCATCAGCGGCAAAAAATGCCCCTGATGGAGTCCCAACTGGGTCGCAAGCGCTGGCAACCCGGATCAACGGCCTCCAGGTGCCCTTCGTTGCGAACGACGAGCGGGTTTTGGAGGAAGCTGTGAAGTTCTTTGCTAAAACCGTGGCCGGCTCGGTCCTGGTGGCCAATAACGGAATCACCTATTACCTGAAACGGGGATCGAAACCAAATCCATCAACCGTTGCCATCAAGGAAACGTGGGTTAAGCCGCAGCATAGCCAGGCTTCCGGGATCAAGCCCTCGAAGGCACGGTTCAATTTCTTCAAGGGCGCCGATCAGAACAAATGGAAACGGAACATTGCGGCCTTCGATGAGGTCGGTTTCGGACAGGTGTATGACGGTATCCATGTTACCCTCAAAGCCTATAATAACAATGTGGAAAAGATTTTTTCGGTGGCCAGCGGTGCTGACCCCGGGCGGATCGCCATTCGTGTCGACGGGGTCTCGGATCTGCGTATCAACAAGGCCGGAGAGCTGGAGTTCCTGAACCGGGAAGGCACCCTCAAGATGACGGCCCCCGTGGCATACCAGGAGGTCGACGGCAACCGGCAATATGTCAAAACCGCATATCATCGAGTCAGCAAGAACACCTATGGTTTCAAGGTTGCAGAATATGACCGCTCGCTTCCTCTGGTCATTGATCCTCTGCTGGCATCGACTTTCCTGGGTGACATCGAGTCGGACAACGGCTACGCCATTGACAGTGACAACGCCACCGTTAATCCCTCAATCTACGTAACCGGCTGGACCAATTCCGCCTATTTCCCCATCACCATTGGTGCCTATGATCCCATTCAGGAAGGCGGCAGCTATGATGCCTTCGTCTCCAAGTACGACGCCGGTCTGAACCTCCTGGCATCCACCTTCCTGGGCGGCGGTGCCGACGACTTTGGGATGGCCATCACTCCCGCGGATCTCGACGGCGACGGCGTCCTGGAGGTGGTCTATGTGGCCGGTTCGACCAAATCGGATGACTTCCCCATCCCGGTTGCGGACAACGGGACGACCACAGCCTTTGACACCCGCTTCAACGGTGCTCAGGATGGGTTCCTTTGTCGCTTCAACAGTGATCTGACGGATCTTCATGTGGCCACCTACCTTGGCGGAACCGGCGCGGAACAGATTTATGCCATGAAGGCGGCCAAGGTCCCGACTTATGACGCGACGTATCCCCTCCTGGTTTATGTCGCCGGCCCAACCCAATCCAAGAATTTTCCAGTGTTGGCGGATTCAGCCTATAGCGTTGTCCTGAGCGGAAATAACGATGTCTTCGTCTCGGCTTTCGATCAAGACCTGAGGCTACACTTCTCGACTCTCCTCGGCGGCACCGCCTCCGACATTCCCTATGCCTTGGATGTCAAGGCGGAAAAGGTATTCGTCGCCGGCACCACGCTGTCCACCAATTTTCCGACCACTCCGGGCGCCTACCGTCGTGTGCTGGCGGGGTCCAAAGCCGATGGTTTCGTGAGTCAACTGAACTTCTCCCTGGGACTGCTGCAGGGTTCGACCCTGCTTGGCGGGAGCGCTGACGATGCGGCCTACGCCCTGGCGGTGGATGGCGACGATACGGTGGTAAGGGGCGTCTATGTGGCGGGATATACGAGCTCCGTCAATTTCCCCACCTTTACGCACTATTCAAAGGGGAAGAAGACGAATGGCAAGGAAGATCTATTCGTGGCCCGGTTGACCGCGGACTTGAAAGGCAGGTTCCAGGACAATACGCAGTATGCGGCAACGCTGATGGGGGGGAGCATGTCCGACTATGCCACGGCCATGAAGCTCGATTCTGCTCATGAGCGATTGGTGGTTACCGGTTACACCAAATCTACCAATTTCCCGATGGTGCCGACCGTTACCCCACCCGGGGTGAAGCCCTACACCGCCCATAATGGGGGACAGGACGGCTTTGTGATGTTCGTTGATGATAATCTGACGGCTAAGAACCCGATTATTGAGTCGGTCTATATCGGTGGCAAGGCGGATGATCGGCCGGTGGGACTGGTCCTGATCCCGAATGGGGACCTCTATATCGTGGGCACCACGAAATCGAGCGGCTATCCCACGACGGACAGCAGCGCCTACAGTGCCAAAGAGGATGTCTTCATTTCCGCCTTTCCCGCTACCGGCTTGAGATAATCCCCCGGCCAGTCTCCCCGGTTATGCCGGGGAGACTGGCGAACCCTGCCCCGACCGTCTTCCCGCAGCAAGCCCCCTTCGCTACGGCCATCTCAGACAGCACCGGTTCTTTGCTCTTTGGGGCCGGTCCTGTGGTAAATGAAGAGAGATTCTTGGCGCTGGATGGCTTCATGGATGAAGAGAGAAGGAGAGCGTGAATGCACGTCGTTGATTTGCGATCGGATACGATTACCCGGCCGACTCCGCGCATGCGCCAGGCGATGGCGGCAGCGGAAGTGGGCGATGACGTTTTCGGGGAAGACCCCACGGTCAACCGACTGGAAGAAATGGCTGCGGCACGCCTCGGCAAGGAAGCGGCCCTCTTCGTGCCGAGCGGCACCATGGGCAATCTGGTCAGCTTGTTGGTCCATTGCGGCAGAGGGGATGAAGTCATTCTGGGCGACCAGTCGCATACGCATCTCTATGAGCAGGGAGGCATCGCTGCGCTGGGGAGCATCCATCCCCGTCCGTTGCCAAACGAACCGGACGGCACGATACCTCTGGATGCCATCGAGGGGGCCATTCGGCCGGATAACCTGCACTTCCCGAGGACGCGTTTGATTGCGCTGGAAAACACGCACAACCGGTGTAATGGCAGCCCACTCAGCCTCCCCTACATGCAGGAGGTGAGGGAGCTTGCCGACCGTTGGGCGCTCAAGGTCCACCTTGATGGTGCCAGACTGTTCCATGCCTGTGTTGCCCTGGGTGTGGAAGCCCGAGCGTTCGCTGCCCAGGCTGACTCGGTGTCATTTTGTCTCAGCAAGGCCCTCGCCGCCCCGGTTGGGTCAATGGTATGTGGCGCCACGGATTTCATCGGCGAAGCGCGGCGCGCGCGCAAGCTGCTGGGCGGCGGCATGCGTCAGGCCGGGGTCCTCGCGGCAGCCGGCATCGTAGCGCTCGAGGACATGGTGGAAAGACTTGCCGAGGATCACGCCAACGCGCGGCGGCTGGCGGAGGGGCTGTCGGGAGTTGCCGGGCTCAGGGTCGTGCCGGCGGCAGTGCGCACCAATATGGTTTACGTCGATGTCGAGAACGGAAAACCGTCCTCGCAGTTGCTGGCGGAAAGGGTGGGGGCGAAAGGCGTTCTCGTGCTTCCGATGAGTCCCTCGCGCATTCGTGCGGTGACGCACTACCAGGTCTCTTCAGAGGACGTGGAGATCGCTCTGGAGGTATTCCGGCAGGTGATGAAATGAAACACCCTTGAAGAGTGCTGCATAACTGGGTGAGTGTGGGTGCGCGAGCCTTGTTCAGTCCGTTTCGGGACTTACCGCAGTCGGTGGCGGCCCGCTTGTGGATTCAGTCTGAACCCGTTCCACCGTGAGGGAGAACTCGAGGCCCTCCTGCTCCTGGGCCGTTTCCTGACTGACCAGCCCCTTTCCCCTCTCCAGGTCGACCCAGACGTGCTCGCCTTCCTTCTGTTTCAGACGGGCGACCATCTTCATCAGTTCGATGATCGTCATGATGTGCTTCAGCAGTTTGCCGTCATCCACTGCCGCGAGGTCTTTGAGGTCTTCGCTGTCCAGGGCAAGCCCGTCAATTTCCTTGCCGTCCGCATAGAGCTTGGAGATTTTCGTCACCAGCCTTCTGGCAAACTGAAGGATGTCTTCCTTCTGAACGCTGGA
>CAZDKX010000133.1:0-12403 GCA_964505935.1 uncultured Syntrophobacteraceae bacterium
GGTGGGCCGTCAGGGACTCGAACCCCGAACCTCCTGATTAAGAGTCAGCTGCTCTGCCAGTTGAGCTAACGGCCCTTGTCCACCATAAGCTGAGCCATCTCCCGGAAGCTCCTGCCTGCGGGAGATGCCGGTCGATCTTCCCGGCGCTCGAAACCTAGCCAATTTCGGAAAACGTGTCAAGGCGAAAAAGCCTTTCTCGGCCTGCCGCATCCGAAAAAGCCCGGGCCGGCTTTGCGTTCGAGTTGCCGACACGGCTGGGGACCAGCTCAGACCAGCCATCCCCGAGGTCGTTGCCAAAGCGGCCGCAGGCAGTTGCTAACGTGTTGATAGACTTGACAGTTTGTGCTACTGTTGGAACTTCCTGTTGGCCACGATCGAGAGCATACACGAGGATAGAATCTTGACAAAGAGGGACAAGCGGCGGTCACTCTGGATGCCCACCCGGAAAAGCACGGCTGACCGGCCGGGCACCGATGTGGGGGCGGCAGTGATCCACCGTCCGACTTCCGGGCCTGCTCGGCGAGGCTGGCTGGCCCTCCTTCTGCTCGCCCCGCTGCTGGTGGCTGCCGTGGCTTCGGGCTTCGGGGGCGGGGGCGCTAAGCTCTCTCCCCTGACCCAGGCGGAAAAGGCCTGGCTGGCCGACCATCCGGTCATTGTCCTCGCCCCGGACCCTGCATACCCACCCATTGAGTATTTCAGCATGGATGGCCGTTATGAAGGGATTGCGGCAGACTATGTGAACCTGGTCGAACAGAAGCTTGGCATTCGCTTCAAGATCATCCATATGAGGAACTGGGACGAGATTCTCGAAGCGGCCCGCAGAAGAGAGGTGGACATGTTCGGTGCCGCGGCCATCACGCCGCAGCGCGCTGCATACATGCTTTTTACCGACCCCTTTGTCAAGTTCCCCTCGGTCATCATCGTTCGGAAGAAGGTCACCGCCGACCTCACCCTGGAGAAACTTACCGGAATGCGGGTGGCCATTGTTTCCGGTTACGCCGACCACGATCATGTCGTCAGCAACTATCCGCAACTGGAATTGGACGTGGTGCCGACGGTCGAGACCGGCCTGCGGAAGGTTTCTTTCGGCATGGTGGATGCCCTTGTGGCCAATCTTGGAGCAGCCACCTATTTCATCGAAAGGCAGGGGATCACCAACCTGCGGGTGGCCGGTAGTACGGGGTACGAATACCGACTGGGGTTCGGTTGCCGCAATGACTGGCCCGAGCTGGCGGCAATTCTCGAAAAAGCTCTGAACGAAATCTCACCCCGGGAACGGGAGGCTATTCTCAAAAAATGGGTAAATCTGGAGTACACGGGCCGGTTCACCACCCGCCATTTCTGGATTAGCCTGGCACTGATCCTTGGCATCGCCTCGCTGGCACTGCTGGGGATGTGGGTCTGGAACCGTTCCCTGAGGCATCAGGTAGACCGGCGCACTCACGAGTTGGGTACGGAGCTGGCCGAGCGCATCCGTTCAGAAGAGGCGCTGCGATCGGCCAGCGCCTATAACCGCAGCATCATCGAAACCACCATGGATTCTCTGGTGGCCATTGACCCGGAGGGTCGCCTCAGCGATGTCAATACGGCTGCGGAGGAATTGAGCGGCTATGCGCGGGACCAGCTGATCGGGAGTCATATGACAAAGTATTTTAGGGATCCCGCAAAAGCCCTGGAAGGCTTTCGCCGGGTTTTCGAAGAGGGGTCCCTGCGCGATTACGAGCTGGAGATTGTTCAACCTGACGGCCGGATGGTTTTCGTGTTATGTAATGCCTCCCTTTTCCGGGACAGCTCGGGCAAAGCCCTGGGGATCTGCGCCGTGATTCGGGATATGACGGAACGGCGGATGGTCGAGGAGGAGCTCCACAAATACCGTGAGCATCTCGAGGAACTGGTCCGCGCTCGCACTTCCGAACTGGCGAGGGCCAACGACCAGCTTCAGCAGGAAATCAACGAGCACCGATCGACCGAACAGGCCCTGCTGGAATCCGAACGGAAACTGCGCTTCATGTCCTCGCTGTTGCTGACCTCACAGGAAGAGGAACGGAAGCGGATCGCGCGGGAGCTCCACGACAGCATCGGGCAGTCGCTGGCCGCGATCAAGTTCAATGTGGAGAATGTGCTGGGAGAGATGGCCCAGGACCGGTCGCGAACCGGGGTCAATGCCCTCGAACACATCGTCCCCATCGTCCAGAATGCCATCGAGGAAGCGCGCCGAATCTACACCGGACTGCGGCCCTCCATGCTGGATGATCTCGGCATCATCGCCACCATTGGCTGGTTCTGCCGTGAATTTCAAAGAACCTACACCGGCATCTGCATCGAGCAGCAAATCGATCTTGACGAGGAGGAAATCCCCGAACCCTTAAAAATCGTCATCTTCCGCATCGTCCAGGAGGCCCTGAACAATATTGCCCGACACAGCAAGGCCGAATTGGTCAATCTCTGCCTGGAAAGAAAAAATGGGCGGATCTCGCTGACGCTTGAAGACAACGGCGCAGGCTTCGACCTCGATTCCGCCCTGGCCAAAACCAGCCACGACAAAGGCCTGGGGATCTCAGGCATGAAGGAGCGGACGGAACATGCCAACGGCTCCTTCAGCATCGCTTCAGTCAGGGAGGAAGGCACGACCATTCAGGCGTCATGGCCGGCATGACCTGCTGCTCTTGGCCGTGGGCTATGGGTGTTTGTTGATTAACGGATTGAAGGGATCGGTTGCATGAAAACTCACCGTAAGGAACTTTGGTTCAACGTCCCGACCCGCCGGGCGCTCATCAATATCACGGCGCAGGTGGAGGAGGGGCTTCGTGAGAGCGGCGTCAAAGAGGGGCTGGTGCTGGTCAATGCCATGCACATCACGGCCTCGGTCTTCATCAATGATGACGAATCGGGCCTGCACCATGACTATGAAATCTGGCTGGAGCGACTGGCACCCCATGAACCGGTTGCTCAGTACCGCCACAATGTGGGTGAGGACAACGCCGACGCTCACATGAAACGACAGATCATGGGGCGTGAGGTGGTTGTGGCGATCACCGGCGGCAAACTGGACCTCGGACCGTGGGAGCAGATCTTTTACGGTGAATTCGACGGGCGCCGGAAAAAGCGGGTGCTCGTCAAGATCATTGGCGAATAACCCGGTGAGAACAGTTGCTCACGTCCCGGTGGGACCACCGGAGACACACATAAGGCTCGGACACAACTCGGCACTCGGGACTCATCACTCGCAACTTTTCAGGGCAGGAAGGATAACGGATGAAGATCCTGGAAAACCTCCATGGCTTTTTGTGGAATTCCATGTCGGCCAATAACTGCAATACCTATCTCATTGACGGTCCGGCCCGCATCCTGATCGATCCGGGGCATGCGCATCTGTTCGGGCATGTGGAACGGGGACTCGGAGAACTGGGGCTCAGCTGCGACGACATCGATCTGGTGCTCACCACCCACTGTCACCCGGATCATGTGGAGGCGGTGAAGCTCTTTAAGGATCGCCCGGCCCTTTTTGCCCTTCACGAAACGGACTACAAGCTCATGAAGGAGATGGGGCGAGCCCTTGGTGCGGCGTTTGACATGGACGCCTACGCGCCGGCGTTCTTCCTGAAGGAAGGGGACTTCTCGATCAAGGGCCTGGACTTTCAGGTCCTCCACACCCCGGGCCATTCCCCAGGGTCCATTTCCCTCTACTGGCCTGAGCAGCAGGCGCTTTTCACCGGCGATGTGATCTTCAAGGAGGGCCTCGGGCGGGTGGATCTGCCAGGGGGGAACGGCAGCACCCTGAAGGAGAGCATCAAGCGGCTTTCGGAGCTCAAGGTCGAGAAGCTGCTGCCCGGTCATGGCGACATCATCCGAGATGCCAAGCTGGCCCAGACGAATTTCCGCCTCGTCGAGCAATTCTGGTTTGCCCACATTTGAGGCATGGTGTTCTTCAGCCGGTAGTCCCCAGAAAGGCTGGAAGCCTTTAAGCGACAGCTCCATCCACGAAGTCACACGCAGGAGGGCGAAGACACTCGAAGAGATCCCTTCGTGTCCTTCGGACGCTTCGTGGTGAAAAATCATTAGCCGACACGCTCACCCGCTTTCAGCCTGGTGACGGCCTGCCTCATGACCAGCTCGAAGCGCTCCCTCAGCTGCTGCCGCTCCGTTGCCCACGCGGGATCGGCGGCGAGGTTGGGGATGACGGCCGAGCCTCGAATGCCATATCGCGCAAGAAGGTCCTTCCTGAATTCGCCGGTGCGGGTTTGATCCAAATTTTCGCACGCCTGCCGGTAATCGTGAAACACGGCAGCGAGTTCGTCGGTATTCACCTCACACGCGCCGCCGAGCAGCTTCAGCACCCAGCCGTTGTCCCCGTCGAGACCCAGGCGGGCGGCAAGCTCTTCGATGACCGTGGCGGTCTCGCCCGGGAGGGTCCTCCCCTGCAGTGCCCCCAACTCTACCCTGAAGCGGTCCAGGCCGAGCACCCCGTCTTGAACCTTCTGCAGCAGGCCCCCGAGGCCCCCTTTGAACTCGGCAAGCGCCTGTTCCCGTTTATCTTCCTCGGTCAGCTTCAGATGCCGCGTTCTTTCCATGACCAGTTCCAGAGTGCTCTTGATTTCCGCCATCCGGTCTCTCCTTGTGGGCCGCGCGCGTTTCCCGGGCCGATTATTTTCCACACAGCTCTGGAATATACCACATTCTTCATGATAGTTATCATGCTCTTGCGGCGTTGTGAGACAGCGCCTTCCTTCATGCCAGTTCATGGGAGAAACTCATGCAGCGGCCCTTCACACCCCAGGCGGGAGCCGGCGGCAACGGCGCCAAAGCCTACCAGTGCTCCAACTGCGGCGCACTGATCAGTTCGTCCGATCGCCTGCTCGCGGTGAGCGGCCATCATCGTCACCTCTTCGTCAATCCAGCAGGCCTTGAATGCCACTTTTACAGCTTTGCTTCCTGCCCCGGAACCGTTGCCACCGGCACCCCGACCCAGGAATACTCCTGGTTTGACGGTTACGGGTGGCACCTCGCTTTCTGCCGCGTTTGCGGGCAGCACATGGGATGGCGCTACGAGGCAACGTCAGCGGCAATCAGACCGGCCGAATTCTGGGGCATCCTCATCAGCCAGTTGCTGGCCCGCTGAGCGGAAGGCTGGAAAGACCCGCTCGCCGGAAAGGTATGCAAGCAGACCATGCCCGTCATCCACCATTCTTCCTACCACCCGCCGCTTTTTTTGAGGAATGGTCACCTGCAGACCATCTACCCCAACTTCTGCCGCCGCGTGGAAGGCGTCGCCTACCGGCGGGAACGGGTGGAGACCCCCGACGGAGATTTCCTGGATCTGGATCGATCAGCTGTGGGGGCGAAGCGGGCAGCCATTCTCGCCCACGGCCTCGAAGGCAGCTCCACCCGCACCTACATGCTGGGAATGGTCCGCGCCCTCAACCGTCACGGCTGGGATGCCGTGGCGTGGAACTTCCGCGGCTGCAGCGGGGAACCCAACCGCCATCTGCGTTTCTACCACAGCGGGGATACTCCGGACCTGCACACCATCATCACATCTGTTGTGCACAAAGGCTGCTACGACCAACTTGCCCTGATCGGGTTCAGTCTGGGAGGGAATGTGGTCCTGAAATACCTGGGAGAGGAGGGCGCGAAGGTCGACCCCCGGATCGCGGCCGCCGTTGCCTTTTCCGTCCCCTGTGACCTGGCGGGCAGCGCCCGGCGGATGGCCCGCCGGGAAAACGCTGTCTACATGATACGCTTCATGAAATTCCTGCATGAAAAGATCCGGGCAAAGATGGCGGCTTTTCCCGGACTCATTGACGATGACGGATACCGGCGGATGCGCACTTTTCAGGAGTTCGACGACCGCTACACGGCGCCCCTTCACGGTTTCAAGAGCGCCCGCGACTACTGGACGCGAGCCTCCAGCAAGCCGATGCTGCCCCGCATTACCGTCCCCACCCTGCTCATCAATGCCCTTGACGATCCCTTTCTCAGCCCCTCCTGTTATCCTTATGCGGAAGCCGAGAATAACCCCAATTTCTTTTTGGAAACCCCTCAAACCGGCGGTCATGTTGGTTTCGTCGCGTTCAACCGCGACGGGGAATATTGGTCTGAGAGTCGGGCAGTGGCGTTCTTGTCACAGGTTACGGCTGAAAGCCTCGTTCATCGGCACCTCCCCTGAACACGCGACTGGCCGACCGCCCTATGACTTCTCTTCCTCGTAAAAGAAATTGTCGTGAATGGCCTGGGTGATATAGCGTTCGGCAAAGACGTGGACGACCGCCTGGGGATGCTTGGCGAGAATGGCGTCATAGCGGTAGGGTGCAAATGGAGCGATATTGACCAGGTTTTTAAAATGGCGATGGAAGTAGGGGTAGAGGGCGTCCCCGAAGGAATCGTGGCGGAGTACGAGGGTGTCCAGCACCGGCTGGGACGGGACGGATTCGAGCGTGAGCCGGGTTTCGTTTTCCTCGAGCAGCGCATCCTGCAGACACAGCATCTGCGCCAGATCACCCCCCGTGGGGGAGGGTTCGACGCGGACCTTGTCGCCGGCGATGGAAATGGGCTGCAGCGCGGGTAGCCGGGCGGAAAGGCGGCGCATGATTTCTCGGTACCCGATGTAGGCACCGTAGCTGTTCCAGTGCGAGTCGGTCTTCCAGTATAGGGGATAATGCCTCTTGGCTTCAAACAAGGCTTCCCGGAGGTCGAGGACCGCAATGCGGGAATGCCGGCGCATGTGTTCCATAAATTGATCCAGCCGGGTGGCATGGCGAAATTTCCTGATGGTGTCCGGGAAGTATTCGCCATAAATGGTGTTCTTGTTGGGCACAATGACCACCAGGTAGGGAATGCCTCTTACGGCAAAGGTTTTTTCATGGGCTTCCAACTGCTCCTGGAGCCGCACAAGTTCCGCCTGGGGCAAGGGAATGGTCCCCCGCCAGTCGTTCACGGTGTTGCCGTCCGCGAGGGCTTCCGAATGATAGAAAAGCCAGGAATCCTTGCCGAGAATGACACTCGAGACCGGAGAAACCCCCAGGCAGGTCAATTTGAGCAGGCTGTTCCAGCGAATGAGATAAGGGCGAAAGCCAAAGTTATCAGCCAGATAGCGCTCCCAGCCGGCGGCGTATTCCGCCAGCGAGCAATCCCCGGTCGGTGCCTGGGCCAGTTCGCGATTTTCATAATTCTCCGGTTCCGGGCAGAACCGCAACTGCATCTGCAGCACCGGCAGACAGAGCAGTACAAGGAAGATGGCGATCAACAGCCCACGAAGGGTTCCGGTCCCTTTTTCCACGGTCTCCATATCCCCTCAAAACTTGAAATAGATGAACGGGTTATAGGTGCCTCCCGCCACCGCCATACAGGATAACAGAAACAGCGAGGCCAGGAAAAGGACGTGGGCCAGGGAAAAACTCCAAGCCGCGGCCCTCGACCATCCGGTGGTGCCGGCGAGGAAGTCCGGTGCCAGGTTTTTCAGCATGGCGGCTACGGGCGTGGCTCCTATCACCCCGATAACGAGCGTGAGGAGCACTTCGTAATCCACATACAGATCCAGGTAATATTGCCCGGTGGTGGGGGCATTGAGCCCCAGCAGGGAGGCGAAATAGTGGAGGGCGTGGCTGAGATCGTCGGCACGGAACAGCACCCACCCGGCCACCACCACCGCCAGGGCGTACGCATGCCGCACGGGACGCCAGGTTCTTTTAAGCGCCCGGCCGAATTCCAGCCGTTCGAGCACCAGGAAGAGCCCATACCAGAGGCCCCAGAGGATGAAATTCCAGCTTGCCCCATGCCAGAAGCCGCAGAGGACGAAGACGACGATGAGATTCCGGTAGTGTCTCGCTGGGGAACAGCGATTGCCGCCCAGGGGAATGTACAGATAATCCCTGAACCAGGTGGAGAGTGAAATGTGCCATCTCCGCCAGAACTCCTGGACCGATTGTGAAAGGTAAGGGTAGTTGAAATTTTCCGGGAATTCGAAGCCGAAGGTTTTGCCCAGCCCAATGGCCATGTCGGTGTAGCCGGAAAAATCGAAGTAGATCTGCAGGGTGAAGCAGATGATCCCCAGCCAGGCAACCTCGGGGCTGAGCTCGCTGCCAGGGACGGCGAAGATCTTGTCGGCCACTGCGGCCAGGGGATTGGCAATCAGGGTCTTCTTCCCCAGCCCGATGATGAAGCGCCTGACCCCGACGAGGAAGGAGTGGGAAGTGACGGTCCTGTCGGCAAGCTGGTGTTCTGCATCCTGATACTTTAAGATGGGGCCTGCCAGGATTTTCGGAAACACCGCCAGGTACAGGGTAAAGTTGACCGGGTTTCTTTGCGGCTCGGCCCTGGTGTGATAGAGGTCCATGAGATAAGAGAGGGCATGGAAGGTGAAAAACGAAATGCCAAGAGGAGCCACGACGTTACTCGTCGCAAGGGGGGCAAGACCAAACCATGCCAGAGAGAGATTGAGGTTTGCGACCAGGAAGCCGGCATATTTATAAAAGGCGAGCAGGGAAAGATTGAGGGCGATACCCAGGACCAGGAGAGGCTTCCCGGCTCGCCCGGGCACACCAAAGGACAGCCCGAGCAGATAGTTCATCCCAATCGAAAGGAGCAGCACCCACACCTGGTCTCTTCCGCCCCACAGGTAGAAGAGCAGGCTGGCCAGCAGGAGCACGGCATTGCGGGCCCTTCTCCACGGGAGATAGTAGAGAGCCCAGGTCCCAGGCAGAAACAGGAAAAGGAAGATTACCGAGTTAAAAAGCATCGTTGTTTTCTATCCAGAGAGCCGAGCAAGGAGTCTATCATGAGCGTCAACGAAAAGCTGCAAGCCGTTGAGGGTTATTTGCTGCAGGAATTTCGGGAGGCAAAGATCGAGATCAAATCCAATGCGGTGGAGCAAACTCATCGTTTCCAAATCCTCGATCAGGGAAAAACCCACTGCGCGATAGTGGTCGAGACTTTCCTGAAGAGCTGTGAAACAGAAAAAATCGCGGCTACCCTGGAAGCCTTCATGCTGGCTGAACATCTGCGTGACATGGGGATAACGCCGGTGGTCGTAACGCTGGAAGGGTTGAAGCTCGAGGGGGATTGAGCCAAACCCGCGGAGGGGCGAGCATCGGACGGGCGAAGGCTGTAGACTCATGCTGCGTGGTGTTCGACGCGTGCCGCATCATCTCAAGGGTTGATGAAAGCCTGGGGAGAATTCTGAGCGGAACCGAAGATTGTGCTGGTGCTGGTGCTGCAGAAAGCGCTGCAGTCGCGCCTGCGTTAAGAACCCTTGCCGCAGGAAGTATTCCCCGATCGGTTTCTGGAACTTTTGCTGCTGCCAGAGCAGGACCTGGAGTTGAAACGGGCTGATGAGACGATGGCGAAGCAGGATTTCGCCGAGCCGCTCGCCGAGGCGTCGGCCGCGCAGGAGTCCGGCAAGCTGGGGTTCGGTAACCCAGCGCCAGTGCTGGGCAATTTCGCCGATCCGGGGACGCCCTCTCCTTTGCCACACCAAGGCCCCGATCAAGGCCTGCCAAGGGACAATCCGGGAATAGTATAAGAACTCACCAAAGCGCAACCCCCTGCCGGGCACCTCTCTTTCCCAATAGGAAAAGGAACAATCACTCTGGCTGCGCTTTTCGGAGGAACGAGCAGGCGTTGGTCTAGATCTGGGCGGAGCCTGATCCTCCCGCACCGACTCCCACTTCCCTGCTCCCTTCCGTTCGAAGACCAAACCCTTCTCCCGCAAGGCAAGATAGCAGTTCAGGGTTTCGTAGGCGTTGGTGACCTCGATGAAGCTTTCCGTACACCGTTTTCGATGGAGCTCGTCGCTGGATGCGAATCTGTCGGGGTGGGTGTCGAGCGCTCTCCGCCGATACGCTTTCTTGATTTCCGGCAACTGCACCGCCTGAAGCAGGCCGCTGGTCGCCAGGCCGGCGTCGGCAAAGAGTACCTGGTAGGCACTGAGCAATCGAGATTCTGTCAGCTGTTCGTCATCTATCACAAAGGCACTCTCAAAGGCCTGTGCTTTCCTCAAACGTTACCTCCCGACGCCTGATCCGCCTCAGCAGGAGAGCGCCAGGAAGGAGCCTCAGCTCGATGGGAATCTATCACATGGCGACGCGATATGCAAACGGCACCTCGTTCGCCTTCACTGAGCCAGTTTTTCCTAATCCGGGATGCCCACGATGCCGATAGGGAGGATGAAGGGTGATGACCTATTTATCCAGTATCAGAACGGCAGGACAACGATTGATGAACCCAGCCAAGACCACCAAGGGCGGCGCTCAGGGAGGCAACCCTGAAGACCTCACCAGAGCGGATCGGCAACCACCACCGGCTGCGTGCCTTATCCGGACAACCTTATGCCTGTAGCCAAAGACCCTGACGATAAGGGTATGGGAGCCCTGATCAACCGACTCAACAGGGAAGATATGCCCCTGTTTTCCCAGACCGTGAAAAACATCCTTGATGTCTCCAACAAGGAGGACAGTCCCCTGTCAGATCTATCGCTGGTGGTTTTGAAGGACCCCTCCCTGACCGCAAAGGTGCTGATGATCGCCAACTGTGCCCTCTACAACAGGGACGCGCGCAAAACGACGACGATCAGCCGGGCGGTGCTGCAATTGGGCTACAAAGTGGTCAGAAGCATCTGCATCACCTCTCTGTTGATCGAGAAACTGGCCACCGGTCCCCGCAAGGAAAAGGTGATCGCGGAAATGGTCAAGTCCTTTCATGCGGCCATTCAGGCACGATCCCTCGCCATCAGCCGGGGCGATGCGGCAGTGGAGGAGATCTTCATCGCGACGTTGCTCTACAGGATCGGGCACATCGCCTTCTGGAGCTCTGAGGGTTCCGGGGTGGAGCTCCTTGCGGAAGCTCTGGAAAAGCGCCCGGATGAACCTCCCAAGCAGGTTGAGAAAGACATCCTGGGATTTTCGCTGCAGGAATTGAGCTATGGCCTGGCCAGGGAATGGGGGCTCGGTGAATTGCTGGAAGCCACCCTCTCCGTTCACAGCCAGACCAGACGGACGGCCAATGTGCTACTGGGCCACGCTCTGGCCGATGGGATCGCCAGTGGCTGGCATTCAACCAGATTGGAAAAGGCCATTGCCAATACGGCCAGGTTTCTCAACCGCTCGGAAGAAGAGGTGACCAAGCTGGTCAAGGAAAACACGGAAGTAACCGTCAGAACCGCGCACGACTATGGCCTCACGGCCGTGAGCGAGTTGCTTCCTCCCCAGTCGGAGCCGGTTCAGGACTCCAAGGCGGAAGCCCCTTCAATGGGTCCTGAGTTCGACGCCATGGTGCAGCTGGAAATCCTGAGTGAGCTCCATTCCCTGATCAAAGATCCCAAGTTTAATCTGAACCTCTTCATGATCAGCCTGATCGAGGGGATTTCCCGAGGAGTCGGGCTCACCCGCGTCATCCTGACCATCCTCTCCCCCGACAAAAAAACGGTGAATGCACGTTTTGGCGTGGGTTGGGAGCAGGCAGCCATTGAAGACTTTCGGGTGAGGCTCAAGGCCTCCTATCCCAATGTCTTTTCGGAGGTCATTGCCAACAAGACCCCGACATGGATCAACGGCAGCCGGTCGAGTATGGCCTCCTATATCACCGAGGAGGTCAAGACCCAGATGAGCACGCAGCACTTCTTCATCGCCCCGATCCTGGTGAGGGAGGCGGTGATCGGCGTGATCTGCGCCGATTGCGGGAGGAATCATGAACACCTTACCGCCAGAAAGTTTTCCTGCTTCGAGTTCATGGTCAACACCTCCAACGACGTCCTCTCCGCCGTGCTCTAGTGCTTCATTGCCGTACGCCAGGACTCAATCGTAGAATTCTCCGAAGACATTCGAGCCTCGTGGAAAACTATCCCCATTCGTGGTTCGATACCACGAACGGACATTCAACATATTGCAGCTGCAAGAGTCCGTTCGCCCTGAGGTATCGAAGCCTGTCCTGAGGTACCGAAGGGGGTGAAAAGGACTTTTGCAGGAGGCTCATCAGTGACCATTATTTGTGGCATGGGCGTCTCGCCCGTGTATCTCCCAGCTGGAAGCCTGTGCCACATGATGAGCCGCTGGACACCTATTGGGGGGGCGCGGTACTTAGTACAGCGCCCCACAATAAAGTGACCATTATCCTCCGGCGTCATTCCCGCATGCTTTTGGCAGGAATCCATGAATAGCGGGCATGACGAGTGGAAATCGGACACGCATTCATGTGGCGCGGTACTTAGCCCGGCAGAAAATGGTGGATCGCCGGGAGAAACTTGTGTACCTTTAGACACCCGTTTGACGTGATACCATCGCTATCCCTCTATAACCCGGCGTTTTTCCAAATAGCGACGGGGCCGTGCCCTCGAACTCGATCACGCACGGCTATCCATGGCAGGAGGAATTTGTTGGCGAACCAGCTGTTACCTGACCGGCTCAAAGCGCTG
>CAZDKX010000134.1:0-12239 GCA_964505935.1 uncultured Syntrophobacteraceae bacterium
ACCTGGATTCCCGCCAGAAACATGCGGGAATGACGTTTCGTGATAATGGTCACTTCATTCTGTCGCGCTGCACCAAGTCTCATTCGAGCCAAAAACTTTCATCACTGAGGATATCCAAATAGCGCGGCACGGCCTTCCGTGGTCTGGCGACGATTGCCTCGACGGCATGCCGTACAGCTGATCGATAATAGGCAAAAAGCGTCAGATGCTCAATCATGGGTTCGAAATAAAAGAAATCTCTGTACTTTATCGCGATGTTATGAGATGCAGAAGCGCGAGCATCAGTGGAAAGTCATGCCGGGTTTGAGCCTTGCTCATGGCGGCTATGCTGAGCAAGGTGACAGGACTCCACGTTGTTGGGTTGTTGGCTGGCGCCCTTACGCTCTCCGGACATGCGAAAGAGCTTAACGGGAAGAAAGCGATGTTGCCGAGATAAGGACACACAGCGATGAAAAGAATTTCGATTGCCGTTTTCATGTTGCTCCTGGTCATCGCCTCTTCACTGCCCGGGAACGCCAACGCATCTCCGTCACTCCTCGGTGATGCCGTTTCCTGGATGATTTACGTACCCGACGAGTTCAAACCCTTTGTGACCGTGGATCTGGATTCCGCCTCCTCATCCGCGGTCGCGGTGAACGGAGATGACCCGGAGTTCTCCGGATTTGTGAATACGACCTTCATTCCTCAGCGCTGGAAGATCTCCACGAATGTTTTTAAACAGTCCTTCGTGGTGAGTTTTGAGCTGCCCGCGGAGTCGGAAAATCCGGGCGACATCAACAGTCCTAAGGGCGGGGAACTGCTGAGGGTCTCGCTGGGCGATCTTGACTGGGTCGGCATGCCGGAGGCCGTCATCACCAACGTCTGGTGGGCATACGGGGGAGACTGGACAAAGAGCAAACTCCGTCAGATCTCCCTCGGGGCCGATTTCATTGATGTGAGTTTCAAGGGTTTGCATAACGGGGACACATACACCTTCAATATCGAACTGGCTCAGCACCACGTCCCGGTGCCCGCTACCATGCTGCTGTTCGGCTCCGGGCTGGTTGGGATCGCCGCCATCAGAAAGAAGCTTGACAGGAAATTGCAGCCCTGACGAAAAATCAAAGCAGCCCCTGCCAATCACTCAGCGAAGCGAGGCAGTCCCCGGGTGACGGAGGCTTTCCAGGGCGTTGCGCACCTCCTCGACCGAAGCCTCGTCCTCGAGGGTGGTGAGGTCGCCCACATCCTGTCCTGAAGCGACGGCTTTGAGCACCCGGCGCATGATCTTGCCGCTGCGCGTCTTGGGAATCGAGTCCACAAAATAGATCGCCTCGGGCACCGCTACCGGGCCGATCGTTTCCCGCAGAAGGTCGGCAATCTCCTTCTTCAGGGCCTCCGAAGGGGGACTGCTTTCCTTCAAGGTGACAAAGAGCACGATCGTTTCTCCCTTCACTTCGTCCGGCTTGCCGGTAACCCCTGCTTCAGCCACTGCCGGATGGGCGATGACGCCGTCTTCGACTTCCGCCGTGCCCAGGCGGTGGCCCGCCACCTTCAGGACTTCATCTGCCCGGCCCAGCAGCCAGAAGTAGCCGTCTTCGTCGCGCATGGCGAAATCTCCGGTGTAGTAGGCCCCCCGAAAGCGTGACCAGTAGGACTCCTGATAGCGTGCCGGATCGCCGTAGACGTCAAGCAACATGCCCGGCCAGGGTTTCCTGACAATCAAGAAGCCGGTCTGGCCGGGGCCCAGTTCGTTGCCGTGGGCGTCGACGACGGCAGGGTCGACTCCCGGCAAGGGAAAGGTTGCGGACCCCGGCTTCAGCGCCAGCGGCTCGATGCCCGGGGTGGGTGAAATCATGATGCCGCCCGTTTCGGTCTGCCACCAGGTGTCAACAATGGGACACCGCTCCCCCCCGATATATCGGAAATACCAGTCCCAGGCCTCGGGATTGATGGGCTCGCCCACGCTGCCCAGCAGATTGAGGCTGGAGAGGTCGTGCCTGGCCGGCCATTGTTCACCATGGCGCATGAACATGCGGATCGCCGTGGGCGAGGTATAGAAGATGCTGACGCCGTACTTTTCGATGATATCCCACCAGCGATCGACCGCCGGGTAGTCCGGGGCCCCTTCATAGAGCACCACCGCCGCTCCATGAGCAAGGGGGGCATAGACAATCTGGCTGTGCCCGGTAACCCACCCCACATCCGCCGTGCACCAGTAGACGGACTCCTCCCGGATATCGAAAACCCACTGGTAGGCTACGTAATTGAACACCATATACCCGCCGGTGCCGTGGACAATGCCCTTCGGCTTGCCGGTCGTCCCGGAGGTGTAAAGCACATAAAGCGGATGAGACGACTCCACCGGCACCGGTTCCACATACTGATGGGTGCCGGCGATAGTGTTGGCAAACCAGTGGTCGCGACCTGTCTGCATCTTGACCGCCTGGCCGGTCCGCTGCACGACGATGACATTCTCCACGCTGGGGCAATGGGGCAGCGCATGATCGACAATATCCTTGAGCGGTACGACCTTGCCTCGGCGGAAGCCGCCGTCGGCGGTGACGATCATCTTGGCCTGGGTATCTTCGATCCTGCTGCAAATGGCCTGGGCGCTGAAACCGGAAAAGATCACCGTATGGACCGCGCCGATGCGGGCGCAAGCCAGCATCGCCACGGGGAGTTCGGGAATCATCGGCAGGTAGAGGGCGACGCGGTCCCCGGCCCTGATGCCAAGGCTCACCAGGACCTGGGCGAAGCGGTTGACCTCGCGGAACAGGGTAGAGTAGCTGAGCACGCGGGTCTCGCCGTTTTCACCTTCCCAGTAGATGGCCACCTTGCTGCGTCGCCAGGTGTGGACATGACGGTCCACGCATTGATAGCACGCATTCAATTTGCCCCCGACAAACCACCGCGCGTAAGGTTCCTTCCAGTCTAAAACGCGGTCCCACGTTTTGACCCAGTCTAGCTTTCTTGCCTGTTGATCCCAAAAGCCCTCGGGATCATCGAGGGAATCCCGATGCATCTTGGTGTATCGCTTCGAGGGCCAGATCCGCACCCCCGTTGCCAGGGAACTCGCCCGCTCCGGCCCATGAACGTCCGTCATCGCCAACCTCCTCTGTCTCAGTCCTGGGATTTCGGCTTGACTCCGGCCCCCGGCAGTGAGCTTTCCACCTCCTTGAGCTCCTTTGCCGCTCTGTTCCAAATCATCCGCACCATGGCATCCACCGAGGCCGAATGATCGCCAACCACCGCACCGCCCGCGCCGATGTCTTTCTCGGCCTCCGGATAAGCGATCAGAAAAGTCGACCATATGGCCCGGTCTTGCTCATCGGCAAAAGTCAACAGCCCTCCTCGGTGGAAGCGGCCTGCTTGCGTATCGCTTTTCCGGAATTTCAGACCCCACGTCAGCCTGGCTTCCTCATAGAGCTCAACTATGCCCTCCAGGCGCATGGCCAGCATGGGATCTCGACCCGCCTCCCTGCCTTCAAGAAACCGTTTCACCCGTAGTTTAGCATCCGCGAGGGCCTGAGGATAGTCGCTGTAGGAGATGCCTGTTTCGCACCGGGTTTTGAGCTTCTTGAGAACCGAGATGGCTTCCCTCATGGACTGTCCCTCGGCGGCGCAAGGCAGGAAGGCCCCAAGCAGAACAGCGGGAAGGAGTACCCAGGACTTATACTTCTTAAGGATTGAAACCTTCGTTCCTCGCAAAGCGAGCTGGACCGTAGGTTGGGTTGAGTGGCAACGAAACCCAACGAGCAGGGCAGGAGCAGCATGAAGATTTTCAACCTTATCGAGTATATTTCTGAAGCGCTTCATGAAAGGCCTTTCGTCTCCCTTGGCGGATGAGAAATCGTCAGAACGACGGCAAACGGCCTTTGGACACCCCTAATGGGTCGTAGGGCATTCCGGCGTCTCCGCGTCCGGCTGATCAAGAATTCTGCGTACTCGCCGAACCAGGTCCCGTGGGGAGAAGGGCTTCTCGACCAGCTGAACGGTACGATCCAGCACGCCATGATGGATGATAGCATCGTCGGTGTACCCCGACATGTAGAGGATCTTCATCTGGGGATGGGCCGGGGCAAGCCTTCGCGCCAGTTCCGGGCCACCCATGATCGGCATGACCACATCGGTCAGCAGCAGATGCACCGGGCCGCCCTCCATCTCACTGACAGCCATTGCTTCGTCGCCATTGCCGGCCTGAATGACCCGGTAGCCGGACAGTTTCAGCGATTCGCTCAACAGCTTTCGCAACATGTCATCATCTTCGACCAGCAGGATGGTTTCCGAGCCCGTTTCGGCCACGGGGCCGGCATCCCGCTTCTCCTCCGCGGCGGGCAGTTCGCTGACGCGGGGCAGATAGACGGAAAAGGTCGTACCCTGGCCAGGTTCGCTCTGTACGCTCACGAGCCCGCCGCTCTGCTTGACAATGCCATAGACGGTCGAGAGTCCCAGTCCGGTGCCCTTTCCCTGTTCCTTGGTGGTAAAGAACGGCTCAAAGATGCAGGCTTGCGTCGCCGCGTCCATGCCGGTACCGTTGTCGCTGACCCGCAGCATGATGTAGGACCCCGGCAGGACGTCCGGGTGACCGGTGGTGGTGCTCTGGTCAAGCACGGCATTATCCGTCTCGATGATCAGCCTGCCGCCCGACGGCATGGCATCCCGCGCATTCACCGCCAGATTCATGATAATCTGTTGAAGCTGACTGCGATCTGCCTTGATGTTGCCCACGTCGCTTCCCAGGACCACCACCTGTTCGATGTCCTCGCCGAGGAGTCGGGCCAGCATCTTTTCAATATCTCTGATCACGGAGTTGATATTGATCACTTCCGGCTGGACGATCTGTTTGCGACTGAAGGCGAGCAATTGCAGGGTGAGGGCCGAAGCTCGTTCCGCCGCTCTATGAACGGCATCGGCATTGCGGTGAAGGTTGCCCTGCGGGTCAAGTTTCTGCATCATCAATTCGGCATAGCCCAGAATGACCCCCAGCATATTGTTGAAGTCATGGGCAATCCCTCCTGCCAGGCGACCCACCGCTTCCATCTTCTGGGCCTGGAGAAACTGCCGCTCCATCTCGACGTGTTCGGTAATGTCCCAGAAGCTCACCACCGCGCCCGTGATCTGGCCCCGGTCAATAATAGGATTGCTGATAACCTCAGCCACAAACCGGCCGCCGTCTTTCCTGACAAACTGTTCGTCCCGCGAATGGTAGCGCTGGCCGGCAATCACCGTCCGACCGATCCGGCTTGCCCGCTGATCACCGCGCGTCCCGTTGGCCCCCGGTTGGTGCCAGATGGCATGGATGCTCCGACCCAGTATTTCAGGGACCGCATATCCCAACAGCCGGGCCGCGGCGGGATTGGCAAACACCACGCTCCCCTCGGCATCGATTCCCAGAATGGCCTCCCAAACGGATTCCAAAATGAGCTCCAGCTGCCTCTGGACCCGTTCGAGTTTTCGTTCGGCGGACCGCAAGTCGGTGGTATCCAGCATCACCCCCACGATGCCCGCCAGCTCTCCCCGGGCATCTTCAAAGGTGGCCTTGTTGACAATGAAACTGCGCTCCCTGCCATCGCCATCCACGACCTTCGGTTCGAAGATCTGAGTGCCGAATCGGTCCAGCAATTGCCGATCCATCTCCGCACAAATGTCGGCAAGGGCCTCGGGCAGCACCTCGTGGACCGACTTGCCGAGGATCGCTTCTCTGGCGCAACCGGAAAGCTCCGCGTATGCCCGGTTGCAGCCCTGATATTTTCCATCGACATTCTGATAGTAAATGGGCGCGGGAGAGGCTTCCAGCAACGTTTCGAGCAGGTTCAGCTGCTCGGTGCGGGCTTTTTCCGCCCGCTTGCGCTCGCTGATGTTGATGTGGGCAATGGCGGCCCCGCCTTCGGGGACCTCAAGCGGGGTAACCCGCATCAGAAACCAGTCCTCCTGGTGCGGTCCCTGGCACGGATACTCCAGTTCGAAGGAGGGAAGGTCCCCGGAGAGGACCCGGGCAATTCCTTGCCGCGCCGCATGCGCCTCAGGACAAGCAACTTCACTCACCGTTCGGCAGATCTCCAGGTAGTTGACCCCAAGCCCCGCGCGAGGGCCCTCCCGCCCTGCCGCTTCCTCCCCGTAACGGCGCCATGCAGCGTTCACCGCGATGATCCTGCCTGTGGCGTCCACCACCGCCACGTGGGAGCTCAACGAGTCGAGCACCGCCTGGTTGAAGGCCTTTCCCGCCTGCAACGCCCGGTTGGACTGCTCCAACTGGGCCACCTTCTGCTCCAGCTTCCGGATCAGGACCTCATTATACTTCTTCAGCTGCGCCGCCTCCTCCATCTCCGGCGCGGCGGACGACTGCAAAGTCCCTGTACGGTATTGCTCGAGCACCTCGCCGATCCGGGCAAGGAACACCTGTGGCTCCATCGGCTTGACCAGAAAGCGGTCCGCACCCAGGCCGAGGGCAAACTCTTCGTCCCTGGCGTCGGTGTAGGTAGCGGTGTAGAAAACGAAGGGTCGGCGCTGCAGCTCCGGGTCTTTCTTCCAGAGTCGACACAGCGTAAAGCCGTCCATGACCGGCATGAGAATATCGGAAATCACCAGGTCCGGGGGTGTAACCTTGGCCTGCTCCCATGCCGCGGCGCCATCCGTGGCCGTCATGACCTCAAACCCACTGCCCCCGAGGAGCGTCTTCAGAAGATAGAGGGCCTCTTCATGGTCGTCGACAATCAGTACGCTCGACATCCTCGCCTCCGTTTAGGTCGTTCCCTGTGGCTCCCTTCAGCCGCCGGGGAGATTTCGAAAGATAACCACGGATCTCGTCCACAAACGTGTCGGGATTGATCGGTTTCTCGATGTAGCCGGTGGCACCGGCGGCGATGATCTTCTCCCGATCCCCGACCATGGCATAGGACGTTACCGCGATGATCGGAATCCCCGCCAATGCATCCTGCTTTTTCAGCTCTGCGGCCACGGCGTAGCCATCCATCAAGGGCAATTGGATGTCAAGGAGAATGGCGGCAGGCTTGAGACGCAACGCCAGTTCGATGCCGGCCGGGCCATTCTGCGCAGCGGCTACCGTGAATCCATGTTTTTCCAAAAGAAATTGCATCATGTAGAGGTTTTGTTCATTGTCTTCGACGATGAGCAACGGCCGCGTCATGATCAGTTTCCTTTCCTGTACGGAAGACGAACGGTGAAGGTCGTGCCCGTGCCCCATTCACTCTCCACCTCGATGCTCCCCCCCATCATTTGGAGCAGTTTTTTGCAAATGGAAAGGCCGAGCCCGGTACCTTCGTGCTTGCGCGCCAGTCCCGTATCGACTTGGTAGAACGGGGCAAAGACGGCTTCGATATTTTCGGGAAGGATCCCGATCCCCGTATCGCGCACCGTCAGCATCGCCTGTCCCTCGCTTATCCGGCACGCAACTTCGAGGGAACCCTGATCGGTGAACTTGATGGCATTATTGAGCAGGTTGAGGAGGATTTGTTCCAGGCGGCGCTGATCGCCCACCATCTCCCCGACCTCGTCAGCAACTGCCAGCCGCAGCTCAAGTCCTTTTTCCGCCGCCAGGGGAGCGACCAGTTGCACGGTCTTGGCAACGGATTTTGCCAGTTCGAAAGGTTTTGAGGCCAGTTCAAGCTGTCCGGCTTCAATCTTGGAGATATCCAGCACGTCGTTGATCAGGTTCAAGAGATGTCGTGAGCTTCGCTGAACCATTCCCAACTGCTTTTTCTGCTCCGCATTCAGGGGGCCGGCCAGTTCCTGGAGCAGGATCCCGGTAAAACCGATGATGGAATTGAGAGGGGTCCGCAGCTCGTGCGACATGGTCGCCAGAAAGGCCGATTTGATGCGATCAGCCGCTTCGGCTGCGTCCCGAGCACGCAGCAACTCCCGCTCGACGTTCTTGAGCTCGGTGATGTCGTTGCCGATGCACAGGCATCCGCTCAGCCGGCCTTCCGCATCGAAGATGGGCCTATTGGTCCAGGCAATCCAGACCCGTTCGCCATTGGCGCGCATGTTCTCGTTCTCGTTGCGGGCATACCGTTCCGGATGCCGGGCAAGGTCCTGGATCATCTCAACGAGGTCGCGGCCGTTGCGGTCCGTTTTCGGCACAATGGTACCCACGACATGACGGCCCAGAATCTCGGTTTCAGCATAGCCGAAAAAACCCACGGCAAACTCATTGAGGAAGGTGATTCGCCCTGCGGTATCCAGCCTGAGAATGATGCTGTTGGCGTTCTCCACCAGCTCCCGATATTTCTGCTCACTTTCCTGCAAAGCTCCCTCGGCCACTTGCCGCTCGTCAGTCTCTCTCCGCAGCTGTGCCGTGCGCTCCGTGACATCATGAATCACCGAGCAGAGCAGCTCCTTTCCTTGGACCCTCATGGGGCTGCTGTAAACTTCAACCTCCCGGACGGTGCCATTGGCCAGGCGATGTCGAACCTCGAACCGCTGCATCTCCCCGGCCCGCGCCCGCGCGATTTCCTTGAAAAGTACGTCATCGCTGAGCAGGTTGATGTCGGTGAGACGCCTGATTGCCAGCGCCTCCAGAGTGTAGCCGTAAAACTTGCAGGCGGCCGGATTGGCATCCACGATGGCAGCGGTTTCCGGATCGATGACCAGCATGGGGGAATGGCTGTTGACAAACAGCGTTCGATAAAGGTCTTCCGAATCGGGAAGCGCGGACTGCTTCATGATGTTGCTCCTCACGGCGATGGCGTCGCAAGCTGCGCGGAGAAGATGACCCTGGGCCAAACCGGAAACACTGTGCGTTGAGCATACCAGACTCGAAAGCTTATTCAAACGGATTTCTGGCAAAACTCTGCGGATCGTTCTCGAGGAAGAGCAAGACTAGAGGTTGGCGCCGAGCTTCCCGGCCTGGCAGGACCGCGCCAAATGATTATGGTGCAGAGCCTTGCGGATGAGTCCGGCAATGCTGTTCAGGGCAAGCGGCTTCATCGCATACTCACGAATCCCGACCTCCTTGGCTTTCTCCTCGGTAATCAGCTCATTGAAACCGGTGCAGAGGATGATCGGCATGTCGGGCCGCAGCTTCAGGATTTCCCTGGCCAGGTCAATCCCAGTCAGGCCCGGCATGGTCATATCGGTCACGACCAGATCGAAGTTCTCGGGATGCTTTCGAAACAACTCCAGAGCTTGTCTGCTGTCGGTGGTCCCGATGAGCCGATAGCCCAAATCCTCCAGCAACTCCTGCCACATTTCGACCAGGACCTCCTCATCATCGACAAAGAGGATGCGTTCCGTGCCGCCGGGTGTGGCTTCGGCGGTCTTCGGAGGCAATTCGGCAGCCTGCGCCAGTGCCGGCAAATACACGGTGAAGACGGAACCCTTTCCTGGTTCACTTTTCACCGCGATCGCTCCGCCGCAGTCCTTGACAATGCCGTAAACGACCGAGAGCCCCAGACCGGTGCCTTCCCCCACACTTTTCGTCGTGAAGAAGGGATCAAAAATCCGGTGGATCACTTCCGGTGTCATCCCGCACCCGGTATCGGCCACGGTAAGATTCACGTAGGAGCCGGGACTCAAATCACCAACAACGGCGGCCACCTCGGGAGTGACCTCCACGTTATCAAGGCCAACTTCCAGCACCCCTCCTCGCTCTCGCATGGCATGGGCCGCATTGGCCCCAAGGTTCATCAAGAGTTGGTGAACTCTCGTCGGGTTGGCGAGGACGGCGTGCACCTCGGCGGCCACTTGCGGTCGAAACACAATAGTTGAAGGAAGCGTCGCGCGAAGCAGCCTCAGGGCTTCTTTGACAACTGACGGCAGATCGACAGGCTGGCGCTCTTGCTCGCCGGCCCGGCTGAAGGTCAGAATCTGCCCGACCAGGGCCTTGGCGCGAAAGCTTGAATGCAGGATCTGGTCCAGGTAACCGTGCAAAACGGGCTGGTCGAACTTCACCTTGATGATTTCCCCATAGCCGATGATTGCTGCCAGAATATTGTTGAAATCATGAGCAATCCCCCCGGCAAGGGTGCCGATGGCTTCCATCTTCTCGGCCTGCAGCAAGCGCGACTCCAGGGCCTTGCGTTCGGTAATGTCCTCGCAGGTCCCCTCCATATAGGTGATCTTGCCAACTCGATTCCGAACCGCGCGAAGGTTAAAGGAGATCCAGGCAATATTTCCGTCTTTCCTGAAAAACTGAGCCTCGAAATTCCGGACCCGGTGCTGCTCCTCGATCAGGCGCAGCAGTCTCGATCGGCAATCGGGGTCGACATAAACGCCGGCCAGGTCCGTGATACTCGCGATCACCTCCTCCGGCGAATCATAGCCAAGGATTTGGGCAAGCGCTGGATTGACACTCAGGAAGCGTCCTTCCGGGGTGGTTTGAAAGATCCCCTCCATGGCGTTTTCGAAGATGCTGCGATATTTTTCTTCCGCCCGGGCGAGCGCTTCTTCGGCCTTTTTCCGTTCGGTGATGTCCGTCACCACTCCGATGGAGCCACGGAATGCCCCCTGCGGATCATAATGCGGATGGGCCGAAACCTGGGTGTAAACCCGACGGCCGTCCTTCCCGGTGAAATTCAGCTCATACCGTTCCGCGATACCCGCTTTTCTTCTGCGCTGGGCCTCGGCAATGACGCCGCGATGCTCTTCACTCAAGAACTCGCCAAGATTGCGCCCGATCAACTCCTCCTGGCTGTACCCCGAAATCTCGCTCATCATGGGATTGGCGTATTCCAGGATGAAGCTGGCATCGCTCATGACCAGCCCTTCCCGCATGTGCTCGACGAGAAACCGAAACCTCGCTTCACTCTCCTTCAGTGCCTGCTCGGCCCGCCGGCGCTCGGTGATGTCCTCAAAAAGCCCGACGGCTCCAACAAATCTGCCGTCTTCCGAGCTCACCCGCTTATAGATAGCCCTCAGCGGGGTGGTCTTGCCGCCGATCACCGAAAGGTAGTCCCCCTCGTAATACCCCAGTTCGCCGGCGAGGGCGTTTTTGACTGCCTGGAGAAATGCCGGATCGCGAAGCCCTTGGAGCATGTTGAACCCCAGGATGCGCTCGCGCGGAGCTCCTATGATTTCGGCAAAATAGTCGTTGAAATCCAGGACCACGCCCTGCTGGTCAAAGTGCAGGACCCCCAGGGGCGCATGGTTGAAAATCAACCGGTACCGCTCCTCACTTTCCTTCAGCGCGTCATTGGCCCGTTTGCGCTCCGCCAGTTCCTGTTGCAGCAGGTCGTTGACGTTCCGCAGCTCTTCGGTCCGCTGACTCACGCGCAGTTCCAGCAGGGCCTGCGCTGCCCCAAGTTGCTCAATGAGTCGGTTAAAAGCCACACCTACCACGCTGATCTCGTCGCTGCCCATGACCGGCACCGGTGTCATGGCCGAACTTTCCGCATGCGCCGCAATCTTATCGAAATGCCCGGCCATCTCTTTCAGACGCCGCGTAACCGTGAACCGGAAGACCAGCAAGATCGCGCTGAAAAGGAAGAGCAGCCCCGCCGCGAGGATGATCGACTGGGAGTGCATTTCCTGAATCAGGGCCGCGCTGGCCGCTTCGACCGGGACCGCCACCATATCCAGCGCCGCCACATCCCCTGCCGTGCGGTGAAAGCCCGCCACCCCGCCATAGCGTGCCACCAGTTCGGCGGGAGCGTCCCTGGGATCGCCGTGACAGCGCATGCACTCAAGCTTCAGCCACCTCGGCGCGAAATGGACCAGAAAGCGCCCACCCGCAAGCTGCATCTCTTCCAGCCGCGATTCGACCTCTCGATTGAGGCGAAAATATTCGATCATGCGCAATTCGTCCGGGTTTGCCAAGTTGATGGGATTGCGTGGATTTTCGGAAGGAAAGCGGAGCAGCAGGTTGGGGAACTTCTTCCGCGCCTCCTCGAAAATGTGCCTCGAGATGAACGAGGTCGACATCGTCTCAGGAATGAAGCCATCCCGCCCGACCCACTTTTCCATGGCAGGGCGGATCTTGTCGCCCGCATAGGTGCGGACGGCCAGGTCAAATTCCAAGGCTAGAGCGAGCTGCTGATGCACGAGTTGATGGGCATGCCGATAGCTTGCCTGGTATGTGACATAGAAGACCAACCCGAAAATGAGAACGATGAGCACGCCGAAAGGAAGAAGGAACTTCGCGCTCAGACTTTTCATGGCCTCACCTCATTGATGCCGACCCTTGATGGCCGACATCTTCACCTGACCTTCGTCACATTCTTGACAGGGGGCTGGGACGACCCAAGCTTGACGGTCCAGCCCTATGCAGACCATGCCAACGCAAGGGGTTATCCACGGAGAGACGC
>CAZDKX010000135.1:0-12183 GCA_964505935.1 uncultured Syntrophobacteraceae bacterium
AGCCGCGATGGGAGCGTCACTCGCGGCTGGAAAGCCGCTCCCACGGAAATGCAACGTTCTATCCTGAACTGGCATATTATCCCATACCCGCATGGGCTGTGCCCACCCCATGCACCTGCAAACCGTGCCGTCTCTTTATACAATGGCTCCTGAAGATAGCAGTGGATCACCCTCTGAAAGCCTGACCCGTCCTTGACAAGGCCTGGCAAGGTGAGATATGGTCGCTTCTCTTTTAAGCCGTTGTGAGGATCGGGGCCTCGGCTACAGGCCGGTCCTCCCTCGAAAGGACTGCATCCCCCGGTTGGCGGTTCGGGCAAGAGGGACCCTGAGCATCGTTCAACGAGTGAACAGGAGCGGTTCACCAGGTGACAGCGAACAGCAGCAGGCAACCCAACCTCTGGTTTCCTTTTCAGTCCTGGCGGAAGGAAATTCGGTTTCTCGTATTGTTTGTGGGTCTGCTGGCGTTGCTTAACTTTGGGTATTTTCTCTTCGGAGGCACCACCGTCGAGGAGTTTGTGCTCACCACCCTCACGGCCAAACCCGCCTACATGATCATCAGCCTGCTCACCCCCTCGGAGCAGGCCGTACTCAATGGTACTCAGCTCACCTCACCGTACGTGAATTTTGAAATCGTGAGAGGCTGTGAAGGGATGGAAGGCGTGCTCCTCATGATCGCCGCCATGGGGGCGTTCAGTATGGCCTGGAGCGACAAGCTCAAAGGCATCATGCTGGGAATCGTCTTCGTTTACCTCTTCAACCTGCTGCGTATTGTGGGGCTCTATTACATGATGCGGTATCAGCTGAGCGGTTTCTACTTTGCTCATCTGTTCGTGGGCCAGAGCATCACCATCGTCATCGTTTCGGTTTTCTTTGTTCTGTGGATCTCCAGAAGCAGCAAACCTCATGAAGATTAATCCCTTGGGTAGGGCCCTCCTTGTCTTCCTGGCATCTTATCTGCTTTTGCTCGTACTTTTTTCCCAGTTTGGGTCCCTGTATTTCAAGCTTTTCCAGGGGATTTTTCGGTGGGAAATAAACACCTTTTTCCATCCTTTCAAGGTCACCAGCCTCACCACGGAAACTCATGGGGGCCAGGCCATGATTACCCTCGCGGCCAAACTGACTGAAGACCTGAAGCGATCCGACGGCCTCAGGCTGCACACCATAGGCCGGCCTTTTACGGCCAGGACCATCGCCATCAACCAATATTTACACCCGATCATCATCTTTTCCATTCTCCTGGCCTGGCCCGCCCCGATCTGGCGAGATCGGATCATGTTATGGCTGCTGGTGCTCCCCTTTCTCATCATCCTGGAAATGGTGGATATCCCGATCCTGCTCGCGACTCGCTGCGTCGAAGCCATGCAGGCCAATCTGCTCAATGACCCGTCTGCCGGGAAAAGCCTCGGGTCTTACTGGGTTGCCTTCCTCCATACCGGCGGTCGTGCAGCCCTCTCAGTCATGGCTGCCGGCCTGGCTCTCGGCTGCTTCTACCTGATCCGGTCTAGGCGAGGCCTGCACACCGTTGCCGGGCAAAGCCCGAAGCCTGAGCTGCAGGGGGCAAAAATGGGTCGCAACGCCCCATGCCCCTGCGGCAGCGGCAAGAAGTACAAGAACTGCTGCGGGGCGAAATAGCCCCTCGGGCCGGCACAACCGGCATGGCATCAGACCCCGGGGCATCGGCTACCCGTGCCCCCTTGCCTAGTCGGGTCCAAGAGGTCGAAATATCAATATTCACAATAATCGAACAGTGTGTGCGGCAATAAAAAAAGGGCGCTCTCACGAGCGCCCTTTCCGGTCTCAATGCCTAACCATGATGGTCAAGATCTCAGCTCATCTTCCGTCTTCTCAGCTGATAGACGGCGCCGGCGGCCAGGAACAGCGCGAGGAGGATCATCCCCCACTCGTTCAGGCTGGGGACCCTCGACGGTTCCAGGGTTACGGTTGCGTCCCGCGTGGCATTGTCACATATTCCCACCACCTTCAGCCGGTAGGTGGCGGGAAGGCTTGACGGGACATGATCGGCGGCACAGCCGTTGCCGCCCGCGCTGGTGCCCGACCAGGAGTAGCCCAGCGCCCCGCCGCTGATGCCAACGACCCGAACCGTTACCGGGCTCGGCTCGCCGGGTTGGAGGGTGATCCCCGTCCAGCATAGATCGGTGTTCACGGGGGTGACCTGCACGGGTGGGACTGCGGTAAAAGTTGAGATGCCGGGCGCACCGATGGTGCAGTTGTCGCCGATGGAATGGATGCTGATATCAAGCCCCGTCGACTCAATGGGGATCCCCACGATTCTCATGGAGAGCCTGCCAATGCTTCCGAACGAGGAGTAGGGAATCCCAAACTCACTGAAAGGGAACGGCCAGAAATTCGCGTCGAACGCGAACTTCTTCTTGCAGGACGTTGCTTTATTCGCACAAGTTCCACTTGGATAGTAGACATCGATACAAATCAAGGCGTTATGATCAATCGCCACAGGATCTAAAAAGAACTGGGTGGCGGCATTCGGCTGGTGGTAAAGATCCAGTCCAAGCGCACAGCTCGTGGGGTTCAGGGTTCCGGACCACACGATGCTGGCATTGCCGTCGGTAAGATCCCCCAGGACCATACCAAAGCGATGGGGAGCGGCAAGGATTACCTTCGCCGTGTTGGAAAAGCCGGCATTATTGTTGACGAGCAGATTGATGTAGCGAAACCCTCCTACGGCTTCACTTGCGGTTGTAGCGTTTTCCCCGTAGGTCGTGGCATCCTTCAGCTCGACACTTTGCTGCCCGGTATTCATGTGATCGAGGACATGGGCCCCGGCAAATGGCGACAACCCAAAAAACATTATGCCCACAGCAAAAAATAGCACCAAATAGAGACCAGGACTTGCTTTTCTCATCTTTCGCTTCTCTATCATGTCACTCCTCCCCCTAAGTAAAAATGGTAACAAGCCGTTTTGCCAAAACCCGCAAGCCTTCGGTCGTCAAGAAACCCCGACGGATAATAACCTCATTAGCGATGAGAACCTTTAACCCATAAACCAAACTCAACAATCGACGGTCGTGAAGAGAAACCTCACCCTGTTAGGCAACTTATCTGCACCATAAATGCACGATGGTTTTTTTGTCAAGGAAAAAACTCTTGACAGCGAGTGATCCTGCTTTTTTGGCAACGCTTTTCGGACCACGGGGGCGTGTCCATTTACGAAGACCTCACGCGGCTGAGATAGACGGGAAGTGTCTTGCCGCTCCGATGATGATAGATTTTCAAGGACGTTGCCCTTGAAACGGACAGCGATGGTGACGCACCAGCGCGGCAGCGCGGGGTCGGGCCATGCTATCCAACCGTTCCAAAAGGGAATCCCACCCATCAATGCAGTCTGATTTGCCGGATACTTAACCGATATGAAATCATGCTTGACATTTATTCGGTATTTATGGCAAGTAAGCTTGCATGATAGAGAGACCCTTTTGGAAGAAACGCCTCGACGACGCGTGGTCTGAAGCGCCGATTGTCTGGCTGGCCGGGGTGAGGAGGTCGGGAAAGACGACTCTCGCACAGAGCCTCGGCAGCGACCGAATCCTATACATGAACTGCGATCTGCCGGTAGTTGGTGACATGGTTGCCAACCCTGAGCTCTTCTACCGCAACTGCACCCAACCGGTTGTGGTTTTTGATGAAGTCCATCAACTTCAGGACCCGAGCCGGCTGCTCAAAATCGGGGCGGATCTCTTTCCTCACCTGAAGATCCTGGCGACTGGGTCCTCAACCCTTTCTGCGAGCAAGAAATTTCGGGATACCCTGACAGGACGCAAGCGGCTGGTGCATCTGACACCTGTTCTCTGGGATGAGCTTGACTCTTTCCAGGGTTCCCCTCTCCTGAAGAGGCTCTGCCACGGTGGGTTACCCCAGGCACTCCTGGCTGAGAGTAAATCTTCGGGCTTTTACCGGGAATGGATAGACTCGTTTTTTGTAAGAGATATCCAGAGGCTCTTCGGATTTCGTGATGCTGACAAGTTCACCACCCTCTTCGAATACCTGATGAAACAGAGCGGCGGTCTGCTCGAAGTCACACGCACGGCAAGCGCTTTAGGCATCAGCCGCCCAACAGTTGAGAACCATTTGCGCGCCTTGAGGGAGACTCATGCGATGACGCTGGTACGGCCTTTCTATGGTGGAGGACTGAAAGAATTGGTCAAAATGCCCAAAGCTTACGGGTTCGATACCGGCTTTGTCAGCTTCTGCCGAGGATGGGAGCCTTTACGGCCCGATGACTACGGCTTGCTTTGGGAGCACCTGGTCCTGGAATTCCTACAGGCACACGCGTCCGATTCGAAAATCCAGTATTGGCGGGATGCCGGCGGGAGGGAGATTGATTTCGTGATCCAAAGGAGCCGTGAGGCAGTCGATGCCATCGAATGCAAGTGGCACCCGACCCAATTCGACCCGGCTGCCCTGAAGCTTTTTCGGTCCTACTATCCCGGTGGCAACAACTATCTGGTGAGCCCGCTCTCAGGCGACGGATACTTCAGGCAAATCGGCGGCCTTCAAGTCTACGTCTGCAATCCGGATGGGTGGCGAGTTCGCATGGAAACATCGCCCTGAAGAGTTCGAGAGCCGTGTCTGCGCACCCAAACTGGAACTTCGGAACGAGCCAACGAGCTGCCGGGGGATGGGACACCGATCACTGGATTTGATGGCCGGCCCGCTGCAATTCTTCAAGAATTTCCGAGATATGCGCGGGACCGCGCGTCTCGAGCTCGACTTCGACCCGGCTGAGATAGACCGGCAGGTCCTTGCCGCTCCGATGATGGTAGATGTGAAGCACGTTGCCCTTGAGCCGGGCGATAATGGCGAGAAACCGGGCCAGGGCCCCCGGCAGGTCGTCGAGGCAGACTGAAAAGCGCATGATGCGGCCGTGGCGGAAGAGCTCCTGGCGAATGACCCGCTCCAGCAGCGGACTGTCCACATTACCGCCGCTGATGATCAGGACCACCCGGCTGCCCGGCGGAATCGCCACCGTCCCGCCCAGAAGGGCCGCCAGGGGGACCGCTCCCGCCCCTTCGGCCAGGACCTTTTTCCGTTCCATGAGGAGTACCATGGCCGCCGCAATCTCCTCATCCTCGACCAATACCACCTCCGACACCGTTTCCCGGATGATCTCCAGGGGGAGCTTGCCGATTTCCTTCACGGCAATGCCGTCGGCCAGAGAGCGTTCGGCCTCGACCCGGCAGGTCCGCCCCGCCTTGAGGGCCTGGGGGGCCGAAGGGCAGGCCGCCGCCTGCACCCCGATGACCCGCGTCTGGGGGCGCAGCGCTTTGACGGCGGAAGCGATGCCGCTGATCAGGCCCCCTCCGCCGATGGGAACGAAGACGGTGTCAACGTCCGGACAGTCCTGCAGCACCTCGAGGCCAATCGTGCCCTGACCGGCAATGATATCCGAATCATCAAAGGGATGGATGAGCACCTTGCCCTGCTGAACCAGCAGTTCGGCCTGCTGGAGGCACTCACTGATGTTCTGCCCGGCAAGGAGGATTTCGCCGCCGTACGCCGCAGTCGCCTCCTGCTTGGGAAGCGAGGCGGACTCGGGCATGACAATGGTGGCCCTGATGCCGGCCCGCCTGGCGGCCAGGGCCACCCCCTGCGCATGATTGCCGGCCGAGGCGGCCACCACCCCTTCCGGCCCGATCCGGTCGCGCAGTTTTTCGATGCAGACGGTCGCCCCACGCAGTTTGAAAGATCCGGTCTCCTGAAGGTTCTCCAGCTTCAGGTAAACCTCGGCCCCGGTCACGTGGCTGAAGGTGGGAGAGTAGACCAGCGGGGTGCGGATCACCCGTCCGCGAAGTACCTCGGCGGCCTGTTCGATGGCGGTAAGCGGGATCATGAGCCGGCGCCTGTCCCCGTCGGTTCTTCATGGGGTTCCTTGGCGATGGTGAAAATGAAATCCGAACCGTCATGTCTGGCTTCATACCAGATCTCACCGCCATGCCGGTGAATGACTTCCTTGATCAGGTACAGACCCAGGCCGACTCCGTCCTGACGTCCCACCTCCCCGGCTCCGGCCCGGCAGAACTTGGTGAACAGCCGGCTCTGGACTTCAGGAGATATGGGAAGCCCACTGTTGTAAACGTTCAGCCGGTAGTACCCACCGTGATCCTCGAACCCGAAAGCGATCCGGCAGCCCTTCCCGCCATATTTTATGGCGTTGCTGAAGAGGTTTCGGAAGACGGTTTGGAGCCAGATCTTGTTGGCCCTGACCGGGATGCGACCTGCGGGAATCGCTCCCAGACGGTTGTCTATCACAATCTTCCGCTGTTCGATCTCGTTGGCCAGCTCATTCAAGACGGGATCGATGATGTCCTGTCGAAGGTCCATGGTTTCGCGTTGGATCTTGAGGGACCCGTCCAGGGAATGGGCTTTCCCCAGATAGTCCTCAGCTACCCCCAGGAGGCGGATGACCCGGGTCTGGAGATCGCTGAGGGTGTTGCTCACGCTGTCGTCCATATTGCCGTAGGAGCCCCGCAACAAGAGCTTCAGCGTCGCCGCCAGCGCCACCAGCGGCCCCCGGATATCATGCGACATGATCATCAGCATGTGGAGAATATCCTGATTCAGAGTGCGCAGCCGCTCTTCCGATTCTTTTGACCCCGGCTCACATTCCTGCAGCTGATCAACCTCTTCCTGCCCTTTTCTGGATCCACTCATAGGCTCACCATTGCTTCGCATCTCCTCTGGAGAAACACTCGAAAAAGGACCTCCTCTCATTTTCACCTCAGCTTCCGCTTCAGCCATCCTTCTTCAGGCGCATGCCCACCTCACTGGCCCAGCCACTGGGCGTCCTCGCCACCACGAAACCCATGGAGCTCGCCGCTCCACGGAAAATCGAGCTCGCTCCGCTCTTCTCTTGCCAGGGAATTGCCGTATCGCAGGGACAGAATGATCCGATTAGCCCTCTCTTCAACCTCCGGGAGGGCTTCGACAAGCACTTTCAAGTGTTTGAGCACCTTCCTGATCTGATGCCGGTGGGGGACCGGGAGCGCCGGGTTTTCCAGGAACCTCAACATTTCTTCCAGCACCAACAGGTTGTCGGCATTGAGGTAGACATAGGCCAGGCTAATCCATTGCGCGCAAAGCTCACGCGGCAGGTGGTTCAGGTTTCGGGCCAGATCCGGGTTGAGTCCCACCCGCAGCGCCGCCTCCAGACGCCTCAGCAGGTCTTCGATTTCTTCCCGGTCCCCCACCCAGGCATGAGCCACACTGAGCAACCGCCGCCATTTCGGCTGGATCTTGTGCTTCAGCCATTGCTCCCCCTGCGTTGGCAGCAGAGGGGAAACCGCCAGCTCCTCAAGTTCCGCCAGCAGGGTGGCGCATAACGGCTGCCATTCCGCAGCGTCGCTCAGAGTTGGCAGCCGCAGGTGAATCAACTCTTTGAGACGATCCAGGATGGGGCCCTTCCATTCAAGGTCCGGGAAGGCCGCGCGCAGCTGGGCCTCCCATTCGTCTCGAAGAATCCCAATCTCAGCATTGATGGCGGAGAAGATAAAGCCGAATTTGATGAGGGTATTGCGCAATTCATGGGCGAGAATCTGGCAACTCTGCAGGCGTTGTCGGGCAAATTCCTGCTCGGAGCGGGACAACTTCTCCCGTACGTGGAGGGAAAGCAGTTCCGTCCCCAGGCTGCGGGAAAGCTCTTTGATGATCCTGGTGGCGCGGTCGCCACGGCGAAGGGTATGCGGCAGAAAATGGATCTTGATCACCGCCGCTACCACATATTCCGAGTCTTGCCAGATGGGACGCCCCTCCCAGTCCTCGGGATACTCCGAAGCATCCGCATCTTTTCCATAAAGATCCGACTTTCTGACCAGCACCGGCTCCATGTGGTAGACGTCTTCCAATTCACCGCGCAATTGCTTGCGAACGCTGCGGGTATCTTCGGCGGGATCGTCCGCGGTCCAGCTCTGCTGCTTTTCCACACACCATCCCATCGCCTCCAGCGGATGGTTGGGGCGATCCCGGTATTCATCCCAGCTCTTGCCCGGCTCGTTGTAATCGGAGACAGATGGCAGTCCCCACTCGATCAGATCAGCCTCCGCCCCCCGGATGCCCGAGGTGACCCGTATCACCCTCAGCTCCGGCAGAGGGCCCACTCGATAGATGGTACCCTTCGTCGCATGATCGAGACACCAGAGGATGGTCGTGATCATCTTCTTGCAGGTATCTTCGAGCAGGTTCTCGATCAGGATCATACTCGGTTCCTCTCAACCCATCCCCACATATCACGAGGAACGTGAAGCACCCCGCTACCTCCTTCGCAACACAAAGACCTGCCTGACCGGAACCACTCCAATCACCTCGCTGGCTTCGGACAAGGGCCTGGGATCTGCCTCCAGTTCGTCCCAGGAAGCAAACAGGGTAGCCTCACCCGTCTTCCCAATCATCACGGGTTGAGTCTTCCTGGACGGCTTCTTCCCCTCGAATACCACGTTGCCGGGTTCTTCGGGACGAACCAGCCGGGACTCCACCAGGAAGGAGTCCGTCACCTGAAAGAGCGTCGAGGTGGTATATTCTTCCCGCAGGAAAGGCTTCAACTTCCCCTCATCGAGCAGGAAAACCCGGCCGTCAAGCTGCTCCTCTCCCCCCTTCTCACCCTCAACCCGCTCCCTCGCTTCACCTTCCTCGAAAGGCTTTTCGCTGTCACCGCTATTCGCTTTTCGCTTCATAAGAAAACGCTCCCTGTACTTGCCTGACTTCAATAGTATTTCCAATCGGTTATCAACACTGCCAAGACTGTCGTGAGCCGGTTTGCAGCTCTCTTTGCAGAGCAGGCATCTGAAGGTGGGGATGCGACGTTCTTCGTTCTTGCACCACACGAACTGGGCCATCAAGGAATCCGTCCCGCTGTTGTGGTTGAGCATCCAGCAAAAGAACTTCACCCGCGTGGAGCTTGGTTTCATTAATTTACGGTCAGCTCCAAAATGTCAAGCACTCTTCGTGCAAATGAGTTGCCCGGGCAGGAGGACAAGCCTTGCCCCAGGCCAGACCCTGGAAAAACGGAAGAAATTGCGGCTCCGGCTGACACCCGCCGGCTCATGGAAGGTTGGAGAACACCCTGATAAGACGCTGGAAGCCTCGTCAAACGGCACAGCACCAGCACAGGATGGCTGGAGAGGGTCCCGTCGGTCAATCCGACAGCAGCTCCTCGGCATAATTGGTTTGGAACGATCTTCCCCGGAGTTCCGAGGCCCATTTTCTGAGATTCACCGCTTCGGGCATCCACCCGGAACCTGCCAAGGTATTGGCGCACTTTTCAATCTCGGCCGCGAAGCCTCCCACATCGATCGTTTGGGTTTGCTTGCGGGCGATAGAAGCCATTGTCTGGTTCATATCAGCCATCCGCTGTTCCTTTCCTGAAACGGGTTGCCCAAATCATCTCAGCTTTCGCCGCCTCACTCTGGCTCGCCGGTGGCCAGGGCCTCACCGCCCCGCCCCCGCGTTCAAATTTAGTACTACTTTATATTTGGTTGCGTTTTTTATCAACACTTTAATGGGAACCAAATCACGCAAACCGGCACCAAAATGAAATAGGGCTTGATCGGCATGGCCATTTGAACGAGAATGCCAGGAAGGCTACGGCTTCATAAGGCATAATCGAGATGATTTTGGGAGGACTGGCCGCATGGATCTGTCCCGTCGGAAAAGCGCTGCGCTTGGCTCCGGGGTGCTCCTTTGCTTTCTTACAGGAATTCTCTGCTCCTGCAGCATGTTATCCCCTCAGAAGGGTAATGAACAGGCCCTGCGGGTGGCTGCCGATCGCTTCAACACCAGCCTGCGATGGGAAGACTACAAGGCAGCCGCTACCCGCACCGCACCTTCCAGACGTGAGGACTTTTGGGACCAGGTGGAGCGGCTGCGGGGTCAGGTTCGGATCATGGATTATCAAGTTATGGATGTGAGCTTGAATGACATGGACCGCTCAGGAACCGTCACCCTTCGCTATCGTTTCTTTCATAAGCGTAACCCGCAGTTGCAGACCACTACGGTGCGCCAGAAATGGGAGTTCTCCGAAAGGGAGCACGTATGGCAGGTGGTCAGGAACGACATGGAACAGCTCATGCCGTAGGAGCGACAGGGCGGAACGAGGCTGTTGCACAAAGCCCGCTTCCGGCACCACGGGGATTTTGATCCTATCTTTTGGAATCTTATGTAGAACCAGTGCACCTTGTCAAACATTGCGGCTTTTCCGTGGTCGCGGAATTTGGTATACCCTGTGGCGTAGGGTCCTGACGTTGGTCGTTTCGCCGGAGTCAAAACCTTTCCGGAGCATTGGCCGTGAGGTTTTCGGGACCTCTGGAGAACGAGCCACAACCCGCCCGGGACCCACAGATTCAGAATAAGGAGGCTTCGCGTTTGAGTCCGTTCTATAAGAACCTGGCCCTATGGCTGGTCATCAGTCTCATGGTAATTCTCCTGTTCAATATGTTCCATCAGCCCCAACAATCCAGCCATGACGCCACTTACAGCCATTTTCTCACCGCGGTCCAAAAAGGCGACGTCTCCCAGGTGGTCATCCAGGGCGACCGGGTTTCGGGGACCTATAACGACGGGAGGGCGTTCCGCACTTTTGTGCCGCGCGATCCGGACCTGATCCGTACGCTTCGGGAGCGTGGGGTCGAGATCCAGGCCAAACCGGAAGATGAAAACCCCTGGTACATGAACGTCCTCATCAGCTGGTTTCCCATGCTTCTCCTGATCGGGGTGTGGATCTTCTTCATGCGTCAAATGCAGGCAGGGGGCGGCAAGGCGATGAGTTTCGGCAAGAGTCGCGCTCGGCTGCTCAACGAGACCGCCCGGAAGGTGATGTTCGAGGATGTGGCGGGCGTTGACGAAGCCAAGGAAGAGCTGCAGGAGATTGTCGAGTTCCTGAAAGACCCCAAGAAGTTCACGCGCCTCGGCGGACGTATTCCCAAGGGGGTGCTGCTGGTCGGCGCGCCGGGGACCGGAAAAACCCTCCTCGCCAAAGCCATTGCCGGAGAAGCCGGCGTGCCCTTCTTCACCATCAGCGGCTCGGACTTTGTCGAAATGTTTGTGGGAGTCGGGGCCTCGCGGGTACGGGATTTGTTCCTCCAGGGCAAGAAAAACGCCCCGTGTATCATCTTCATCGACGAGATTGACGCCGTCGGACGGCATCGCGGCGCCGGCTTGGGCGGCGGCCATGATGAACGGGAGCAGACCCTCAATCAGCTCCTGGTGGAAATGGACGGCTTTGAATCCAATGAGGGCGTTATTCTCATTGCCGCGACCAACCGCCCGGATGTCCTCGATCCCGCTCTCCTTCGCCCAGGCCGTTTCGACCGGCAGGTCGTGGTGCCGGTGCCCGATATTCGGGGCCGGGATGGCATCCTCAAGGTGCATGTTCGCAAGAAACCGCTGGCCCCCGATGTCGACGTCCAGACGCTGGCCAAAGGCACGCCGGGCTTCTCGGGCGCCGACCTCGAAAACCTGGTCAATGAAGCCGCCCTGCTGGCCGCCCGCAAGAACAAGGAATTCATCGACATGTCCGATTTTGAAGCGGCCAAGGACAAGGTCATGATGGGGCTCGAGCGCAAGAGCATGATTCTGAGCGAAGAAGAGAAGCGGAGCACGGCCTATCATGAAGCCGGCCATGCCTTGGTGGCCCGTCTGCTGCCCGGTGCCGACCCTCTGCACAAGGTGACCATCATCCCCCGGGGGCGAGCCCTCGGTCTCACCCAGCAGCTTCCCGAAGATGACCGCCACACCTATTCCAAAGATTACCTGTCCGACAGCATTGCCATCCTCATGGGAGGGCGGGTGGCCGAAGAAATCGTCTTTCATCAATACACCACCGGTGCCTCCAATGATATCGAGCGGGCCACGCACCTGGCGCGTCGCATGGTCTGCGAGTGGGGAATGAGTGACGAGCTTGGTCCCCTCAACTTTGGCCGGCGCGACGAACAGGTCTTCCTCGGGCGCGATATCATGCAGCATCGGGACTACAGCGAACAGACCGCCATCCACATCGATAAGGAAGTGCGCAGCCTTGTCGAACAGAATTTTGAGCGGGCCAAAGCCATTCTGACCGAGCACCTCGATTTGCTCAATCTCCTTGCCCAGGCACTGCTCGAGAAAGAAACGCTCGATTTGAAAGACCTCGACCAGCTCATTGCGGAAACCAAACCCGAG
>CAZDKX010000136.1:0-12016 GCA_964505935.1 uncultured Syntrophobacteraceae bacterium
TATTGATAAAAATAAGCTACCCCCTTGGCGGTGTCGTTCTAAAAGATCTGCACCCTTCCGCGATGACAGCAAGATCATGAAGGTCTTCGAGAAGGTCTTCGTATTCCTCGGCTGTAGTCATCGATTCCCGTCCTTTCCACCCGAAGTCATGCACTCATCCGCGAGGGTTCAGGAATCGGTGTTGAATCCTGCCGTGCCACAGCAAGCCATAAGTCAATGGCCGTTTCCAGCTCCACAAGCGCCTCTTGCGGGGTGTCGCCAAAAGCGGAGCATCCCTTCAGGTCGGGAGCAACCGCGATATATCCCCGGTCCTCTTCGCTGTAAAAGATCGCTACTGGATATCTGTGTTCAGACATGGTGAATCTCCTCTATGGCCTTAATTGCCTGCCTGATCTGGTAGGCTTTTGCCATTCCCTTTCGGCTTTGCATGGTCAACTTGCCATCCCACTGAGAGTGAGTGAATACCTTGTGACTGCCTCTGCCTTCACGTTCTTGGAAACCGAAGGAAAGCAACCATGCCTCTGCTTCTTCAAAACGAACGTTCGCCGGATTGTTCTTGATCTTCTCATGGCGTTTTGATTGTGTCGTCATCCACTCCCCTCGCCCATCTACCGCACCAACCTCAATCCCGCCCCCTGATCGCCGTTGGCGGCCCGGTTGATAAGGTCCCCGGCCAGGTTCGATGCTCGTTTCAGCGCGTCATCCCGCAAGTGGGCATATCGCTGTGTCATCAGCGGGCTTTTGTGGGTCAAGAGCTTCTGCAGGGTGTACATATCCACTTCGCCCGAAGATGCCAGCATGGAAGCGTACACATGCCGCAAGCCATGAAGCGCCCGGAAGTCTTTGGGGAGTCCGGCCCGCTCCTTGATTCGGTTGACCTGCTTCTTGATGTCCACTCTCCGGCCGCCGTCGCGCCCAGGAAAGACATACTCGCTCTCTGATCGCGGGTGAGATTCCAGCAGCTCCCGAGCGGAAGCATTGAGCGGTATCTTTTGAGACGGACCGCCCTTGGGGTTGATGATGTTGATGAAGCCCCGGTCAAAGTCAACGTGATCCCATTGCAGCTTGAACAGCTCGCCGCGCCTCATGCCGGTAAACAGGACCAGCCGCATGAAGTTAGCCGCCTGGATGTTTTCATCCTCATCTATCGCCTCGAGCAGGGCGGCCAGTTGTTCCGGGGTGAGGTCTTCGGTTTTGATGTTGTGGACGGTCGGCATTTCGATCTTGAACGAAGGACCTTCACAGAGCTGTTTCTTGATCCCGAAGTTGATGATTCGCCGTAGCAGTTCCAAGGCATTCTTGACCGTCCCCGGCTTGTGCTCCTTGCCGAGTTTGAGCCTCAAGCGGTCGATATCGAGCGGGACCAGCCCTTTCGGTTCCTTGTCGCCCAGGCCCACGGCGATATGCAGGTGGAAGCGGTTCTGGTCGGTAACGATCCCTCTCAAGCCGGGGTTTGTTTTCTTGTACTCCTCCCACAGCCGGGTAATGGTCCACCTGTCATCATCGGCTTCTCTTGCCGCCTTCTCTTCGAGTCTGGTTTCTTCGTTCGACTTCTCCAGGCCCCTTATCCTTGTTGCACGGAGTCCCGCCGCCCTGGCTGCGGTCATGTCGTCGGAATACTGCCTCCCGGCTTTCTCCTCGATCTGCTTTCCAGCCCGCCGATAGCGAATGTAATAGACGCGTTCCGGCTTCCCCGTAACAGGAGAAACCCCTTCCACATAGACAACCCCCGGATAGTTCGTTTTGACTCGCTTCAATGCCGGCATAGCCGCCCCCATCAACGATGTTGCTGCCATCCTGTGGGGAATGCCCTTGTTCCCCACGTTTCGACCACGAAAAACAGGTCGATTCACCTTAAAACCCGAAGGGTTTTCTTCCCCACATTTTCCCCACACATGAGATACATTTTAGGGTAATTTTGGGTAAAGTCAAGGAAAGAGTGATTTCGTAAAATGCCTTCTGTGGCGCGTCTTTTCGAGGCATGGCGCGGGTCTTCAAAATCTTATCCCTTCGTTCTCATAACCCGAAGGTCGGCAGTTCAAATCTGCCCCCCGCTACCAGAAAGAAATCAGGGACTTGGAAGCAATTCCGAGTCCCTTTTTGTTTAGCCAGATTTCCACTTCCAACCCTATTTCCAACCCAGCCCTCAAATCCAACCCCCCAAGAACGCAAAAGGCGGGGTCCCCACGATCGGGCCCCCCTGCCTCATCATTGTTCTCTGCATCCCAGCCCGATTGGCACAGCACTGGCATTGTGAAAACGGCAGCTGGTTTCCACAGGGCAACCGGGGTATGCCCATTGCCACCCGGCTGAGCCTCACCCCCAGCATGTTTCTCTCTGCCTTTGTCTCGACACGCGTTCTGGCCGAAGGGGGGTATCTCTTTGCGGGGTAACGTCTTTCCCGCTGGAGACTCTCAGAAAAATTCGGCTGGAATTCCAGCAAGACTTCCCGACACTCTCCCTCGATCTGTAAGCCACAGTTCACAGGTTACAGCGAGTCTTCAATATAGGCAATGCGCTTGAGGCAACGGGGAGAGGGGTCCGTACTGAGGATGGCGAAAGAATTTTCCCAATTTTCAGGGTTTCGACCTTCATCCTTCCCAATCCTTCCCCCAAAACTGTAAAGAAGACCTGAATTGTGTCGGGATTCTTTACAGTGCCATCAGAACGCCTTCTCAATCATAACCATTTAATACTGTTAATCATTTTCTGGAGCCTCCCGGCAAGAGATCGCGAAACGTCGGATTTCTTTACAAAACATGCAGCGGATATAATGTCCAGATCTCCACAGCTCTTCGCTTCTTGTTTTATCACACATAGCGATTTCAATATGTTAGAGTCTACTCAGCCTGTTAGGTTGAACATGGCACAGCATTCGCACAACCTGACAGTCGTGTAGATAGGGTGAGTGCTTCACTGGCTTGGTAGGATGGAAGGCAGGGTCTCATGGCTCTGCCTTTCTTATTTTCGCCTCTCAAACACACCCACTCCGCATTGAGCCTGTTCGCCCGCGCACGGGGTAGCCCGAATCACCCTTGACCGCACGAACCGGTAGGCATATCCTGCCCTCAAGCTATGGTGTCCATCAGCAACCCGTCCGCACTTATAGGCGTTCATCGGCTGCCAGCCTTGCTTTGAATTCATCGAGCGCTATCGTCGGTTCGTGCCGTCTTTCTGCGATCACAGCAAGGTCGTGAAGGTCTTCGAGAAGTCCTTCGTATTCCTTGACCGTGAGGACAACGAATTTCCTTTTCCCGGAGTCGTCGGTCAGGTATTGCGGATTCAGTTCCCGTCGTTTCGTTCTGGTTGCAGTCATGGGTTCTTGTCCTTTCCACCCAAATTCATGCACTCATGCGCGAGGGTTCGGGAATCGGTGTTGAATCCTGCCGTGCCACGGCAACCCAAAGATCAATAGCCATTTCCAGCTCCACAAGCGCCTCTTGCAGGGCGTCGCCCAAAGCAGAGCATCCCTTCAGGTCGGGAGCAACCGCGACATGGCCCCGGTCCTCTTCACTGTATAAGATCGTGACTGGATACTTGTGCTCGGACATGGTGAATCTCCTCCATGGCTTTGAGTGCCTGCCTTACCTGGTAGGCTTTTGCCATTTCCTTACGGTTTTGCATGGTCAACTTGCCATCCCACCGGGGATGAGTGGACACTTTGTGACTTCCTTTGCCTTCGCGCTCTTGGAAACCAAAGGAAAGCAACCGTATTTCAGCCTCTTCAAAATGCACGTTCGCTGGATTGCTCTTGATCTTCTCATGGCGTTTTGATTGCGTTGTCACACCCTTACCCGCCAAGCTAATGGACCGGCCTTAATCGCAACCCCGGTTGCCGTTGGCGGCACGCTTGATAAGATCGCCGGCCAAGGCGGATGCTGTCTTGAGTGCCTCATCGCGGAGATGAGCATGGGCTCAATGATGTTGATGAAACCCCGGTCAAAGTCCACATGGGAGCATTGGAGCTTGAAAGGCATTTTTCCAACCTTATTTTCAACCTTTAAGAGCAATTTCCGGGTATGTTGAGGTAAAGTCAAGGAAAGAGTGTTTGCCTGGAATGCCTGAGCGTCAACGATAGCTGAACGGGAAGCGGTCTGAGGGGCAGCATGATGTTTGCGGGGCCTCCCACCGCTAACACAGAATTCGATTGACTCTGCCAGCATTCTAAGGGAATCTTCTCTTGTCATCAAGCTGAGAGGCTTGCATGACTTCCTCCAAATGGATTTCGGGTTTCCTCGGCGATGAGTGTTTTTTCAAATGGAAACATGAACTGAGCTCGGACTTTAAGAAGAAGGAGAATCAGATGAAATCCTTGCGGAATTTACGAATGGTTCTGGCTGTGGTCGCGTTGGTGATGGCCGCCCCGGCCCTGGCCCCGGCGCAACCGATCACCATCAACTGGTGGCACGCCCACGGCGGTGTCCTGGGTGAGAAGGTGAACGCCATCTGCGACGGGTTCAACAAGACCCAGACCCAGTATCAGGTGGTGCCCACCTACAAGGGCAGTTACGCCGACACCATGACCGCCGGGATTGCGGCCTTCCGTGCCAAGAACCCTCCCCACATCCTGCAGGTCTTCGAAGTGGGCACGGCCACCATGATGGCGGCCAAGGGCGCAGTCAAGCCGGTTTATGAGGTCATGCAGCAATCCGGCCTGCCGTTCGACCCCAACGCCTACCTGCCAACCGTCGTGGGCTATTACACCACCGCGGACGGCAAGATGCTCTCCATGCCTTTCAATAGTTCAACCGCCATTCTGTACTACAACATCGACGCCTTCAAGAAAGCCGGCCTTGACCCCGCCAAGCCCCCCAAGACATGGCCTGAGGTGGCGGAGTATGCGAAAAAGCTGGTGGCGGCCGGCGCCAGCCCCTATGGCCTTTCCTCGTCGTGGAACGGCTGGATCCAGCTCGAAAACCTGGGCCCCTGGCACAACGTGCCCTTCGGGTCCAAGGAGAACGGCTTCGGCGGCCTGGATGCCCGCTACGCCTTCAACACCCCCCTCTACGTGAAGCATGTGCAGCAGCTTGCCGACTGGCAGAAGGACAAGATTTTTATCTACGGCGGCCGGACCGACCTCGGCAATGCCAAGTTCAACTCGGGGGAAGTGGCTCTGTATACGGCTTCTTCGGCCAGCTACGCCGGCTTCAAGAAGACCTGCCAGTTCGAATTTGGAACCGCCATGCTGCCCTACTGGCCGGATGAGAAGGGCGCTCCCCAGAACACCATCATCGGGGGGGCGAGCCTCTGGGTGCTGAACGGCTTCAAGCCGGAAGAGTATAAAGGGGTAGCCGCGTTCTTCAACTACCTCTCCTCCCCGGAGGTGATGGCTGACTGGCACCAGTTCACCGGCTATCTGCCGATTACCATGGCGGCTTACGAACTGACCAAGAAGCAGGGCTTCTATGAGAAAAACCCGGGCACGGAAACCGCGCTCCTCCAAATGACCCTGCACAAGCCGACGGAAAACTCCAAGGGCATCCGGTTTGGCGACCACGCCAAGACTCGCGACATCATGGACAACGAATTCGAAGCGATCTTCTCGGGCCAGAAGACGGCCCGGCAGGGTCTGGACGATGCGGTCAGGGCCGGCAACGAACTGCTGGAGAAATTCGAGAAGGCCAACAAATAGCTCGTTCTCATCCGGAAACCCCATTTTGTGGGAGCGGCATGCCGCCACGATCGGAACTGAAAGCCCCTCCCACAAAGCGAGCAGCTACTTTCCGGATGGACACTGGCTCGGGTTGTGTGAATGAGCGGCTGATCACCCATGGAAAAGCGGGTCGTTTTCCGAAACCGGGTCTTGCCCTATCTCCTGGTGGCCCCCCAGATCATCATTACCCTGGTGTTTTTTATCTGGCCGGCCTTTCAGGCGCTTTACCAGTCCGTTCTCCAGGAGGACGCCTTCGGCACCGCGTCCTCCTTTGTCGGGTTTGACAATTTTAGCCATCTCCTGCGCAGTGCTGAGTATCTGCATTCTTTTCGGGTGACGCTCGTCTTCAGTTTCTCGGTGGCCGGCCTCGCTCTGAGCACGGCGCTGGTGCTGGCCGTCATGGCCGACCGGGTCTTGCGCCGGTCTACCGTCTACAAGACGTTGATCATCTGGCCCTACGCGGTAGCCCCGGTCGTGGCCGGGGTGCTCTGGTACTTCCTGTTCAACCCCACCGTGGGCGTGATGGCCTTTTTCCTGAGAAAGATCGGGATCGCCTGGAACCCTTCCTTGAACGGCGCACAGGCCATGACGCTCGTGATCATCGCCGCCGCCTGGCGCGAGGTTTCGTACAACTTCCTCTTTTTCCTGGCCGGACTGCAGGCCATTCCCCAACCGTTCCTCGAAGCGGCGGCGATCGATGGCGCCGGACCCTGGCGGCGCTTTCGCACTATTGTCTTCCCGCTGCTGTCGCCCACGGTCTTCTTTCTCATCGTGGTGAACATCGTTTATTGCTTTTTCGACACCTTCGGGGTGATCCATGCCCTCACACGCGGCGGGCCCAGCTACGCGACCAACATCCTGGTATACAAGGTCTTCAACGACGGCTTCATCAACCTGGACCTGGGCGGGTCCGCGGCCCAGTCGGTGATTCTCATGCTGGTGGTGATCACCCTCACCGTGATCCAGTTCCGTTTCATCGAGCGCAAGGTCCACTATTGAGGGGAAGTCGGAACATGGTCGAACGCCGTCCGCTGCTCACCCTGGTTACTCATGCCACCCTCGTTCTCGGGGCGCTGGTGCTGGCCTTTCCCATCTATGTGACCTTCGTCGCCTCGACGCACACCCTGGATGAGATCACCAAGGCTTTCCCGCTACTGCCCGGGGCACACCTCGTTGACAACTACCTCAAGGCCCTCACCGTTGGGCCGCAGAATGTGGGCGCTACCGTCGGCACCATGATGGTGAACAGCTTCATCATGGCTGTTGGTATCACGTTCGGTAAAATTGCCATCTCGCTGCTCGCGGCTTTTGCCATCGTCTATTTTCGATTCCGGTTGCGGATGTTTTTCTTCTGGATGATTTTCATCACGCTCATGCTGCCTGTGGAAGTGCGCATCCTGCCGACCTACAAAGTAGCGGCCGACCTGGGTATGCTCGATTCCCGCTCCGGGTTGATCCTGCCTTTGATTGCCTCGGCGACGGCGACTTTTCTTTTTCGGCAATTCTTCATGACCGTGCCCGACGAGCTCTGTGAGGCTCACCGCATCGACGGGGGGAGCCCGATGCAGTTCTTTTTCGATATTCTCCTGCCCATGTCGCGCACTTCCATTGCCGCCCTCTTTGTCATTCTCTTTATCTACGGCTGGAACCAATATCTGTGGCCGCTGCTGATCACGAGCGACGAGAAATACTACACCCTCCTCATCGGCATCAAACGCATGCTCGACGTGGGAGAAGGCCAGGCCGAGTGGCACATCATCATGGCCTCCACCATCCTGGCCATGCTGCCGCCCGTGCTGGTGGTCATTTTCATGCAGAAGCAGTTTGTCAAGGGCATGACGGAAACGGAAAAATAGCAGACATGGCAGACGTCAGCATCAGAAACGTTACCAAACGCTTCGGCAAAGTCGAAATCCTTCACGACATCAGCTGTGATATCCGGGACGGTGAGTTCATCGTCATTCTTGGGCCCTCGGGGTGCGGCAAGTCGACCCTGCTGCGCCTGGTTGCCGGTCTCGAAGAAATCAGCAGCGGCGAAATCGCCATTGGCGGCCGGGTGGTGAACGAGCTCGAACCCGCCGCCCGCGACATTGCCATGGTCTTCCAGAATTACGCGCTCTATCCCCACATGACGGTTTACCGGAACATGGCCTACGGGTTGAAGATGCGGCGCATGCCCAAGGAGGAGATCGACCGGCGGGTGCGCAACGCCGCCCACATCCTCGAGCTGAGCGACCTGCTGGACCGCAAGCCCCGCCAGCTTTCGGGCGGCCAGCGCCAACGGGTGGCGATGGGGCGCTGCATTGTACGCGAACCCAAGGTGTTTCTCTTCGATGAGCCGCTGAGCAACCTTGATGCCAAGCTGCGGGTGCAAATGCGGCTCGAGATCAGGAAGCTCCACGAAGACCTCAAGATTACCTCCATCTACGTGACCCATGACCAGGTGGAAGCCATGACCCTGGGCGATCGACTGCTGGTCATGGACAGTGGCTACGCCGCTCAGATTGGGTCACCTCTCGAGGTCTACGAACGGCCCGCGACCATCTTTGTGGCCGGGTTCATCGGCTCGCCGGCCATGAATTTCATGGAGGCGACCGTCCAGGAGGACGGCAGGACGTTGCAGCTGCCCGGCAGCGTCCGCATTCCGCTGGACGGTACCGGCATTCCCGGTTGGGCCGGGAAAAGAACCATTCTGGGCATCCGCCCGGAACACCTGGAACTCGCAGCCACGGGATCCGGCACGCTGATGCTTATCGTCGGCCAGGTCGAGCTCCTCGGTGCCGATACCCTGGTGCACGGTCACCTGGGTGAGGAAAGGATCGCGCTGACAGCCCGCCTGCCCGACGTGCACCGGTTCGAAAAACACGCTGCGATCCCGCTGGCCGTCGCAAGCGAAAAACTGCACCTCTTCGATCCCGCAACAAAGCTGCGAATAGGATAGCGTGCCCTTTTGAATGAGAATTGGGAATATGGGATAAGGGAGTTTGGGGGCAGGAATCGGGATGTGAACGGCAGGGCAGCCCCCGCTTTATGGACTGCGGCATGCGGGTGCGCTCTCCTGACCCTGTGGGTCGTGAGCGTCTTGCCTGCGACAGCGAATCCAAAGGAACCACGACCCATGACAACAGCTCTTGACTTGACCCCGTACCGCCGCCCGCTTCTCATCGGCCATCGCGGCTACCCGGCGAAGTTTCCCGAAAACACCATCGCTTCCTTCGAGGGAGCCATTGAGGCCGGGTGCGACATGGTCGAGCTGGATGTCACGCTCACCAAGGACCGCAAGGTGGTCGTGATCCATGATGACACCCTGGAGCGCACCACCAGCGGCAAAGGGCTGGTTAAAGCGCACACCCTTGAGGAAATCAAGCGGCTGGATGCCGGCAGTTGGTTCCATCCCCGCTTTTCGACGGAACGGGTGCCGGAACTCTCGGAGGTCATGAAACTGACCGCCGGCCGGTGCATGGTCAATATCGAAATCAAGAAGAGCGCCTTTGAGGCTGACTATCCGAACGACGCCATCGAGCGCCAGGTGGTGACGCTGGTGAAAACCAGGGGGGCTATGAACCGAGTCCTCGTTTCGAGCTACGACAAGCGCATGCTCCAGCGCATCGCTGCCATGGAGGGACCGCCTGCCATTGCCTACATCTCCAACCACCCGTTGGATCAGACGGATCTGGCCATGCTGCTGGCCATCAAAGCTTTTTCCTGGCATCCCCGGTTCACGGTCCTTACCCGTGATCAAGTTGAGATGTTGCATACCCGCGGCCTGAAAATTTTCCCATGGACCATCAACACCCGGCAAGACGTGGAAAGCATGCTTGATTTAGGAGTTGACGGTCTTATCTGCAACGACCTCATGGTCATGGGGCGTTCCAAGTCTCCCGCGGCGGCGGACGAATAACCCCGATAAAAAGTGAGGGGGCCAATCCTCCCCTTTCTCTGAGGCCGGTTTTTTTGTCTTCACCTCGAAGAGGCAATACCGTTGCTATGAGTCGCTTCATTGTTACGATCGATCAAGGAAGTTCGGGAACAAAAGTCCTCGCTTTTGATCAACGGGGAGAGGTCGCCTATCGTTCTTCCCGGCCCTTGGAGCTTCTAAGGTCCTCTCCCACCCATGTCGAGCAGAGTCCCCTGCACGTGCTCGAAGAGACACATTCCGCCCTCGAAGAAGTTCTTTTATCGATCCATCACGATGACCATGACATCGCTGCCCTTGGCTTGGCCTGCCAGCGGTCCTCTTTTCTTCTCTGGGACCGGAAAAGCGGTGAGGCCTTGACCCCGATTATCTCCTGGCAGGATTTGCGGGCAAAGGACCTTTGTACAGAACTGACGCCTCATCGGAAGGCGATCTACCAAAAGACCGGTTTGCCCCTGACCGGCCACTACGGAGGCCCGAAGTTTCTCTGGTTGCTTCGCCACGAGTCCCGGATGCCTCAATGGCTCGGCTCGATGGATACGGTTTATTCTCCCTGGAGCAGTTTTCTCCTTTGGCATCTGACGGAGGAACGCACCTGTATGGTCGATGAATCGATCGCCGGCCGGTCCCTTATTTTCAATATCTTCGATCGATCCTGGGATGAAAAGCTTTTGAAACTCTTTCAGGTCCCCTGTGAAATCCTTCCCGAGATCAGGCCAACCTGCCACCTCTATGGCCATTACCTTTTCCGGGATCGATCAATTCCCCTTGTTTGCTCCATCGGCGACCATCAGGCTGCCCTGCTCGGTATGGGGGGATTCGCGAGCGGTCGTTGTGCTCTCAACTATGGGACTTCAGGCGGCGCCCTGATCAATATCGGCAGGGAACCGCATCTGGTCGATGGGCTTTTGACCAATATCGACTATTCCAGCGCCGAGGAAGCCTGCTATGCTGCTGAAGGGACGGTCAATGCCGTTGGTTCACTCTTCGAGTGGTTTGAGATGGAGAAGGGAGTCAAAGGGGCATCGCGAGATTGGGAAAAGAGCATGGCCCCTTCTTCGCAGGGCTGGTTGATGCTGCCCGGGATGTACGGGATCGCAGCGCCCTATTGGAAAGAGACGGCCCCCACCGTTTTTCATGGGCCGGGTCAAATCCCTTCCCTTGAAGTGCAGATGCGGGCGGCGATGGAGTCGATCGCCTTTCTCACGGCCGATATTCTCAAAAGATTGAACCAGATCCCCGGCTTTGCCATTCGCCAGATCACGGCTGGGGGAGGGGCGGGTCGGGGGCCGTTGCTTCAGTTCCAGGCGGATCTTCTCGGCATGCCCGTTCACCATGCATACCTTGCTGATGCCACCGCCCTTGGATGTGCCTTTCTCACCGGTCTCCAGGTCGGCTTCTGGAGGGATATCGAAGAGATCCAGTCTCTGGTTCGCGAGGGAGAGACCTTCTATCCCCGGCTCTCCGCCTCTCTCCGCCAGGGTCTTCTTGATCGCTGGCATCAACTATTAAGAAGCCACGGGGTCACATCCGGCGCGGACTCTTTCCAGTCAGTACCACTTTGCCTTCGACGAAATTCTTGACTGTTGCATACGATAGGGATGAAATCAGTTTGAAACAGAACGAAGACCATGTATCGTGTCAGGATGGAACCCACCCATGGGCAAGAAGAAGGACAAGAAGGCGATGACTCCTCCATCTTTTGCTGACATCCAAGCTCCTGATGGATTTCGCCCGGTTTCGTTCAGCCAGGCCTTGATGGAATTTGGAAAACCTCTCATCAACGATGCGGAAGGGAGTCCAAAAGCTCTGAATGAGGTTTTGGAGGTTGTCAACGGCATCTGGAGTTACGAGATCATGCTGACGGATGAGGCCACCGGCAAGCTGGAGGAAATGAAAGATGCCATGATCCACAGAATGAAAACTCTTCTCAAAATTCAGAACGATGAAGCAGAGCGCCTTCTCCAGGAAATGATCGATAGGAAACGGCATCTGTTTCCGGAAGCGATTCAGCCGGAAATCCCGACCGTCATGTTCATGAGAAAGGGATTGTCCCACCTGATCGCCCCTTTCAATTATTCGGGCATGAGCTTTGCCGAGAAGGCGATACCACCCGATGAGCGCGACAAGGATGTCATCGAAAAGATCACAAAGATGGATCGCCACATCATCGATGGTACCGATTATGGCGAGTGGGAAGATTTCTATTTCTCGATGGAAGAGGCGGTGCGGGATGCTTTTGAAAAATGGCTCAACCAAAAGGGTTCCACCGAGCACAGCGAAACCTTTGCATCCAACATTGAGCTGTTTCTGAATTTCATCTACCGCTACGCCCATGAAGATCTCGTTATTCTGGACGCCGTTCAGCCAGCCTATTTTGAAGAGTTCCTTTTTGACCACCTTTTGCGGAAATTGATCGCTGAACCGCATGAATACGTGACCTTTCC
>CAZDKX010000137.1:0-12004 GCA_964505935.1 uncultured Syntrophobacteraceae bacterium
CAAGGCACAGTTTCATTCAACGGGGCGCAAGCCCCTTGCATGGATGATTCCGGCGGAAGCCGGAATCCAGAAAACCTCTGAAAACGCAGGGTTTCATCCTTTACAAGTATAACTTGCCATGAAAAAATCAAGAGAAAGGCGGGACAAGCATGAGGATTCAGCAGGAACGCCCACCAATTCTGAGCGATACCATTGCGGCATTGGAGTCGGAACTCGGTCCCGGCCTGCAGGGCCTCATGGTGGAACGCGTCGTCATCGGTCTGTTTTTTTCCGGGGTGAAACTTTCCAACAGTGCCTGCGGAATCTGTTACACCCCGGTCAAGGAGATCCCGGAGTCGGTCTGCTGCCCGAGTTCGGCCGCAGCCATTCCCGATTCCGGGCGACTCGCCGGTCTGCCGATCACGGCTTATCTTGAATACCTGCAAGAGGGCAGGCCGCTGAAGAAAGCCTTGGCAATCGCGGGCATCAATGCTCTTTCCCAAACCTGTTGGCGCATGCAAAAGACGCGTGATTATACGATCACACCCACCAAGGACCCGCTCAATGGTATGAGTATCCCGGATGACGCCTTTGTCGTTGTCGTCGGCGCTTTGCTCCCATACCTGCGGATGCTCGAGAAGCGCGCCTTGCCCTTCGCCATTCTTGAGAAAGATGTACGCACCATCAGGGAAGACGAGATGTCGTTTTACATTGAACCTTCCCATGCCGCCGCGGTCATCGGGAAGGCCGACCGACTGATCGTTACCGGGGCATCCTTGCTGACCGGCACCCTGGAAGCGATTCTGGAAGCGGCGAAACCAGAGGCCGAGATAGCCGTGGTTGGTCCGACCGTGAGTATGTTGCCCGATGCCTTTTTCGTGCGCGGGGTAACGGTCATTGGCGGTATTGCCTGCACCGATGCCGATGCGCTGCTCGATACACTGGCTGAAGGAGGCTCGGGTTACCACTTCTTCGGCAAGTCCGCTCAGCAGATCACCATCCGCAGAAGAGTTCACGATCCAGTGTGACACCTGGAAGAATCGCCCGCGAGGTGGCTCATCTATCGTGCGACCATCGTACGACATGAGGATCGATCTGATCGTCGCGCACATGTCGCGCCGCCTCTCATGGTCCTTCGGGACACCCTGAAACCATGAAAAGGACGGAGCCTGACGGACAACCCGCAACCCGTAACTCGCAACCCGCAACTTTTCGAGACAGGATGCTGCAAGATGAACCGGTGGGAAAGACGCGCTCCCGTCCGCGTAGCGTTGCTCCTTTTGCTTTTGGTCTGGTGCGGTTGCACCTGCCGTCCGCGCCCTCAGGAGCCAATACCCCCATGGAAGTTCGCCGTGCTCGCCGACACGCAGGGAAGCCGGCGGGCTGAATCTCGGAAGCCGTACCTCAACGAACGGGTCCTGACGATGATTGCCGCCGACGTTGTGCAGGAGCGGCCTGATTTCGTGCTGGTGGCCGGGGATCTGGTAAGCGGCTGGCTGCATCACGGCGGTGCTGACTACCCAACCCAGTTTGCCGCGTGGAAAGAGGTTATGAAACCCGTCTATGAGGCCGGGATCAGAGTCTACCCGGTCAGGGGCAACCATGAGGACGGACCGGAACGCTTTGCCCTGCCGCCTCTTCCCGCTGACCTCGAACCGCCGGCCGACACCCCGGCGGTACTCAGGGAGGCCTTCCGCCAAGCCTTCGATCAGCCCTATATCCCGCAAAACGGACCCCCCGGAGAAGAGGGGGCTTACTTACAGTTTCAGTCATAAGAACGCCCTCGTTATCGGCATCGACGTCTTCAGCGTTCATCAGCATCAGGTGAATCAGGCCTGGTTTGACGCCCGGATCGCCTCCAAGACCGAAGCACATCTCTTTGTGTACGGCCACGAACCGGCCTTTGGCGTAAACCACAATGACAACCTTGCTCTGTATCCTCGGGAGCGGGACCTATTCTGGAACGCTCTCGGCAAAGGCGGGGGCCGTGTCTACTTCTGCGGCCATGATCACCTGTACAACCGCGCCGATCTTCTGGACGACGCCTACAAAAGGGAAGGACGGAGCGACGACAGCATACCGTTTCTCATGCCGGAACCGTCTGAATATGAGGATATATTCAAGGTCATGATCACGCGCTACGGAATCTCGACCGACATCACCGATTTCTCGGCTTTCGCTCGGGCGGTTGCGGAGAAGATTTACTGCACCGGAGCGAGCGTGGAGTGGATGGTGCGGGAAGCCGACATGTACGCCGGCAGAGACGGCAAAGACAAAGTCGAAGCGGCGCATTCGCAGCAGGCGATCGACGACTGGGAAATGAAACTGAATCCCGCCGAGGTGGATCGTCAGACGGTGCTGGCCATCGAAGGCTCGAGCAAGAGACTGCGTCCCGGGAACTGGGAAGCGATCCTTACCGGAGCCAGGGAGCGGCTTCGCGGAAGGCAGGCTTTTCCCAGAGAAAGCTCGGTCTTTCCGGGACTGACCGCAAGAGCACCGATCACGCAGTAGCGAAAGCGGGGTGACCCGAAATCAGGTTGCTCCGCACCTTCCGGTTCGAGCTTCTGTCCCAAAACAAGGAACAGGCCCTCATGGCAGAGATGTGGCATTGCACTTCCGGAATGCTTTGCTGTGTCGCCCCTTCCCGCTCGCCTCTTCAGGGTGCACTTCTTTTCACTTGTGTTTAACACGACATTCTGCTAGGTTAAACATACATAACTGTTGGAACTGAAGAACCCAGAGGCTGAGAGGCCCGGCTAACAGAAAAAGAGGCGGCATGTGTTCCGGTGTATTTGTGTTCTATTTCATCAACAACCTGCTGCCTTTGTGCTTTGCGGGCTTTTTTTCCGGAACCGGTGTGGCCGGGAGCGCTCACGCCACGGTGTGTGGATTACCTGGCCCCGGTTGGCTCGTCACGTCCCGCCGAGCCATCAGAAGCGTTCTCCGCGGGATGTCTGCCCCGGAAACGAAGGGGTGCGGCCCTGTCTCGGTGGCGCTTCGCGACGGATCGCCAACGAGTCTGCCTTCTTGAAGGTTGAGCTCCAACAGTCCTGGCAGAGGCTCGAATTCATTGCGAACATCAAAATCAACGTGAGGAGGAACAGACATTGACTGCCTACCAGAGTGAGAGTGGAGACTTGAGCCGGGAAGCGGCGCTGGCGCAATTGCTTGACCAGTATCGGGACTATCAGGGAGGGCTGATCCCGGTCCTCCAGGAAGCCCAGAACATTTATGGCTATTTGCCCGGGGAGGTGCTGAAGCAGATCGCCACAGAACTGCGCATCCCGTTCAGCAAGGTATTTGGGGTATGCACCTTCTACGCCCAGTTTCATTTGAAGCCGAGGGGGCGCAACATCGTTCGCGTCTGTCTGGGTACCGCCTGTCATGTGCGGGGTGGCGCGAAGATCTTCGAAGCAGCCCAGGAGAGCCTGGGGGTAGGGCAGGGCGGAACCACGGAAAACCTGCGCTTCACCCTGGAAACCGTGGCCTGTATCGGCGCCTGCGGCCTGTCGCCCTGCATGATGGTCAACGACGAAACTCACGGCCGCCTGGTTCCGAAGCGGGTTGGCGGTATCTTTGAAAGCTACCAGTAGAGGAAGGAGGGCTGCAGAGTTGAAAAGCCTTGATCACGTTCGCGCAACCTATCAGGAAGAATACCGGCATAAAGCCGCCAAGGACCGCATCGTTGTGGGACTCGGCACCTGCGGCATCGCCGCCGGCGGCGAGAAAGTCATGGCGGCCATTAAAGAGCAGGTAGCGGCACGCGGTTTGGACGTTGCGGTTGATTTCACCAGCTGTATCGGGATGTGCTACCGCGAGCCCATGGTGGAGGTCGCCGTGGCCGGCGCGCCCAGCGTCATCTACGGCGATATCTACCCCGACAGGGTGGAACAGCTGTTGGAGAGCATCGAGAACAAAACCCCGGTCTACGAGTGGGCGGCGATGCAGATCCCCAACGGTGCCGTTCCTTACGAAGGCATCGCCGTCATGGACCAATCCCCCTACTACGCAAAGCAGGTGCGTTCCGTAACGTCGAGGCTGGGGCGGACGAACCCCGAGAGCATCGTCGACTACATGGCCACCGGCGGCTACGAGGGCATCGAAAAAGCCCTCAGCATGGATCGCATGGCGGTCATCGACGAAGTTAAGAATTCGGGCTTGCGAGGGCGCGGCGGCGCCGGTTTTCCGACCGGCACCAAGTGGAACTTTGTCTACGGTGCCCCCGGTGACAAGAAATATGCCGTCTGCAACGCCGACGAAGGCGACCCCGGCGCTTTCATGGACCGGTCCGTGCTGGAAGGCGACCCGCATTCGGTCCTGGAGGGCATGATGATCGGCGGCTACGCCATCGGCGCCGACGAAGGCTACATTTACTGCCGGGCCGAGTATCCCCTGGCCATCAAGCGCCTCAACCTGGCCATCGCCCAGGCCGAAGAGCACGGCCTGCTGGGCGAAAACATCCTCGACTCCGGCTTCAACTTCACGATCAAGATCAAGGCCGGGGCGGGCGCCTTCGTCTGCGGCGAAGAAACCGCCCTGTTGAACTCCATCGAGGGCTTGCGCGGCATGCCCCGCGTGCGGCCGCCGTTCCCGGCCATCAAGGGTCTGTTTGCCAAGCCCACCACGCTGAACAACGTCGAGACATACGCCAACGTGCCGTTCATCATCCGCAAGGGCGCCGACTGGTATGCGGCCATGGGCACCGAAAAGAGCAAAGGCAGCAAAGTCTTCTGTCTGACCGGAAAAGTCAACAATACCGGCCTCATGGAAGTGCCCATGGGCATCACTCTGCGCGACATCATCTTCTCCATCGGCGGCGGGATCCAGGACGGCAAAGCCTTCAAGGCCGTGCAGAGCGGCGGCCCGTCCGGCGGCTGCATCCCCGCCGAGCACCTGGACACCCCCATCGACTATGAATCCCTCGGCGCGCTGGGCGCGATCATGGGTTCCGGCGGCCTGGTGGTCATGGACGAGACCACCTGCATGGTGGATGTGGCCAAGTTCTTCCTGAACTTCACCCAGTTGGAGTCCTGCGGCAAGTGTACGCCCTGCCGGGAAGGCACCAAGCGCATGCTGGAGATCCTGCAGAAGATTTGCGACGGCAAGGGCGAGATGGCCGACATCGATACCCTCGAGCTCCTGTGCCGGGTCATCAAGGGCAGTTCTCTTTGCGCTCTGGGTCAGACCGCTCCGAACCCGATTGCGACCACTCTCCGCTATTTCCGCAACGAGTATGAGGCGCACATCAAAGACCACCGCTGCCCGGCCGGGGTCTGCAGCGCGCTGTTGGTCTACTCGGTGCAGGCGGACAAGTGCAACGGCTGCGGCGCCTGCCGCCGGGCTTGCCCGGCCGGAGCGATCACCGGCGAGAAGAAAGCGGTCCACTTCATTGACACGGCGCTCTGCATCAAATGCGGCGCCTGTTTCCAGAAATGTAAATTCGACGCCATTCTGAGGGCATAGGGGAGGTTGAGCAAAGATGGCTAACATAACCCTGACAATCAACGGAAAAGCGGTAACCGTTCCGGCGGGGACCAGCCTCCTGGATGCGGCGACGGGAGCCGGCTTCTTTGTGCCGACCTTCTGCCACGACCCGGCGCTCCCGAACTACGGCGGTTGCCGCATTTGTGTGGTTGAAGTCAAGGGCGCGCGCGCGCTGGTTGCGTCCTGTAGCGCGGAAGCGACGAACGGCATGGAGGTGGAGACGGAATCTCCGGCGGTCGTGGAGGCCCGGAAAACCATCCTCGAGCTGATCCTGGCCAACCACCCGCCTGACTGCATCACCTGCGAGAAGCTCGGCGACTGCCGCCTGGAGGAGTACGCCTATCGCTATCAGGTGAGCCCTCTGACCTTCAAGGGAGCAAAGCACGACTATCCGATCGAAGACACCAATCCGTACATCGTCCGGAATATGAACAAGTGCATCCTGTGCGGCAGGTGCGTTCGGACCTGCGAACAGGTGCAGGACCGGGCCGTGATTGACCTGGCCTACCGCGGCTTCAACACCAAGGTCGCGCCGGCCATGGACACCGACCTGGCCGAGTCCGACTGCGTCTACTGCGCCCGGTGCGTAGCGGTATGCCCCGTGGGTGCCCTCACCTACAAAAACATGGCGTTCAAGGGCCGGCAGTTTCAAATCAGGAAGGAGCCCGTCACCTGTACCTTCTGCGACGCCGGCTGCAGCTTCGACATCAACTACAAGGGCGATAAGGCCATCGGCATCACCGCCAGGGGCCCCGGCGAAGGCCGTCCCCTCTGCCTCAAGGGGAGACTTGGCTTGGAGCTGCTCAAAGTGGACGAGCCGGTAACCCCCATGCTCAAGAAGGATGGTGAATTCGTGCAGGTATCCTGGGCCGAGGCCCTTGGCCTCGATGGGGTGATCGAGAAGATGAAGGAGCGGGAAACATAGCATCTTGAGTTAAAGGGTTTCTGTGGAGCTTGAACGAGCCGTTCTGTCGTCATTCCGGGAAGAGGAGCGACAGGATAAATGAACCACACCAGCTATTGGGGGGGAGGAGGGCTTCGAGAAGCAGTCACCTGCGAGTCCCCTCCCCAGGTGCGGGTTATTCCTTGCCAATCATGACACTGGTTGCCTTGATGAGGGCGTACACCTGGTCACCCACTTTGAGGCCGAGGTCCTTCACCGCGTCGACGGTGATGGCCGAAGTGATGACATTTCCTCCACCGATGTCAACTTTGATCTTCGCGGCAACCTGACCCTCTTTCACTTCCACGACCTTGCCTTTCAGACAGTTTCTGGTGCTCAGCTTCATGATTTCCTCCTCTGTTGGTGTGTATCATCGGGGCTCAGCCGAACCTGACATTGAACAGTGTTTTTTTTAGAACCACTCCAACGAATTAAGTCAATCAAAAAAGGCATAATACAGACGTGCTTTTAGAGGACTATTTATATACGTCAACATTTATTCTTAACAATGTACGCGTGCTGATGAAACACTCGACATAGCGCCACAGCTTTGTGATGAGGTCCTTTGCCATGAGGCCATACCCAGTGCTTTCTTTGGACGATGCCAGCAGGTTTGGTTCCTTTCAATGATTTCCAGGAAAGCTTGGGCGCTTTCGTCGATGCTGACCTGCCTGATGATGAGCCTCCGTGAAGGCGGCTTGACTTTACCGGGTGTGAACCATATGATCTAGCCCCACTGGAGGGTTAGCATGGCCGCGCCTTATCGTGGGAACCGGCTGATGGCGATATTGGATTGATTGAATTTGTGGGAATGGGAGGGACCCTATGGCAAAACTTATCAAGGAAGAGACTGACAGGGGGCGACTGCATATCGAATCGCCGCTCATGGGTGAATCCCTGGTGGACAAAGGGTTGCTTAAACGTACCGAAGCGGTGGATTACTTCCGCATGCATCCCGACATCAACGTCATCAAAATTGGGGGGCAGAGCATCATCGATCGGGGGCGCACGGCAATCTTGCCGATCCTGGACGTGCTGATTGAGGCCAAGGAACAGTACAAGATCATCTTGATGACAGGGGGCGGCACCAGGGCGAGGCACGTCTACAACATTGGGGTCGATCTGGGGATGCCCACCGGCGTTCTCTCAAAGTTGGGCGACAAGGTATCCTGGCAGAATGCGGAGATGCTCAGCGTGCTCCTCTCCAAGCACGGAGGGGTGAAGATTGGACACGGTGACAACCTGGAACAACTCACCATGTTCTGCCGCCTGGGCTATCTGCCGATTACTTATGGCATACCACCCTACGGCTTTTTCGAACACCCGGCGGAGCTCGGTTCCATCCCTCCCCATCGCACTGACTGCGGAGCTTTCCTGCTGGCGGAAAATATCGGCGCCCGCTCCTTGATCTTTCTGAAAGACGAGAAGGGGCTTTTCGATCGCGATCCGAAAAAGGTCGAGCCATCCAAACGGGATGGTCTCAAGTTCTTCGGGCGGGTATCAGCAAAAGAGCTCCTTGAGGTGGATCTGGACGATCTGATTATCGAACGTCCCATCCTCACCCTGCTGCAACGGGCCAAGTGCCTGAAGGAGCTCCAGATCATCGATGCCTTGAATCATCCCGAGCATATCCTGGCGGCCCTTGAAGGGAAACATGTGGGGACCATCATCTACAAGGAAGAGTGACCCCGGAGGTGGATGACCTCCAGGGTCCGATGCAGGAGTTGCCCTGAACGGCGGGAGCTGAACGATTTCCTATTCATCGCCTCCTTCTTCCTTGCCGGCCTTCAGATACACAACGCTGGCTCCGATTGCTTCCACGATCTGGTCGAGTTCCTTCTTGCGGATGTGTTCGACGTAGATCTTCAGGTCGGCGCCGTGAACGCCGACCATCCGGAAGCGAGGTTTCTTTTCACCTTTTTCGACTTTGCGTCGCTCTCGGACAAAGATTGTGGCCATATGAGTCTCCTTTCCATGCTGAAGCGTTCGCTACGAAAAATCACTTGCCTCTATTTTCGATTTGATTATATATCCTTCAAAGATATAGGTCAATAAAGAATATGAAAGAGCCGAAAAAAACGCAACGTCGTCCGCAGCAAGGGAAAAAAGACCGCTTCATGCAGCCGTCAATCTTGATGGGGCTCTATGCGAAGCCTTCTTATGGGTATGAATTGATTCAGAATATCCAAAGATTTGGGTTTGTCGAGGGGTTGGCTCCGCCGGGTATGATCTACCGCCACCTTCGCCAAATGGAAGAAGATGGTCTCGTCTCCTCCCAATGGGAGACAGTGGGCGTCGGCCCGGCGAAGCGGATCTATCAACTGACCGAGGACGGGAAACAGATGCTCGGCATCTGGATCGAATACATGGAGCAGCAGGTCAAGAACCTCAACGAGTTGATCCGGCAATACCACGAGCTCAAGAAGAAAGAAGCTTGACTCACCCCGACCGTCTCGAGCCGGCTGGGCTCTGACCGTGCTCTGATTTGTTTCTTTTTCCACCCAGGGATTCCCATGCCCCGTTTTCCCCGGGAAGTACCGGCAAAATCGCCCGTCCACCCCACAGGCGCGGGCGCAGCCAGTTTTTGCAGGAAACCGTCTCATCGGGAGTGGGGACGCGGCTGTCCCGGTCGAGGGAGACCACCAGGATGCCCATCGTCTCAAGGTCGGAGACTCTCAACTGCTCCGGCAGCCCCCGCAGTTCGCCATACTGGATAAAGCGACCGCACCAGCCGTCGACCGTCAGGCCAACGGCGGCGGCAGCGCCGATTATGCCTTGGTTGGTGCCCCCATGGCCCGAGAGATGAGCCCCGTTGACGACCGTGAGGGCATCCTTTTGGCTGACCACCTGGCTGGTGCAACGTCGCCCGAAGGCGATCAGTTCGGGGAGGGCACGGTCCCCCTCGCAGACGATGCAAAGCCCTGGGTCACTCCCTTCAAGCGAGTAGCGTTCAATATGAGCCACCGCTCTGGCGATCAATTCGGGGAAGAGCGACTGGTCTTCCATCTCCACCACCGCACAAGCGCTGCTGTTGTGCGAAGTGTAAGGAATTTCCGGGTGAACGAGCAACTGCTGGCGCAAGACCCCCCACGTCCGGCAGCCCTCGGGCAGTTCCCGGTCAAACCAGCGGGCTAACTTGCCGGTACCACGATCCGCATCAAGATGATCGGTATCATCAAAACCTATATAAACCCTCATCAAACCATCTCCTGCCATCGCTTCAAAGACAACCTGGCGCACAACCGACTGAACCAACAACCGCCGCCACAGTTCGAGCCGCCATGGACTTTCAATTTGGCAATGCGTTGCTTAACATCCCGCCGGTGCCAGTGCAACCCCAAAACCCCAAAAACCCTCGGCCGTGATGTCCTCCGTGATTCAATCACCGGATACCTCTCAAGTGGCCAACGGAACCGAGAAGCCAACGGGTATTCGCACCTTGAGTAATGGAGAAAAATCTGTCGGGTAGTGAACATTGCAGTGGTGCTGACGAAACACTCGGCAGAGTGTCGCCGCTTTGCGCTGAGGTCCCCTTGGATGAGGCATTTCCAGGTTAGGAGGTGAGCAGTTCTTCGAGGTTGGTTCCGTTGGTTTTGAGAAAATGCCGGCTCTCGCGCACCCGACCGGTTTCGTAAACCACCAGCGTCTCCGCAAAAGCGCGAATATCCTCGGGATCGTGGGTGACCATGATGACCGGCATATCAAAGGAGCTCCGAATCTTGGCCAGTTCTTCCCGGAGTTTCACGCGGAGCAGGGTGTCGAGGGCGGCAAAAGGCTCATCCAGCAGCAGCAGGTCCGGTTTCTGGATCAGAGCGCGCGCCAGGGCCACGCGCTGCTTCTGGCCTCCCGAAATGTCGGCGGGATAACTGTGAGCCAGCTGAGGGATTTCGAAAAGCTCGAGGAACTCCTTCACCTGGCGCCTGTCGTCGCGGGACAGGCGCCACTGCCAGTTTTGCTTCAAGCCGAAGCCCACGTTTTCCAGCACCGTGAGGTGAGGAAAAAGCGCGTAGTCCTGGAAGAGATAGCCGATCTTCCGGTGGCGTGAGGGGATATTCACCCCATTCCGAGAATCAAACAGCACGCGGCCGTTGAGCGCGATTTTCCCGGCATCGGGCGCCACCAGGCCGGCGATGGACTGGAGGGTGAGCGTCTTTCCGGAGCCCGAGGGGCCAAAAAGAACGACGCACTGTTCCTCCGAGGTGAAAGATGCTTCGAGCTTAAACTGCCTGGCCTTTGATGCCAGGCTCTTTTCCACCGCGACTTGAATGACCATGCTACGGTTTTCCGAAGCCGTACTTGGCAAGGATTTCCTGGCCGTTCTTGCTCAGCACGAAGGCAAGGAAGCGTTGGGCAAGATCTTTCTTCTGAGTCGTCGCAACCACTGCTGCCGGATAGAGAATGGGCTTATGCTTTCCCAGAGTGGCAACAACCTGTACCTTGTTCTTGGCGATGGCCGCATCGGTCGCATAGACAAAACCGGCATCCACTTCGCCCCGGTTTACATAATCGAGCACCTGGCGTACGGAATCAGCCGGGATGAACTTGGGACCCAGCTTCTCCCACAACCCTTCGTTCTTCAACACTTCCTGGCTGTAGCGGCCTGCGGGGACCGTATCGGGATTGCCTACGGCCACCTTGGTGACCTCTTTGGCCAGGAGATCCTGCGGGCTTTTGATGAGGACTTTCGAGCCTGCGGGAAGAATGAGAACCAGGCCATTGCTGGCAAAGTCCTTCCTGGTTTCCGGCAGGATCAGCTTCTTCTCCTTGGCCTGATCCATGGTTTTCTGGTCCGCGGTGGCGAAAACGTCTGCTGGAGCCCCTTTTTCCAGCTGCTGCAGCAGTGCTCCCGAAGCCGCAAAATTGGGCACAAATTTGACCCCCGGATTGGCGGTTTCAAACTGCTGGCCGATTTCCTGGAACGCATTGGTGAGACTGGCCGCAGCCGAGACAATCAGTTCCTGTTCCGCTGCCTCCGCCCGCTCCGTCCAGGACATGCTGAAAGACGCCAAAGCCACCATGAGACCCACCATCAGTTTCCTTTTCATCGATCAACCTCCTTGAGATACTTGATTTTGAGAATCCTTCCCGATGAGACCAAAATCACCATACAGACCAGCGAGGTAATCAAGACCAGAATCATGGCCAGTTGGTCGTTGCCCGCCTGAACCGCTTCGTACACCGCCAGGGAGAGGGTTTGGGTCTTGCCCGGCAGGTTGCCGGCCACCATGAGGGTGGCCCCGAACTCACCCATCGCCCGCGCGAAAGCGAGCATGGTGCCCGCCATGATCCCCCGCCAGGCCAAAGGCAGGGAGACCCGAAAGAAGACCCCGACCTCGGAGAGCCCCAAGGTCCGCGCCGCCCGTTCCAGATTGGGATCAACCCCTTCAAACGCGGAGCGGGCGGCTTTGAACACCAGCGGCAGGGAAACCACCGTCGAGGCCAGCACCGCCCCCTGCCACGTGAACATGAGGGTCACGCCGAAGGTCTCGTAAAGCCACTGCCCGATCCAGCCCTTCCGCCCGAATACCACAATCAGGTAGTACCCCATCACGGTGGGCGGCATGACCAGGGGCAAGGTCAGCAGGGCATCCGCCCATT
>CAZDKX010000138.1:0-11955 GCA_964505935.1 uncultured Syntrophobacteraceae bacterium
AGAATCATGGAAACCACCCGGTCCATCCCGAGCGCCAGCCCGCCATGGGGCGGGGCGCCGTAATCAAGGGCCTTGACAAAAAACCCGAATTTCTCCTCGATCTCCTCTTCGGAAAGGCCCAGGGCCCGGAAAATCCGATGCTGCAGATCCTTGCGGTTGATGCGGATGCTGCCGCCCCCCAGTTCCTCGCCATTCACCACCAGGTCGTAGGCCCGGGAGCGCAGTTCGAGGAGCCCTTCACGGTCCGTGGGATCGAAATCCCCGCGGTCAGGCGCCGTGAAGGGATGATGGTTCGAGGAGACGCCGTCCTCGGTGGCTTCGAACAGGGGAAAATCGGTGACCCAAAGCGGAGCGTAGCTGCCGTCCGGTGCCAGCCCCAGCCGGTTGGCCAGGTGCAGCCGAAGTTGGCCGAGGGCCGATAGCACCAGCGGATAGGACGCGTCGGCGATCATGAGGATCACGTCACCGTCTTTGGCGCCAAACCGCTCCAATACGGCCCGCTGTTCCGATTCGTTGAAAAACTGGACGATGTTGGACTCCAGGCCGCCGTCTGCCACTCGCATCCAGGTCATGCCCTTGGCGCCGAAGGACGGCACGATCTCCTTGGCGTACTCGTTCTGGAGCACATTCTTGCTGAGCTTTTCCGACTGCCCCTGAACGTTGATGCCCTTGATGCGGCCGCCGCGCTGGAGGATCTGTTTGAAGATCCCGTATTGCGTACCGGCAAAAAGGTCGGTCGCTTCGACAAAGCGCAGACCGAAACGGGTGTCCGGCCGGTCCGTGCCGTAATAGTCCATGGCATCCTGGTATGTCATACGGGGAAAGGGGCGTTTCAGGGCAATGCCGCCCACGGCGAACATCCTGACGGTGAGCTCCTCGACCAGGTCGTAGATGAATTCCTCGTCGATGAAGGAGGCTTCCAGGTCCAGCTGGGTGAACTCGGGCTGCCGGTTCGGGCGCAGATCCTCATCCCGGAAACACCGCACCACCTGGAAATAGCGCTCGAACCCCGCCACCATCAGCAGCTGTTTGAAGAGCTGAGGCGATTGGGGAAGTGCATAGAAATGCTTCGGGTGATGGCGGCTCGGCACCAGGTAGTCGCGGGCGCCTTCCGGGGTGCTTTTGGTGAGCACGGGCGTCTCAATCTCGATGAACCCCCGTTCGTCCAGAAAATCACGCGCCGTCTTGATGATGTGGTAGCGTTTCACGAGGTGCTGCTGCATGCTGGGTCGGCGCAGATCCAGGTAGCGATACTGGAGCCTCAGCTCTTCGGAGACGGAATCGGCGGGGGCGGTTATGCCTCCGGCGGTCATCGCCTTTTCGGAGATGGCAAAGGGCGGAGGCTCGGCGCGGCTCAGGATTGCAAGCTCAGAGGCCGTCACCTCGAGGCTGCCGGTTTCAATGTGGGGGTTCTCCGTACCCTCGGTCCGTTGACGAAGGCGTCCATGCACCGTAATGCAGAATTCACTTCTCAATGTCCCCGCCCGCTCGCAAACCTCAGGCGGTGTGAACTCCGGGCTGAAGACCACCTGTACCACGCCCGTGCGGTCGCGGAGGTGAATAAAGAGCACCTCCCCGTGATCTCGCAAAGCATCCACCCAACCGGCCAGACAGATTTCTCGCCCCACTTCGGCGAGGCTCAGGTTTCCACAATAAGATCGGCCGTTTTCCGTCATCTTCTCCTGCCTTGTGCTTGGAACGAGTCCATAAAGCCTGTCAACCGTCGCCCCGCCAGGTTTCCCGCCTGAAGCTCGCGCGCGCAAATTGGGGGGGGAGCCTCGGGCTGTTTAACCGTCTCGATCGCTGCCAGAAGCCTAAGGAAATGCCGATTTGAAGCGGATCCAGGCATCCCCATCGATTGTCACTGGCACTGATTTATGCGGGACGAATATAAGAGAAACTAACAGGAAAGGAAAGCATTATGGGAGCGAATCCGCTCTTTGCAGCGAGCGTCTACTACTCGAGAAACCGCACGGTGGCCTCTGAAGATAAAGTTCGTCCACATGTGGGGCGCGGCGCATTGTGAACCACAGTGCCCGCTATTGCCTGCGGGCATGTTCTGTAGTACGTGTAGAAGTGCTGCGGGAGGTAAGACATGAGAAAGCTATTGAACATCATTCCGGTCAGTTCTGCCTCATTCTACCAGAGCTCTGCTTCTCTCCACATTCGCAACCATTCGTCAGGATAATCTTCAATGAAAGACGAAGAGAAAACCAGAGAGGAACTGATCGACCAAGTGGTATTCATGCGGCGGCGCATTGCCGAATTGGAGGAGACCGAGGGCGAACGCATCCGGGCAGAGGGGGAACTCAAGGCCGTCAAGGTACAACTGTCCAACGCACTGGAAATGGCACATCTCGGCCACTGGGAGTTTGACGTTGTCAAGGACCTCTTCACATTCAATGACCAATTCTACAAGATATTTGGCATTACGGTCGAGCAACTCGGTGGATATACAATGAAATCATCCGAATACGCCCGTCGTTTTGTCCATGCCGATGACCTTCATTTGGTCGGAGAAGAAATTCGGAAAGCCATCGAAACCACGGATCCCCTCTTCAACCGGACCATTGAACACAAAATGCTCTATGCAGACGGTACGGTCGGGTATATCTCCGTCCGTTTTTTCATCATCAAGGACGCTCACGGCAGAACGGTCAGGACCTATGGCGTAAATCAGGACATTACCAAACGCAAAAGGGTGGAAGAAGCGCTGAAACAGTCGAGAGAACAGCTCCGGCTTCTCTCTTCCCGACTTTTGGAGGCACAGGAAGAAGAACGCAAAAGAATTGCGGGAGAACTTCACGATAGTATCGGACAGTCTCTGGCAGCCATCAAGTTCAACGTGGAGAATATTTTGGAGGAGGCCGGCAAAGAGCTGAACGGACGAGTAAGCAATTCGCTTCAGCAGGTCATTCCCCTCGTCCAGAGTTCGATTGAAGAGGTGCGCAGGATCTATACCGGCCTGAGGCCCTCCATGCTGGATGACCTTGGGGTCCTTGCCACGATAGGGTGGTTCTGCCGGGATTTTCAAAAAACGTATGAGAGTATTGGCATCAAGAAGCAAATGGGGATTGAAGAGGCAGATATCCCGGAGTCATTGAAAATCGTCATCTTCCGGATTGTGCAGGAGGCGTTCAATAATATCGCGAAACACAGTGAAGCCAAATCGGTAAATCTTTATCTAGAGAAGAAAGACGCCCGTATTCAATTAGCCATTGAGGACAACGGGATTGGCTTTGACATTGACTCTGAGCTGGTAAGAAGCAGTCGCGACAAGGGTTTTGGCATTGCTGGCATGAAGGAACGAACGGAACTTTCCGGCGGTACCTTCTGCATCGAATCGGTCATGGGCAAAGGATCAACCATTCATGCCGCATGGCCCGTCTGACTTTTTGCACCCTCCAATGATGGGCGAGCAGGCGGCTGTCCGGTTTTCATCGAAGGACGGCAGCTGGCGCCACCTGCCGTGGCCAACAGGCTCGAAGAGTGGTGCCCTTGCCGAGGGTAGATTCGATACGGAAGGTCCCGGCCGTTACCTCGACTCGCTCTCTCATTCCCGCCAGCCCGAGGCTCCCTGCTGGACTTTCCAGGAGGATCGATTGTAGATCGACCCCCATGCCATCATCATTGATCACCAACTCGATGGAACCTCGGTTGCTCTTTAGGGAAAACTCCACCCGCTTGGCTCCACTGTGCTTTGCCACGTTATTCAGCGCTTCCTGGGTGATTCGGAAAATGGTAATTTTTAGGATGTCCGGGATCTCGTCCTCTTCGATCCTTGTGGTGAGATCCAAGTGGAAGCTGGGATGTAAGATCTTAAACTCTCTGCAGAACCAGTCCAGGGTTGCAAGAAGCCCTAAATTGTCCAGCATTGGTGGCCTGAGGCCGTTGTATATCGACCGTGTCTCTTCGATGGAACGTTGCAGCATGGGTATGAACCGGTCCAACAGGTTGAAGGCCCCCGGCAAATCTCGTTGCTTCTTTTTCACCAATACCGTCTCAATTCCATACTTCAGGGCGGCAAGGGTCTGGCCGATGCTGTCATGAAGATCACCGGCAATCCTTCTCCTCTCATCTTCCTGGGCAGCAATGAGCATTGAGGGAATGGCTCGCAGCTGCGCATTGGCTCTCTCCAAATCGGCTGTTCGCTCACGAACGCGCAGTTCCAGCTCGTCCTTGGATTGGCGGAGCTTCTCTTCCATCTGCTTGCGCTCGGTGATGTCGGAGACCATGGCGAACGAACCCTTGAAACACCCATCCTCATCATCGACCAGGGGAGTCACCGATAGCATCACCCACACGGTTCTTCCGTCCTTGTGCCGATATCGTCTCTCGTAGCGGTCACTGAGTCGTGTCCGTCTATCACGCATCTTCTTCTCCAGGTGATCCAGGTCTTCTTCAAACATGAAGTAACGGACGGGTTGCCCGATCATCTCGGACTCACCGTAGCCTAGCATCCCGACCATGCGTGTGTTGACAAAGGTGGTTACGAAATTCTCATCTACCGACCAGATGCCTTCGTTGGCAGTGTCCACGATGCGACGGTATTTTGCTTCACTATCCCGCAACGCCTTATGCATTTCCTTGCGCTCGGCGATGTCCTCCTCCGATTCGGCAAGCTTTCGACGCAACTCACGCAATTCAACGATGAGCTGCCTTTTGGTTTTGTCGTCATCCTGCATTTGCGGCTCCACGCAAGTTCTGGTGAATCTGTGAAGGCCAAGGCCGCGGCAGAGCATATCCAGCGAAGCGTAGGTTCGGGATTGGCAGATTAGCAGGTACCCTCGTTATGCCCTGGCATGTATTCTTACCACACCTGACACGTTACCATGAAGAAGGTCCCATCAGCGTTCCTTACGGCCCCTTTTGCCCTTCCAGAATAAGAGGCAACCCGTTTTTGGGATTTCCAATGATGACAATCTTGGTGTTGGAGCTGGTGGCGAGTTTTTCTGTGGCTTCAATCCCTTTCCATTCGAGGAGACTGGGCGTGATTCCCTGGGTCACGATCTTCTGGAACTCAGCGATACCTTGCGCCTCGATCTTTTTCCTTTCTGCCTCCTGCCTTTCCCGCTCCAGAATGAATTTCATCTGTTCGGCCTGTTGTTCCGCCTGAAGCTTCCGCTCAATGGCTTCAGCGACCATCTGCGGCAACTTCACCGAGCGCAGCAGCACCCTCTCCACCACCAGCCCCTTGTCCCGCGCCACGGGCTCGGCCAGCTTCTCCATCTCTGCCACAATCGCTTCCCGGCCTGCCGTGTAGAGGGCTTTCGCTTCGTGTTCCGCCGTGACCGTGCGCAAAACGCTCCGCATCAGCGGTTTTAAAATGGTCTCTTCGTAGCCCATGCCGATGGTCTGGTAGATTTCGGGAGCCTTTTCCGGAATAACGTGGTACCAGACCGAAACCTCGAGATGGGTGATCAAGCCTTCCTGGGAAGGGGTATCCATGACCTCCCGCAGTTCATGCGTTTTAATGGAAAAGGTCCTGATCGCAGCAAGGGGGTTTCTCACGTTCACCCCGGCAGTCAGCGGGGCTGGTGACACCTTCCCCCAGAAATCTACCACCCCGACGGTCCCGGCGGCAACGATGACCACAAGGCGGAACAGTGTTCCCGCGAGCATACCCGCAAGCCCGAACCAGGCCAGGTTCCCACTCCCAACCGCTTCGCTGCCGCTTCTTCGGCGATAATACAGGCAGGCAAGGCCCAGCATCACCGAAATAACCGAGAAGAGTACGATTGTCAGCATCGTTTTCTCCTTGAATCAATTATGTAAAGAGGTTGGTGGAGCATGACGTGGCGTGATTCCTCCGTGTCTCTGGTATACGGCGTACGATACTCACGACCGTAACCGGCATACTAAACGATGCAAGGGGGGAGCGTCTACTGTCCAGGGCCGAAATCATCGAGGGCCATCAGGCCTCAATCGGATTACCTGCCTCTCGTTCAAGGCCTGGGTTGGACGAGGATCTCATCCTGACTCGCTGGTCCCGGGATTTCTTATCGCCAACTGGGGAGATATTGGCTATAGGTTGCAGGCGGGGTGGGGTTCACGATGACATGCGGTGATCGATCCTGAAAGGCTTTGAGAAGATCAACAAAATGACAGCGGTTCTGATTCCGGCGGACATGCTCGCAAAGGTCTTGTCTCAAGATCTCTCAATGAGGGCAATGCATGAGTAAGGGCAAGCGGGTGGCACTGGTGTTGGTCACCATTATCCTGTGCGTGGGTTGTGATCAGGTGGCGAAGGACCTGGCCAGGTCGCACCTGCCGAAAAGCAGAGTCCTCTCTTTCGCCGGGGATATGGTGAGGCTTGACTATACCGAGAACCGGGGAGCGGTCCTCAGTTTCGAGTACTGCCTTCCCGAGCAATGGCGCGGTCCCGTCTTGACTGTGGCGGTTGCGGCCTTCCTGGGGTTGCTCATGGGGTATCTGCTGCTTGCCGCTGCCCTTCGGCCGCTGCCGGTCACGGCGCTCTCGCTCATCTGGGGTGGCGCCCTGAGCAACCTGCTCGATCGTGTCGTCTTCGGCGGCCTGGTGATCGACTTTCTCAGCCTTGGCTGGGGCGGTTTTCGCACCGCCATCTTTAATATGGCGGACGCCGCCATTGTTTCGGGGACGATCCTGCTGGGGGTGAGTCTCGTCTGGAATCTTCGACCTTCCGGCTCCTCCCGGACCCTTGTCTGAGTCATCTCGGCGGCTCCAGCAGAGGGGCCGAGGCGTTTTCGTCCCGGTTGGCTCTGGTCAAAAACATTGTTCCTCTCAAGTCAAATTGCTATTCTACCGATAAGAGTAAAGCCAGCTTAGGCCGCTCATGCCGGCCAATCTTCCCGTGAGGATTCCTCGGAAGCTGCTCCGATGCAGGCGCTTGCGGGGGATGAAGCTTCGTGTGAGGCACGGGGCTCCTCCACACCCAAATTGGTGCAACGGCACCGATCTGGATGAGGAATGCAGAATGATGAACGAAGAACGAACCAAAGAAGAGCTTATTGCCGAGTTGATGACATTGCGGGGCCGGCTTGCCGAGCTTGAGCAACATAAGGAGGAGTCTGATAAGCTGAGAGCTCAGCTTTTCAAGGCCCAAAAGCTGGAGGCCGTCGGGACCCTGGCCGGCGGTGTTGCCCATGATTTCAACAATATCCTCAGTATCATCATGGGCTATACGGAGCTCGCAAGGCTGAAGTTTGAAGAGCGGGCAAACGCGGAGCAGTATATCAAAGAAGTCCTGAAGGCATGCCGGAGAGCAAAAGATCTGATCAGACAGCTCCTCTCCTTTACCTACAGCGGCGATAAACTGGAACGCCAGGTGCTGTATGTCCGTCCGATCATCAAGGAGGTTGTCAGATTCCTCAAGGCCCTGCTACCAGCCACCATTGACATTCAGCAGAGCATCGCGAGCGAGACGGGTATGGTCTTCGCCCATCCAACGGAGATTCATCAGGTACTGACCAATCTGTGCACCAATGCCGCGCATGCCATGGAAAAAACGGGTGGTATCCTGGAAATAAGCCTGGCCGACGTAAATCTCGATCCCGGGACGGTGCCGGCGGGTTCCGAGCTCAAACCTGGCCCCTATGTGAGGTTGACCGTCGCTGACACGGGAAATGGCATGGATTCGGCAACTCTGGAACGGATCTTCGATCCCTATTTCACCACCAAAGAGCTTGGCAAGGGGACCGGGTTGGGACTTCCGGTCGTTCACGGTATTCTCAAAGACCACGAGGGCGATATTACCGTCTCCAGTGAAGCGGGCAAAGGCACGACCTGCCATGTTTACCTGCCCAGGATTGAGGCGGAGTTGAAGGTCGCGGAAGAACCGAATGTCCCTGTACCCACCGGTACCGAACGAATTCTCATCGTTGATGACGAAGAGGCCCTGGTTGATATCTGGAAAAGGTATCTGGAACTGTTGGGTTACGTGGTTGCGACGAAAACCAGCTGTCTTGAAGCGCTGGAACTGTTCCGTGTTCATCCGGACTATTTCGATCTGGTGATCACCGACTATACCATGCCTCACATGAACGGTCTCGATCTGGCCAGGGAGATGAAGCGTATTCAGCCCGGTATTCTCATCATCCTGTGCAGCGGCTGGAAAGAACGAATAGACAACGAGAAGAACAGAGAGGCCGGGGTCCGGGCATTCCTGACGAAACCGCTGGAATTACGCAGTGCTGCGGAGGTGATCCGCAGGGTATTGGACGAGAAATAGCTGGGCCATGCTCACATCACCCGCAACATGCGGGACATTTTCCCGTGATGCGGGAGCGAGGCTGGAACACTGTCCGCGAGATGCCCCCGTTTTGCTGAGAAGTGAGCGTTCGGAGGAGTGGATGAGGGAGAGGTCGATAAAGAGTATTCTGGTGGTGGACGATGAAAAAGAATACCGACTGATCATTGAGAAGATCCTCGGGGAGCTGTCCTATTCGTGTGAGGGCGCGGGTGACGCTTTCGAAGCGCTGGAAAAGCTCACCCAGAAGCGTTTCGAACTGGTCCTCTCGGACATCATGATGACCAGGAAAAGCGGTCTGGAGCTGATGCACGAAGCTCGAGCCAACTGGCCCTCTCTGGACTTCATTATCATGACGGGTCACACTGAATATTTATATACCGACATCATCGAGTCTGGAGCCACTGATTTCATCAGCAAACCTTTTGAGGCGGGGGAGCTGAAAGCCAAAATCAGGCGAATCGAAAGAGAAAAACAGATAGTCGGGCAGCTTCAAGAAAAGAACGAAGCGCTCAAAAAAGCTCATGAGAAGCTTCAGTGTACCTTCAAGCAGGCAGTCGGGGCTTTGGCTTCAACCGTGGAGATGAAGGACCCTTACACTGCAGGTCATCAACGTCGGGTTTCAGATCTTGCCGCGGCGATCGCTCGCGAGCTGGACCTTTCCCGTGAGATGGCGGATGCGGTCAGGATGGCGGGCCTCGTCCATGACATCGGGAAAATAGCGGTTCCTTCGGAGATTCTGACGCGGCCGTCCAAGTTGTCGGTGTTGGAGATGAACCTCACCAGACATCATGTGGAAACCGGTTATGAGGTCTTGAAAAGCATCGATTTTGAATGGCCTGTAGCCCAGATTGAACGTCAGCATCATGAAAGAATGAATGGCTCAGGTTATCCGCAGGGGCTATCGGGAGAAGACATCCTGTTCGAAGCAAGAATTATTGCGGTGGCTGACGTGGTCGAAGCCATGAGTTCTCACCGACCGTATCGGGCGGCCCTGGGGATGGCGGAAGCGTTGGACGAACTCACCAGGAACCGAGGGACCCTCTATGACCCGGAGGTGGTCGATGCTTGCTTGAGGCTTATTGCGGAGAAGCAGTATGAGTTTCCATAAACTTTGAAGCCAGGCACCACCAAGGCATCAGGACGCGAAGGATGCTCCGTGACCTGGTGGTGGTTGAAAAACCCTCGCTACCAGCCTCAAATGCCGGCAAAACCATTGCGTCAGTGTCCGGAAGGGCTGCCGACCGCCATCAAAGCGTCAACTCCGAAGCCTCGGTAATTTCGTGCCGGAGTTCCAGAAACTTCCTTTCCGTATGTTCCCGCGGCCGCGGCAGGTTGACCTCATAGGTTTTATGCATGTGGCCGGGGAGCTTACCCTTGAGCGAGATGATGCGATCGCCCAGATAGATCGCTTCCTCAATATTGTTGGTCACGAAGAGGACGGTCCGGCGTTCGGTCTCCCAGATACGGGCCGTCTCCTTTTCCATGAAATAGCGGGTTTGCGCGTCCAGTTGCCCGAAAGGTTCATCCAGGAGCATCACCTCCGGGTTGTTGGAATAGGCCCGGGCAATTCCCACCCGCTGCTTCATCCCGCCGCTCAGTTGATGCGGGTAGTGGTTTTCAAAGCCGTTGAGACCGACCAGGTTGATGTAATGGGCGGCGGTCTCCCGTCGTTCTTTTTTGGGGATGCCCCGCAGCTTGGGCCCCAGCTCCACATTGCCCAGCACGGTCTTCCATGGGAAAAGCATGTAGCTCTGGAAGACCAGCCCGCGATCGGGACCGGGACCTTCCACTTCCTTGCCGTCAAGGGTAACGCTGCCCGTGGTGGGGGTTTCGAGCCCGGCAATGATCCTCAGGAGGGTACTCTTGCCGGATTGGCCGGGGCCGAGGATGACCACGAATTCGTTGTTCTTGACATCGAGACTGATGTCCTGGAGCACATGAACCCGCTGCGTTCCCTTCTGAATGAAAATCTTGGTGATATTCTGACAGACGATTTTATGCTGACTGGTCGTTTCCACAGCACTCTTTCCCTTCTACATTGCAGACCGTGCCCAGCGCCAAAGGGGCCTACAACCCAACGGCTTCCCGCTTCCACGGGCACAGAAACTTCTCGAGATAGGTCACCAGCAAAGTCGTCGCCCACGCCACGAAGGCCAGGACCACCATTCCCGCCAGGACCAGCGCCGGCTTGGAAAGCTGCATCCCCTGAATGATGACAAAGCCCAGACCCGAACGAGCACTCACCAGTTCGGCGGAGAGCACGCAGGTCCACGCGATACTGAGGGAGATCTGGAGTCCGGCAAAAATGGCGGGGAAAGCCGCGGGAAAGCCCACCTGGAGGATTTCGTCACGGCGATTCCCGCCCAGCATGCGAATCACATCGTAGAGCTGCGGTTCGATGAGACGGATGCCCATGTAGGAATTCAACAGGCAGGGTACGAAGGTGCCGACTACGATAATGAAGATCTTGGAGGGTTCATCGATGCCAAACCAGAGAATGGCGCAGGAAATCCACGCAAACGGCGGCATGGGCTTGAGCAGGTCGAAGACCGGTTTGACGATGGCATTGATGTAACGGTTCAGGGCCATCAGGATGCCCAGGGGCACGGCGATGGCGGCCGCAATGCTGAACCCGATCAGCACGCGGTAGGTGCTGGCCCAGATATGGCCCCAGAGGGATTTGCCGGCAATCGTGTCGCCCATGAGGCGAAAGATTTCCCAGATTACCGCCGAGGGCGCGGCGATGCCGTTGCCGAGCACCCTGGTGTAGTCGACATAGGTCCAGATGCTGAAGAACACGATGAGCGAAACCGTATAGAGGAACCAGCGGTTCATCAGGACCAGCTTGAGCGAAAAGGGACGCCTTTCCCTCACTTCCAGTTGAATTTCGTTGGCAATCGTCGAAGTCGCCATGGGTGTTATCTCCTTATGCCCGCGAGCAGCCGTCGTTCCAGCCGGTCAATGAGAATGCCGATGGCCACGCCCGTCAGCCCCACGCAGATCATGCCCAGCAGTACCATTTTCGGCATGGCGAGGCGCCGCCCCATGGTGATCAGGTAACCCAGTCCCTGATCGGCGGCAAGGTATTCGGCGCCGACGAGCGTGGTCCAGCAGTAGGCCTGGGAAATCGTCATGGCCCCGAAGACCATGGGTAGCGCGGAAGGCACGCAGATCTTCTTGAAAATGTCCCAGTCGGTGGCGCCGTAGGTTCTGGCCATCTGGATGAGGGTCGGACTGGTCATCCGGACCCCGACGTAGGAATTGATGACGCAGGGAACGATGCCGGAGAGCCAGATGATGAAGACCTTGCCGGGAATGCCGATCCCGAACCAGAAAATCGTCAACGGGATCCAGGCCACGGGGGGAATGGGGCGGATCAGCTCAAAAATCGGCCTGGCCAGGCCCTCCGCCAGGGTGAACCAGCCCATGAGCAACCCCAGGGGAAGCCCGACGATCAGGGAAAGAAAGAAGCCGGCAAAGGCTTCCACAATACTGATATAGGCATGGACGGGCAGGGTCGCGCCATCCGGGTCCGATTCGAAGAGCTTCTCCCAGAAGAGTTCCGCCACTTGCGTTGGAGAAGCCAGCATCGTGTTGGGAACGATCGCAAAATCCACCAGCCCCTGCCAGGCCGCAAAGAACATCAAGACGCTCGCCACAGGGATGATTTTCAGTGCCAGCGGGGTTTCAACCTTTACTTGTTCATAAGCCATGTTCGCTCTCCC
>CAZDKX010000139.1:0-11901 GCA_964505935.1 uncultured Syntrophobacteraceae bacterium
CAAACAGCGAATCAGGGAACTGGGCGGCATTGCCGGCCACCATGAGGGAAATGAGAGTGTCGCCGACGGCTCTTCCAAAGCCGAGGATGGCAGCGACGGCCAGCCCGCGGCCAGCCGCCGGGAGCAGCACACAGCGCATCTGCTGGACCCGAGTAAAACCCATGGCTTCAGCAGCCAGGCGGAGCGTCGGATCAAGCTGCGCCAGACGCGCCTGGAGAATCAGGGTGATGGTCGGCAGGATGAGCAGGCTCAAGGTCAGCAGGGCCGCCAGCAGGGAAAAGCCGCTCCCCACGGCAAACCAGTCGCGCAGCCTCGGTATCAGCAGAAACACCGAGACAAATCCATAAATGACGGTCGGGATGCTGGTCATGAAGTGAATCAGGGCTTGCAGCAAACGGGCAAAGGACCCTCGACCAAGCAGGTGCACCAAGGTACAGATCCCCAACGCCAAGGGCAGAGCCACGGACAGCGAGAGGGTCGCAAGCACCAGCGACCCCACGCCCATGGGGAGGATGCCAAAGTGCCCGCCGAAAGGCTGCCATTGCCGGGAGAAAACGGTGGCGAGCCCATGGGAAGTCACCAGCGGCAGGCAGAAATAGGCGAGCAGCATCAGAATCGCGGCGATGGCCACGCCCGAAAGCGCCGCAGCACTCAGCAGCGCCCGTTCAATCCATTTGTCAGATTTCTGTTTCAGCGCAACTCACCCTTTACCGGTAGCCTCCCGCAAAAGTCGCAAATTCCGCCACCCCAGCTTCCTACCAGCTGCGGGGTCCAGGAAGCTTCGGACTCACCAGGAAATAACCTAGTGCAGCGTGAATATTCCCTACACATCGCCGGCTCGCTGGTTCCCAAGCTCCGGCTTGGGAACCAGCGGAAACGAGAGGTATTTGCCCTGGGTTATTTCTCAATGCCCCCTTGAGGCCTGGATTCCGGCCCAAAAACCCTGCCGGAATGACGCCTGAGGGACTTTTGCAGGAGTCACCCGGGATAACCCGATGACCGCCACCCTCCCCTTTCATTTCACCCTTCACCTTTCACTCTTCACCTTTCACCTTTCACTTCAAAGGCAGATATCCGGCCTTGGCGATGATTGCGATTCCATCCGGCCCCAGGATATAGTCGATGAAGGCTTTCACGAGCTTTGGCGGCTCCCCCTTGGTGTTCATGTAAAGCTTCCGCACCACCGGATAGCTCCCGTTCATGGCATTTTCCTGAGAAGGCACGACGCCGTCAAGGACCACTCCCTTCACGCTTTGATCCACATGACCGATCCCCGCATAGCCGATGGCGTCCTTATCCTGAGCGATGGCTGCTTTCATGGCGCCGTTGGAAGCCACCACATTGGCGCTGCCGGCGATGGCTCCCTTCTTGAGGAGTTTTTCCCAGAAAACCTCGCGCGTCCCACTCGCTTCATCGCGGGTGAAGAGATGGATGGGGCCGTCCTTGCCACCCACTTCCTTCCAGTTGGTCAGCTTCCCGGAGAAAATGTCCTGGACCTGCTGTGCTGAGAGCCCGCTCACAAGGTTGCCTGGATTGATCACCACCGCCACGCCGTCCAGGGCGAAAGGATAGGTCTTGAGTCCGTATTTGGCAACTTCTTCCGCGGAGAGGGCCCGCCCGGTGTTGCCAATGCTCACCAGACCTTCGCCGACCTTCTGCACGCCGACTCCCGATCCGCCCCCCTCGACGGTGATGCGGATCTTGGGATTGAAGGCCATGATGTTCTTCGCCGCATCCGTCATAACCGGGATATGGGCCGTGCCTCCGGCGATGTCAATCGTCCCTTCCAAGCCGGCAAAGCTATCCAGGGCAGCGGCAGAAGCCATGTTTGACCAAAAGCAGAAAGAAACCAGGAACAGCAGTATCCATAACGAACAAACACGATGCATCATCCGTGAGGTCATCACCTTCTCCTTATTTCAGCCACGAAGAGACGCGAAAGCATCATTTCGATGATTTCGTCCTCTTCGTGGCGACAAACGTTCCTTCTATGCCTTCGCCTTTCTCAGTTGCACTGACCGGCTGCTTCAACTTCGCTCTTTGTGTAGGCGCGAATCAACCATTTGAACTGGGTTTCCATCCAGCGCGCCACATCTTCATTGGTTTTTCCGTTGCCTTGCAGGATGCCTTGATCCAGCCATAATTGGTCGCCACCCTGCTGTTTGATGATGCCGCTCCCGAACTCGGCTTCGAGCGCCTCCTTCACATCTTCATTCACGATCCATTGACCGCTGGTGGTGACATTAGCACCGCCGTGATCACCAAAGAATACGGCAGTGTATTCCCCTGCCCCCACATGCTTGTCCAGCCAACGGATAACCTTTTGGATCATGTAGTCGGCAAAGAACATGTAATTGTAGACCTCTCCCGAGTAAACCCCGAAGCGGTGCCCGACGGCGTCCATGCTCTTGAGATGAAAGAACACCAGATCAGGAATGTTGTCTTTGCCGACCCGCTCCCTTTGCATGGCCATGAGGTTGAGATCGAAATTCCAGAGATCGAAGAAGGGCGTTTTAACCGTCTCCCCATACTTGTCGGAAAGCACCGTAACGCCGGCCTGATAGTCCTGATAGCTCTGCAGTTTGTCAGGTTCCGCCTGCCCCGCTTTCACGATGGGATAACTGAAGGTGTATTTCTCTCCCCAGGGGAAGGTTGCGGAAGCGTGCCCGATGGCCTTCTTGCTCACCGAGAAGGGGCTCTTGTCTTTGAGCGTCAGATCATGAGTCCACGGTGTCGTTTCGATGTCCAGGCCGTAGTAGTTCTTCAGCCACTCCTTGACCGGGAGGAGAGCATTGTTGGCGACTTTCAGGTAGTCCGGAAGACGGTAGTAGTCCGTATTGGTATAGGGCACACCCGAATACCAGTTGGTGATGAAAACGATGTCCTTGTCCGCTCCGGCGTAGGCATAGTCGCCATCCTGGTAGTAGGCGCCGTGGCCGGCAACCCCGATGCACGCCCGCCCGTAACTGGACGAGGAGATCACGACACTGCGGTTAAGGAACCGGCGATCCATTTCATCGGCAAGCGTGGCGACCAGCATGTTGCGAGGATTCAAGTCGCCATGCCCATTATTGGGGCCGGCATTGCCGTCATCGATGGCCAGCGGATAGCTGCCGTCGGCTTGCATGACATTGTTACCCACAATCCCATGCAGACCGGCGATGGTACCGGTACCCACCGAACTGTGGGAGACTGCCGTTTCCGTTTTGGCATTGCTCACATGCCCTTGCGCAAAGCTTGCCCCTGAGGCAACGATGCTGCTGTTCAGGAACGAGAAGGCATTGCCAAAAGTTCGCAGGTGGTCATTGCGGCACTGATCGAGACTGAACAGCACCAGCACCTTGGGGCGTTGCGCTTTGGTCCAGACGGCCGCCTCGGGTTTGATGATCTCGGTCAGGATGCGCCCCGTTGCCGCCGCCGGACGCTGGACTCCCGCCAAATAGGCCAGGGTGGGGGCGATATCGATGATATCGGCTTCGCCCCCGAGGTAGCCCTCTTTGATGCCCTTGCCGTAAAAGATGATGGGAACGTCGGAGTCGTAGTTCCACAGGGATCCATGGCTGGCAACGGTGCCGGGTTTTTCGCCGGCAAGAATTTTGGCATATTCAGACCGGCTGGTAAAAAGACAATGCGGCTGGGTGAGCAGCTGGACATCCGGAAAGCGTGATGGATTGTACATGTTCTTCACGGCAGACGGCACCGTGAGGTAGGGATTCTCGCTGGTGGAGACCAGGGCGCTGGTCGAATCACTTTCCGCACGGGCACAACCGGCCCCAAAGAGAGCCGGGCCAAGCAATAAAACCATTGATAACAATAAAGAGACGCTGACAATCCGCTTGAACATGGTATCTCCTCCTCTGATTTTTCACTCCAGCCTGGTGGTCCAGATAGAAGGCAACAGGCTTGATCCAGACCCTCCCGCAGAAAGCCTTAGCGGACCATTTCCACAAAGGCCTCGACACGCGTTTTGAGCTGCTCCACGTCTTCCATGCTGTAGTCGGTTTCGATGGTGAGCATGGGGACATTGGCGACCTTCAGGGCCTTTTCCACCTTGAAAGCTTCCATGGTATACGGTTGGCAGAAAGAGAGCCCATAGTGGATGACGCCGTAGAATTTTCCCAGGACCTCAAGCAAGCCGGCGTGGGCATCCAGGTCCAAATTGAGCTTTTCCCACATGGCATCATAGGTGGCCGACATGCGTAAACCTCCTCAGCATTCTGTTGATAGTTGGCGATATGAAATTGGTCTCGACCGAGAAAAAGTTCCTGCTCTAGGTAAACGGTGGCAACAGATGATGCAAATAGGTAATCTTGATCAGAAGTTCTTCCTCTCATCGCCGGAAGCGATGGGTTTGAAGAAGAAGAAGAAGGCGGGGATGGTATCAGCTTATTCTGTGGCAGGCTCTTTGGAGTTCAGCTTTGTCGATGGGAATCGCTTAATTTATTGAGCTCGCTGTCGAAAGAAAAGAGAGTGGTATTGGGGCTTGCAGCTTTGACGCAGAGGATGCAATCGACAATATCGACGTTCCGTTCTGAAAAAAGGGCCAGGGCACAGATGAGTTCTTGCCGATCCTGATTGGCAATGCCCTTGTAGTGAAGAATGTCGCTCAGGCTCTCCGCCGCGCTGCTCTTTGGGACCCTGTAAATTTTTACCAGGACATAAATGCATTCGGCGATCACGCTCTCGAGAATGACCGCCCTCGTGCTTCCTTCCTTGATCTTGTCGAAGAATTCCTTTGCCTTGGCGTAAAGGGTTTCGTCATCTCTCGTAAGGTATCTGATGAGGATATTGGTGTCAGGCAGACTTCTTCCTGGTTTTCTCATGCACCGCCTCTTCCCATGCTCGATCTTTCATCTCCTGTACGGAAACTCCCGGTTGCACATTTTTGGCGTATTCGCTGAGAGAGCCGGCGGCGTCTCTAACGGCCCGCACCACGACCTCTTCGTTGACCACCTCAAAATAGACAGCGTTTGCCCGTAGTCGCTCGCGAATCTGTTTCGGGATGGTTACCTGACCCTTTCGGGTGATCCTCACTGCCTGGGTCGCCATGACTGCTTACCTCATCTTTCCATGATGGTATTACACTTTAAAATAGTAATACTTTTCTAGATATGCTGTCAATCTCATTCAACCCGGTCGTTACGCACTCCCCTCGGGCGGTGGCCCTTCCAACTTCTTCACCATGTCCCTCAGTTCCGTATGCAGGTCCCTGTCCTTTTTCCTTTCAGTAACATCAACGAGAACCGAGGAAATAGCAGGGCGAATCGGAGAACGGTTCCTTGATACACCAAGGTAACCCCAAACAAGAACGCCACGCGGCTGTAGAACCGCATGGCGTAAGGACTTTCTGGTGGGCGGAAGAGGATTCGAACCTCCGACTTCCACCGTGTGAGGATGGCACTCTCACCGCTGAGTTACCCGCCCATTAACGACTGCTTTATACCCCAAAAGAGCAGCGAGCACAACACAAAAGCTTGCGCATCACGCTCAGCCCCGGAGAAGGATGCTCAGGTTGGTTTCTTCTTGGTAACCATGAGCATTTTCAGGCGTAAATAGTCGTCTTTGGCCTCTTTGTCCTTGGGGTCCAGCTTCAGGATCTGGTCCAGTTTCTTGAGGGCTTCGCCATAATCGCCCGCCGTTTCATACAGGTTGGCCGCCTGCCGCATGTGCTTTTTCTCTTTGGGCTGCAGCCGGATCAGGTCCTCGAGCTCTTTCAGTGCTCCCTTGTTGTCTCCCAGCTTGAGCTGACCGTAGAGAAGGTAGTTGTGGATCGTTACGTTATCGGGATTGGCCTGCAGGGCATTGCGGAAGAATGCCACCATCCCTTTGTAGTCCTTCTTGCCGTCGAAGGAGGCAAAAATCGCCTCATGGTAGCTGGTGTTCTTGGGGTCGAGACGGGCCAGAGTGTTCAGCATCTCGGTTTCGTTCTTTTCGTCTTTCAGCTTGCGATAGATGTCCAGCAGGTATTTGCGCACTTCCACATTTCTCGGTTCGGCACCCGCGATGGCCTCAAAGCACTCGGCGGCCTTGTCCCACTTCTTGCCCTCGTAGTAGAGAATACCCAGGTTGTACTGAACCGTGCGGTTCTTGGGCTGCAAACGGGCGAGTTTTTCGTAGGCCGCCTGCAGGCCGGGCTTGTCCTTGGCCTTTTCGAGGAGGCTGATCAGCTTGAGCAGGGCATCCTTGTGCTGGGGATTCTTTTGCAGGATGGCCTCATAGGTCGTCTTTGCCTGTGACACGGCGCCTTTCTTTTCCTGGAGTTCGGCAAGCTGCATCCAGCTCTTGAGATCGTTGGGGTTCTTTTGCAGGTACTGTTCCAGCGCCTGGGTCGCTTTGTCCGCATCCTCGCCGTGCTGGTAGGTGACCGCCAGGTTATAGAGAACGTCGGGATCTTTCACCCCGGCCTTGATGGCCTTTTCGTAGGCGGCGGAGGCCTTTGACCAGTTCTTGGTCTGGGCGCTGAGTTCCGCCATCAGGAGGAGCACCGAGCTCTGGAAGGCTTTAGGGAATTGCTGCTGGTGCTTCTCCAGGAATTTTGCCGCCTCGTCCTTGGATTTGTGCTTCTGGAGGTATTGGAGGAACTCCTTGAAAGTGTCCGCATCCTCGGCCAGCTTGAATAGATCGAGATAGGTCTTGAGCGCCTCATCAACCCGGTTGCGCGCTTGATAGGCCAGCAGGAGCCGCTCCATGATGGTCCTGGATTTGCCGGATTCATCGATTTCTTCATACAGCCTGGCTGCGGGATCATACTTTTTATTCTCGAAGTAAACCCCCGCCAGCTGCGTTTTGACCAGGACATTTCCCGGATTTTCTTTCAGGGCCTTTTCGAGGAAGGCGATCTTCCGATTCACATCGGTGGCGGTATTGGCCTTCTGCAGCCAGTCCTTGGCATCCAGCTGGACCAGAAAGGAAACCTCGCCGATGGGTCGATGCCACGAAGTGGTCTGAATAGCGATCGTCTTTGGTGTTTCGAAGCTTTCCTGAGGCATGAGGTCCTTGAACGCCACGGGCTTGTCGCGCAGCCGCGACGCGTCCAGGTCGGCGGCCGCCACCTGCGTACCCCAGGAAAGCCAGCCGTCGGTTTGCACCTCCAGCAGCTGCACCGTGTCCCGAGGGTTCAGCACACACTGGGATCCCGGCATGAGGATGACTTCCTTGCCGTTGTGCTGCAGGCGCATGGCCACCAGATTTTTCGGGAAGGGCATTGCTGAAATCACGGCGTTGCGGACGCTTTCACTGAAAGCGACCGTCAGGATGCTCCCGACCAGGATGAGCAGCAATACGGTCATCACGGCAGGCCAGCGACTCCGCTTCTTCTTTTTTAACGGAGGCCGCATCATTGCCTGTCGCGGGAAGGGCCGCTCCACGCTGTAGGGATAGCTTCCGCGCCTTTTGGTTGCCATGGCCTTCTGCTTCACTCCTCCTCAAGACCGACATCGGCGTAGAGCCGCCGCACCTCCGGGGGATCAAGGGCCCGGAAAGTACCAGGAGCGACGCGGCCCAACTGCAGACCCCCGTAAGCCACCCTCCTGAGCTTCAGCACCGGGTGCCCGACTGCCTCCCCCATCCGCTTGAGCTGGCGATTCCAGCCCTGATGCAAAACGATCCTCAGCCATACCGCCTGCGGCAGGGAGCGCATCACGCTCACTCCGGCCGGAGCCGTGACCCCTTCTTCAAGCATCACGCCGGTGCGCAGCGCAGCCAGTGCCTGCTCGTCGGGATGCCCCTTCACCTTCACCTCATAGGTCTTGGGAACACCGTAGCGGGGATGCTGCAGGCGATTGGCCAGCGGCCCATCATTGGTGAGCAGGAGCAACCCCTCGGCGTCATAATCCAACCGGCCCACCGCGAAGAGGCGCACGCCGCAATCGGGAATATAGTCGAAAACGGTTTTGCGGCCCTGTGGATCGCTTGATGTTGTAACACATTGGCCGGGCTTATTGAAGAGCAGATAAACCTTGCGCGCCGAGATCGAGATCGGCGCTCCATTGACGCAAACCTCATCCGTCTGCAGGTTTACGTGCTCGCCCATGGTGGTGACCACCCCGCCGTTCACGGAAACCCGCCCCTGCCGGATGAGCTCCTCGGCCGCCCGCCGGGAGGCAATCCCGGCCCGAGCGAGGGCTTTCTGAAGCCGAATTGCCTTCATAATCGGGTTATTTGCAGTTGCCGTCCAGCCCGATCGCCGTCCTCACTTCTCTGATGGTGGCGACGGCCTCGTTCCTGGCCTTGGCGGTACCGGCCGCAATGATTTCCTTCACGCGATCCATATTCCGTTCCAACTCGAGCCGCTTTTCACGAAGGGGCTGCAGCCGCTCGAGCATATTCTTCGTCAGCCGCTTCTTGCACTCCACACAACCCATCTTCGCCGAACGGCAGCCTGCGGCGATTTCCGTCACCTCCGCAGCCGGTGAATACAGTTTGTGATAGGCAAAAACCGTCGACAGCTCCGGGTCTCCAGGGTCGGAGCGACGCACCCGATGGAAATCCGTCAGCATCCTGGAGATCTTTTCCCGGACATTCTCTTCCGAATCCGTAATGAAGATGGCATTGCCGTAACTTTTGCTCATCTTCCGGCCATCGATGCCGGGCAGGACCGGGACCTCGGTGAGCAGGGCGTCGGGAATGGGAAACACCTCCCGCTCATACATGAAATTGAACCGTCGGGCGATTTCGCGCGTCAATTCCACATGGGGCAACTGATCCCTTCCAACCGGTACGCCGTGCGCCTTGTAGATGATGATATCGGCGGCCTGAAGCACGGGATAGCCGAGAAACCCGTAGGTCGACAGATCCTTGCCGTCGAGCTGCTGCTGCTGGTCCTTGTAGGTGGGGTTGCGTTCCAGCCAGGGGAGCGGCGTAATCATCCCCAGGAGCAGATAGAGCTCAGCATGTTCCTTGACCTCCGACTGGATGAAAAGCGTCGAATGCTCGGGGTCAAGCCCGGCTGCCAGCCAATCCAGCACCATATCCCAGGTGTTCTGCTTGATGTCTCCCGGCGTCGCATAATCGGTGGTCAGAGCGTGCCAGTCGGCCACGAAAAAGAAACAATCATACTGGGTTTGCAGCTCGACCCAGTTATCGAGGGCCCCATGAAGGTTCCCCAGGTGAAGACGCCCCGTGGGACGCATACCACTCAGAATCCTTTTTCTTTCAGCCATTTTTGCAACTCCTTTTCCAGCGCTGGAAGCGTGCTTCGGGCAGGACTATCCCAGCAACAGCCGCATAAAGGTATCCACAATGGGATCCAGAAAATACCCCCAGAGCGATGCCCGCAGGACGGGCACGGCGATAACGAGGAGGAAGATCAACATGCCGTAGCGTTCAAGCGGCTCCAGTCGCGCCGCCAGGGAAGCCGGCAGCAAGCCGACCAGAATCCGCCCCCCATCCAGGGGCAGAATTGGGATCAAATTGAATGCCATCAGGATCAGGTTGAAGGTGAGCGAGATCCTGGCCATCAGGAGCAGCGGCTCCGCCACCCAGTCCAGAGGACCGCCTTCGACAATCCAGCCATGGTGAAACCCGGCCAGGAGGATATGGTAGCCCAGCGCGCTGGCAATGGCCAACAGCAGGTTGGTAGCCGGCCCGGAGAGGGCCACCAGAGCCATATCACGCCTTCCTCCACGGAGGTTGGCAAAATTGACGGGAACCGGTTTGGCCCACCCGAAGAGAAACGGGGATTGGATCAGAATGAGCATTACCGGCAGGAGAATGGTCCCCATCAAGTCAATATGCACGAGGGGATTGAGCGTCAGTCGTCCCATGAAACGGGCGGTGGGATCTCCCAGTTTTTCAGCCGTCCAGCCGTGCGCCACCTCGTGGGCGATCACCGCCAGCAGCAGGGGGATCGCATAGAGGGCCGCCTTGATGAGGATGTCCTGCACCATTACTTCATCACTCCTTTACCTACCCCTGCAGCAACTGCCGAGCCCGCCTCCCGCTCGTCTGCCGCGCCGCTCTCAGCTGCCTGAAAAAGCTCGGGATATCGGTCCTGCAAAAAGGAGAGCTCTTCCTGACGATTCTTCACCTCGCCATTCAACCGCGCATCCAGCAAGCCATCCAGTAGGGCCTTGTAAATACGCCCGGGCGGTATCCCCAGAGCCTGCAGGTCCCTGCCTCCCAGCTCCGTCTTCACATGACGATAGCGGTGGAAATAGTGGCTGATGGCCCGGGTTGTCGTTTCCTTCTGAGCCTTTCCCATCATATAGATGAGCTCTTCCGGCCGCAGCGGTTGAAGTGCCCGATAGATATCACTGGGGCGATGATCAAGCAACTGGAAAAACCCCCACAGCAATTCCTCGACTTTCGCGTAAGCCCAGAGCAGGCGTTCCTGCTGACTGGAGGCCAGCTGCAGACGCTCCCAGAGTTCCTGCTGTTCGTCGGGCCGCAGGGGGGAAAAAAGCCCCAGCAGATAAACCCACCATCGCTCCAGAGGCTCTTCAAGGAAGCTCAGCTGATACCAGGAGACCAACTCCCGCAAGCGCTGGAAGCCTTCTTCCATTTTCTTGTCAAAACGCAATTTTGGCGAAATAACGGCAAGAAGGCCAAACTGGGCCATTCTCTTGAGGGCCGGACTGGGGTCCTCCTCCATCAGGATCAGCTGGATTTCGTGGAAAATACGACGCCCTCCCAACTTTTGAATCAACCCCATGCGCACCGCGTTGCGAGCCAGCGCCGCGGCCTGTTTCCCAATGCGAAAGCCAAACCGCTGTTCAAAGCGAATCGCCCGCAGAATCCGCGTCGGGTCCTCCACAAAGCTCAGGTTGTGCAGGACCCGAATGACCTTCTCCTTCAGGTCCCGCTGACCGCCAAAGAAGTCGATGAGATAGCCAAAGCTGTTTGGATTCAGGGCAATGGCCAGGGTGTTGATGGTGAAATCGCGCCGGTAGAGATCCATCTTGAGGGAGCCGAACTCGACGATGGGGAGCGCCGCCGGATACTGGTAGTACTCGTATCGGGCGGTGGCGATATCCACCCGCTGATCGTTGGGGAAGATGAGCACGGCGGTATTGAACTTCTTGTGGGCGCGGACCCGCACCTGGTGCTCCTCGGCGAACGCTTTGGCAAACTCGATGCCGTCGCCCTCAACCACGATATCAACATCAAGGTTGTGGCGCCGCAGCAGGAGGTCCCGGACAAAGCCCCCCACCGCGTAGGCCTTGTAGTGCAGCCGCTCGGCCAGCTTGCCAAAGTCCCGCAGCACCTGGATGGCCTCCCGCGGCAGCTGCTCCATGAGAATGTTGACAATGCTCTTGCGCTTGGTCCAGTGGGACTGAGTGGGATCATCATAGAGGGCCCTGGGAACATTGGACCGGTCGGTCACGAGGAAGTTCAGCAGGTCCCGGCGGGTGATCACGCCCACCACTTTGGCCTCGTCCACCACCGGCAGGATCCGCTGTTGGTTCTCGACCAGATAGGTCTGAATCTCCAGGAGCGTCGCGGTCGGTTTCACGGTAAAGAAATCTCGGGTCATGTATTCGCGCACCGGCACCGCTTCGAGACCATGAAAGACCGCCTTTTCCAGGAACTGGCGGTTGGCCAGGCCGACAATCGCACCGTCCTTCAGGACGGGAAGGGCATTGATATTGTACCTGGTCATGATTTGTGCGGCTTCACCGATGGGGGCGTCCGCTTCGGCGAAAATCACCGGACTGGTCATGAGATGCTCGGCCATGGGAAATGGACTGATCTGGCTGCGCAGCACTTCGAGCAGGCGGTCCTCGGCCTGGATCAAGGTCATGTCCCGAATGGTCGCCGAGGCCGCCGTGCTGTGGCCGCCCCCTCCGAAATAGGTTGCCACGACGCCGGCGTTCACTTCGGGAATGCGGCTTCTGGCCACCAGATAGATCCGATCATCCATGGCCGCCAGGGCAAAAATGACGTCCAGATTTTCGATATCTT
>CAZDKX010000140.1:0-11865 GCA_964505935.1 uncultured Syntrophobacteraceae bacterium
GTCAACGATGCGCGGGACAGACTTGAAAAGGCCCTCCGAAGCCTTTTCTGAAATCGGCGGGAAACCCTTCGCGGGAACGCAGTGACAAAACCGAGACAAGCCGAGATACCATGGTTTTTCGCGTTAGGGGACGCCCTTTATATTTTATATTTGCTACTGCTCTTGAACTTGGTAGAAGAGCATCATGCCAAGGCAAACCAGATATGGATGCGCCAGACGCGCTGCACCACATCAGCGCACTCGGCCTAGAGCGCCGGGAGATTTTCTATGACGATGGGGACGGTGATAATTTCCTGCATCGACGGGGATCGTGAAAAGCTGGACATAGCAGTGCCTCAAAATGTAAAAAACTAAGGGCGTCCCCACTGTTCCACTGTTCCAGTCTGATTTTCAACCGGCTTTTCCGCTTGACAATCTGCAGCTAAGCCGTGGTAATAATATTGCACTCAGAAAGCTCATCCGAACGCGTTACCCATAGTACCTGCAGTTCGCATATTCCAACGCCAAGTTGGGGCCAACCCCAAGGGGAGCAACGGTGTTGCCGACAGCTTTCGTCAAGTAGGGGATTCACAGTAAACGAGGAGGGGAATCATGTTGAGAAAAGTTGCATTACTTTCATTGGCGTTGGTCATGGTTTTGGGGTTGGTCACGGCGGCCTCGGCGGCACCGAATCTGGCTAATACCAGCCAGAAGGGGAGCTTGCTCGTTTTTCCTCACCTTTCGAGCACGACGGGCAGTTTCAATACGGAGACACTCATCTTTATCGGTAATGACCAGAGTCAAGGGGTGTATGTGAAGTGCTACTGGATGGATGAAAACCAGACTGTCGAAGATTTTCACTTCTTCGTCACTGCCAACCAGCCCATCGTTTTCAGCACAGGGGAGAACAATTACGGGCCCACTTTTGGCCCTAATCGCTCAGGGTCGCTCACGTGCTGGGCGCAGAATGACGAAGACACCGCACCCAAGGTATGGAACCACCTCTACGGTTATGCTATGATCAGTGTGCAGTCTTACCACGTCTTCTACAACGCCTATGCATTTGCTGTCAGGGGCGCGCCTTTCTTCGAGTACGCGGATGCCGCTCAAACCAATTACAAGTTGAATCTGGATGGAATTGGTTATGACGCATGTCCCAAATACCTTATCGCCAGTTTCATACCACAGGGTGCTTCGGGTCCCGGTAATTTTACCCGCCAACCCCACCTCACCCTCTGGCCATGCAAGCAGGACTTGCGCCAGGATCGTTTCCCCACCTGTACTAAAGCCAAATTCGACGTCTGGAACTGGAACGAGGTTAAGTTTACCGGCGCCTATCAGTGCTTCAAGTGTTTCTACGAGGGCTTTTTGGCTGAGACAGGGCATAAGACTGGTAATGGCCAGGACGTTTACTCCAGGGGCCCAGGTTATGGCGGAGTGAACTTCCATGCTTTGTTTCTCGGTACTGACAATGGAAACGCCAACACGGCAAGGATGCGCGTGCAGGGCGTAAAGAGTTCCGTCTGCAATGGCAAGACCGGTGTACCATCTGAGAATGTGTGGTGTGACAGCACTGAGAATACCCCACTCCTCGGGGTGATGCTGTACGGCCCTGGCCTATTCGGCTATCCGAAACGTTTCGTATATGCGCAAGCCGGCTACACCATGTTCGGCGCAGGGGTTGATGCCACCGGGTTTATCAGGGCGGATAGCGCCGAGGCGGTGGTTGAACAGCCTGCCAGGTAATGAATGAATCTCATCGGCTCGCGTGACAGTCGCGGGTGAGGGAGTGGGGAATGGAAGATGTTGCCTTCGTTCCCCATTTTTCTTTCTGAGAGCTTCCACCCCGGGTTAGCTGCCTGCCCTCATCCTCCTTACTTGCCTGATGGCTTTGCGGAAATCGCAAGTTGGGGTTTCTTCAAACCAAAGGAGAGGCCTCGGAGAAAAGCACGCTGATCCTTCATGTTCTTCGCTGCCGCCTTGCTCGCCTGTTACGCCTCAATTGGCTGCGCCCCGGACGTGGAGAACAGGAAGGCAGCGTGCCGCGCCCGGTGAACTTCATGTGAGGCGCTGCCAACAGTCAGCGTTTCAATGGACTCAAGAAAAGGAGACTGCTATGAAAAAACCCTCGCTGGTACTGTTCGCTGTCGCTGTCACACTCATGGCCGGTACTGCCCGTGCCGAAATGCCCCTCTTTGCCGCCAAATGCGGGCCGGGCCTGAATGTCGATTCCAATCGCGCCGGCAAAGTCTACGTCAACGGGAAGACGGCCAAGCTGATCAAGAGGCCGGACGGTCAGATCACGGCCCGTTCGGGAGGGGTGTGGATCGATATCACTCCCCAGGGTGATCAACCGCCAAGGGTCACCTACACGGCCAAGGACAAGACCACCGGGGTGTGCGAAATCCTGTCATTCAAGGCGCGCGGAGGCAAGGCGGCGGCCGGCAGCGTTGGTGGGCAGCGCGAATCGACGGCGGCTCGGGCGGGCCAGGGCAAATTCGACGCGAACGGCCAGATTCCATGCGCACAAGCCAAGGGACAGCCCATGGGGCAGTGCAATTTCGGCGTCGCGCGTGATCCCGGAGGCTCGGCCACGCTGGTGGTCACCCGCCCCGACGGCCGCACCCGCGCCATCTTCTTCGAGAAGGGCAAGGCCGTGAGCGCCGACCTGAGTCAGGCCGATGGCAACATGCTTTTTCGCGCGACCAAGCGCGGTGACCTTTACCTGATCGAGGCCGGGGACGAGCGTTACGAGGTCCCCGAGGCGGTTGTTTTCGGGGGCTGAGGAGGCGAATGCCATGAATCGACGGGCACGCATGGTAACCATGGTGGCGATGGCTGCCATGATCCTTTGGTGCAAACCGGTGGTTGTGGTTGGCAGCGCGTCCGGGGCGCCGGTCGCTGGTCGTGAACCGGCGCCATCGAATGCGCCTACCCCCGCGGCCGACGCCACTTCGATCAGTCCGCTGGCGGATACGCAGTGGCGCCTGGTGGAGTTCCAGTCGATGGATGACGCGGTCGGAACGGTCCGTCCGGACGATCCATCCCGCTACACCATGGAGCTGAACGGGGACGGCACGGTTGCTCTGCGCCTCAACTGCAATCGCGCCGGCGGCACCTGGTCCGCGGAGCCCAGTGCCGACCGCGCCAGCGGTCATTTCGAATTTGGTCCCCTCGCGGGTACCCGTGCCCACTGTCCGCCTCCCAGCCTGGATGAGCAGGTATCGTCACAAGCCCAGTACGTCCGTTCCTACCTGTTGAAGGACGGCAAGCTCTATCTGAGTCTCATGGCCGACGGCGGAATCTTTGTGTGGGAACCATACGGCGAGGAGCAATTCCAGACCGAGCCCGACAAGGATCTCGAGGCCGCCATCCGGCGGGTGTCGCCCTATTACACACGCAACGTCGTCGACATTGAGGGCGGGACCGGTAGAGGTCGCTACGTCTACGGCCGGGTCGATCTGAATGGCGACGGCCGAGAGGAAGTATTCGTCTATCTCCTGGGCTCGATCTTCTGCGGGACCGGCGGCTGCAATCTCCTCCTTTTCACCCAAAACCGGAACGGCTATTCGTTGATCAACAACTTCCCGATCAGTCGCCTGCCGGTGATCGTCTCGGCGAAGAGGACCAAGGGATGGCACGATCTCATTCGGCTGGAATCCGGCGGCGGGGTGAAGACCTCCTACGTGAGGCACGCCTTCGACGGCAGGCGGTACGTCAAGCGGGAGCGCATGCCAGCGGACAAGGCCCCCGATGGCAAAAGCTATCTCACCGGGGAGCTCTCGTTCGACAAGGGGATTCCCCTGCAGCCGCGAAATTGATCTGAGAAGGCCGGCGGCGACCACCCAATAACCGACTACAGCGGACGGTACTCGGCCGCTAATTCCGAATCGTTGAGTATTCAGGAGGGCTCGTAATGTTTGTCCACGCTTCCATTTTTCAACGTGCAGTGGTGATTGCGTGCTATCTGGCCATGACCTCGCATGCGGCAAACGCTTGCGATGGTCCACAGGAGGTGCGCGAAGCTACCCTTGCGTCGATCAAGGATTTCATCCAAGGCAAACAAATGAGGGTGCTGACATTCGCCGGCTATTCAGGAGCCCAGTACGAGGACCCTGGCGCAATGATGGAGCACGCTTCACGCATCCTCGACGAGCAAGATCCCCGGAAGACTTTGATCAACATCGGTGCCACCGCGGAGGGCATCGGCGCGGTCTACGAGATCGCGAAGGGAAAAGGTTTCACAACAATGGGGATCGTCTCGACCCTCGCCCGCGACGAGGGTGTTACGCTCTCGAAGTGCGTTGACTACGTCTTCTATGTCAAAGACAGTACCTGGGGAGGGCTGGCCCCCGATGGCCATCATCTCTCGCCCACCTCGGCAGCGATAGTGGCAAGCAGTTCGTTGTTCATCGCGATTGGGGGAGGCAAGGTCGCCCGAGATGAGATGCTCGCAGCGCGCCGGGCCGGAAAGCCCGTTACCTTCATTCCTGCTGACATGAATCACAAGATCGCTCGAGAGAAAGCGCAGAAGAGAGGCGAGCGCAAACCAACGGACTTCCGAGGTGAGGCGCATAGTGCGCTCGCCAATGGCACCTAGTGCGTAATTGCATGAATACACGAAACATCCAGCACGTTACCCCGGCAGGTTTTTTGCCGGGGTCTATTAAGTTGCCGGGCCTTGGATTCCGGCCACAAGCATGCCGAAATGGCGAGAAATGTAAAAACGTAAAGGGCGTCCCCCATTGTTCCAAAGTTCGAGTTTTCTGGATACGCGATCAAGCGGGTAACGGCCAGACAGGCTGAGGTCGATTTCATCGTCCTGGCGAACAACCCGAACCCTGTCGGCATCAAGGGCGTCCCTTAATCCCAACCCCTTGCCAAGCTCCGTTGCCCATAGTAAAATGAATCAGTTTAGTGCCTCGCGGTAGTCAATGGGGTGAGAAAACATCACTATTGCATCATAAGCCTTCATTGACATCTTTGTCTCCTACATCCTGATGTCCTTCAACGGCCCGATTCAAGTGAGAGTTCTTCCTGCATGCTCCTGGAAAATGAGCCTCGAAGTAGAATCTGAGCTAAGTTTGGTGATTTAGAGTGGTGTGCATAAGAGGGTCGGACCGCAAGAGAGGTTGCCTTTGGGGGATGTCCTCCATGAAGCTTTGGCCTGAAACCACTTTTCAACCACGGCAAACGAGGAGGCACGAAATGAAAAGATTAGCAGCTATTGTTATGCTACCAGTGGTCGTGATCATCTTGGGGGCGTTTCTTCCCGTCTTCGACGCCGAGGCCTGCACTCGCATGTTCTGGAACACCAACGGCAAAGCAATGCTCGTGGGGCGAAATATGGACATCGACTTCGACGATCAGCCGGTCTTCTACGTCTTTCCCAAGGGAATTAGTAAGGATGGGGGTCTTATTGACGACAACAAGTCTGCGAGCTGGACTTCCCAGTACGGCAGCGTTGTAGTGACAGCTTTGGGTCACTCCGATTTTAGCGCTGAAGGGGTGAATGAAGCCGGACTGGCCTTTCACTCCCTGTGGCTGAGTCCCACTCAATTCGAGGAACGAGAGAGAGGGCCAGACAGGAGGCCGGGCGTCTCTCAGTTGAGATATGGTATCTATCTTCTCGACAATGCCGCTACTGTGGGAGAGGCTTTGAAACTCATGTACGCAACCCAGCTTGTGGCGGGAGACGTGGATGGTAAGAAATTCCCCCAGCACTATGCACTGGAGGATGCATCGGGCGACTCGATGGTGGTCGAGTTTATTCAGGGCAAGATGCACGTCTATTATGGAGCTGAATACAATGTCCTCACCAACGACCCTCCCTTCGACCAGCATATTACAAATTTGTGGCATTACCGGTATTTCGGAGGGGCTGACCCGTTGCCCGGCGACTGCAATCCAGCCGCCCGCTTTGTCAGGGCGTCAGCGTTCCTGTCAACACTCAATCTTGCAGTCACCAATCCAGCCGTTAGGCCGGATTACGCCTCTGCCATGTTCCTTGCAATCCGCTCCATGTCGGAACCATTCGGCGCGTTCCAGTTTTTTGAAGGCGTGCCTGCGCCTGTACCTGCCTGGCCAACCCTCTGGAGCTTGGTTTACAATTTGACCAACAAGAAGATCTATTTTGCCCACAATATCGCGAGAAATAACTACTGGATCGATATGCGCAAACTTGATTTCACGGAAGGTGCTCCCGTACTGATGTTGGACGCCAAGAGACGTGGCTTGGCAAGAGAAGTGTCGAAGTTGTTCAAACCCGTACCGTAGAAAAGGCGTTTTGGTGCCTTCCCCCAATATGGTGTCATCGGCGCTCCTTTAAACCCGTCACCCTGTCGTAAGCCGGGATCCAGGAGGGCTTGAAAAGCCTGGATTCCGGTCAGAAGCACGCCGGGATGACGGTTTGGGATAATGACCACTTTTTTCTGCGGTCCGGTCCTTACAGAGCTGCCTTCCCGCTTCTTCTTTGTCGGGCATTATTCAAGAAATATTCGTCCCTGCCTTTCGCGTCTTCGGGATCGAAGGCATTGCAGCATGCCCCTTGACGGTCGGCGTCGGTAACGAAGACGATTCTCTCGTTGGCCGCAACTCCCTTGAGAATGCCGCGAGCGGCCTCCTCCGGGGTCAAGGCAAAGTCCGGAGCGCCTCCGACCTTATCCCAGATGGCCGTGGCGACCGTCCCGGGAATGATGGTGGAAAGGCGAATCTTGTCGTCCCAAAGCTCGTAGCGCAGGGCACAGGTGAGCGCGAGCAACGCGGATTTGGTGGCACTGTACATGCTCTGATACGCCATGGGCGAAAAGGCGATCCCGGAGGCGGTGTTGGCGATATGTCCGCCTCCTTGGGTTCGCATGACCGGCAAAACCGCCCGAATCCCGTAGAGCGCGCCATAAAAGTTCACGTCAAAAGCAAACTTCCAATCGGCATCGGTAGTTTCATCAAAGGCTTTTGACAAACCGAGCCCGGCGTTATTGAAAAGGAGATGGATCTGCCCGGCCCCGAACTCCGCCGCCTGTCGGATCATCGCCGCCACGCTTTCCTGCCTGGTCACATCGGTTTGAATTCCCAGCACTCTTCCGGGGTATGCCGCATCCAACCTTGCGCTTTCCGCTTTCAGTTTTTCGGCGTTCAAGTCTGCCTGAATGACAGTCTTCGCACCGAACGCGAGCATGCCCTCACACAGTGCCAGTCCGATTCCCGAGGCGCCGCCGGTTACGACCGCGACCTTGTTTTTATAATATTCTTTCACCTCACAAACCTCCTTCCGGTCTTGATGATCACGGCGTCGGGCTTTCCCGGCTCCGCCTCCCTGCTCCTCACGCACCGACGCCCTACTCCAGAACACGTCCCCGCGCATCGATCAGGATCATGCGGCCCTGCATCATGATGACCGGGGCCATCTCGATTACCGGCAAACCCGCCAGCGCCTTGATGATATGGAACTGCATCGGATTTTGCTCCCACGTCAACTCGGTCCACTGGAGTCTGCCGGAACCCGTCCAGGCGCTGCTGGTCTCCGAGCGCATGGGATAGAGCGTGGGTTGACTCACTTCCGCTCCCGGGCCGCCCAACTTTTGAACATAGCGCCACCCCAGGGAATTCACATCTCTTTGCAGAGACTTCACCTGCTCTTCACTCATGGGCTGTGCCCCCGTCATTTCCATTTGCAGGAAAGTGTGGCCTTCGTAGCTGGCACAAGTCCGGTACGTGTCACCGAGGATGTGCAGATCTTCGACGTCGGCATGGATCTTCGGCATGCCCATCTGGTTTCCCGTCAGGATTGGCGTCGTTTTATTCTCCCACACCACTAGGGCAAAATCGCCTTCCACTCGATCGCGCCGACCGTTGAAACGCACCGGAGCCGAAACCCAGACCAGGTTGTAATAGGAGCCCGCCATCCAGTCGATCTGACGGCACTGCTGGTAGGATATCATCAATTCCGGCTTGCTCAACTCGAAACCTTCCGGCAGATAATCTGAGAGCCGATCTCCGTCTGTAGTAACCGTGAAGGCTAAAGTGACCACATCGTGATAGGTGGCCCTGGCCTCCGGATCAAACACCGATCCGCCAAAGTGGGCCGGCATTCGGTAACATTTATTGTCTTCAAATTTGAACATGGTCAGCCTCCTGATGCTTTGCGAGTTTTCAATGCCGGCACGATGACATGCTGGTCGCCACCACGACAGGTGTCACTGACAAGACCAAGGTGGGGCTAAAGGCCTATCTTGCCCGCCTTTCTGACCGCGGCGACCCGGTTGAAATAATCGTCCAAGAGGGGCTGCAAATCGGGATGATTGTTGGTTTTTGCGCCTTCCTTGTCCTTGGGGTCGACAAATACGATCCGCATATTTTCCTTCACCCTCTCCAGAATGGCACGCGCCGATGCTTCGGGCGTGAACGCGCCTTCCGGGATTTCACCGCCTGCCCAGATGGAGGTGGCCACGGTGCCCGGTATCACCGAATGGAGGAAAATGTTTTCATCCCAGAGTTCAGCGCGCAGAGACAGTGTCAGCCCGTGCAGCGCCGCCTTGGTCGCGCTGTACATGGCCTGCAGCGGCATGGGCGCAAACGCGATGCCCGACGCCGTATTGGCGATATGGCCGCCGCCCTGGGCGCGCATCACCCGCCGCGCCGCCAGGGTGCCGTACAGTGCCCCGTAAAAATTCACGTCGAAGGCGAATCTCCAGTCATCCATGGTGATCTCGTCGATCGGCTTCATCAGCCCGAGGCCGGCGTTGTTGAACATGAAATCCAGGCGGCCGCCCTTCGCCACGGCGTAGTCCACCAGCGCTTCCACTTCGGCGGCTTTGCTGATATCCGTCTTCTTGGCGAAGACCCTCCCCGGATGCTGTGCCGCCAAGCGGTCGGCTTCGGTATTCAACCTGGTTTCGTTGATGTCCGCCATGACTACCGTAGCGCCGAACCCCAGCATCAGTTCCGTGAGCGCCAGGCCGATGCCCGACGCCCCGCCCGTCACCACTGCGACTTTGTCGGCATAAAACGCTTTGGTGTCGACGGTCTCCGGTTCTCTTTCTTTCAGCGGCAAAACTCTCGCTTCCGAGTTGACCAGGAGGCACCGGCCCCGGCTGCGCACGGCGTTCTTGATCCCGAGGATCGGCAGCGAGGAGAGTCCCAGAATGATGGGGGCCTGGATGAGGTTCTCCCACCAGTCGTACGGCGCCCAGGTGAGGGTGGCTTCCCCATGCCAAATTGTGTCCATATGTGCTTCCGATGGGTAGAGTACCGCATGGCTCAGCGCCGCTCCGCCGCCTCTCACGTTGGGGATGTAGCGCCAGCCGAAGTCATTCACCCTGTGAGCAGCCTCATTTCTGACGGCGATCTCGTCCGCGCCGGCTGCTTCCCTATCCAAAAAGTCGAGCTTCAGAAAGGTGGTCCCTTCGTAGCTTGCCCGCACGAACCAGTGGTCTTCCCAGCGCCGCTCGATGGAAATATCCGCGAACATCTTCGGCATCCCGGTGTCTTCGCGTCCGGTGAGGATGGGTTCGGTTTTGTCTTCCCACAGCACCAGCGGATAGAGGCCTGTCAGTCCCTCGTCATTGCCCAGATAGCGGACGGGCACGGCGAACTTCAGGATGCGGTACTCGCCGTGCGACATCCAGTCCACCCCGCGGCAGTCGTGGTACTGGACGTTCACGACCGGCCCCAGGATTTCGAAATCTTTGGGTACGAACTGGGCTAAGGCATCCATCTCGGTGGTGAGGTCGGCGCTGAGGACGAAAACGTCACCGTAGACTGGGTTCCTGAGCTCGTCAACGGGCATCCCCCGAAAGTGCACCGGCATGTGATAGGTGTACCCCTCCTTGAACTCAAATGTCCCCTTCATAGCATCCCCTCCTTTTCTGCACAGCATTTCAGCCAGGGTCTTGTTAGAACAGGGTTGTGAGTCGGACCGAGAATACGTGGGCAGCCGGAAGGTCCGGGCGCTGGCCGGGATTGGGGATATAGGTGTATCCAAACTGCGGATGCAGTCCGAAGAACCCACGACCCACCGGGATGAAGAAGTTGGTTTGGTATACGGTCTGAAACATGAACTCGGTGTTTCTGAGATCATTGGAGGCCGACTTCACATCGGGATAGAAGAAAGCGCCGGCACCCGGCGTGTCGTTCAGCCACGAATAGGCGATGCCGATGCTGACCTGATCGGTGGGCCGTCCGGGGATGAGGCGAACGCCGCTCAAACCGGCGCCAAGATAGGTATTGACCTGACGGGTCTCGGAGCCGGTGTGGCCGAACTGCAAGTAGCCGATGAAGCCGGCGTTGTCGACGCCCGGATGGAAGTACCAGAGGCGTTGAGCGGCAAAGAGGTAATAGCCCGTGGCCGAGTCTTCGGTGGTGAGCGCGGGCGTGTAGGCCTCCCCGGTCTGTAACCAGCCGCCGATGCCGATCCTCCCCGGCATCTTTTCCTCGCCCGCGACCCAGGAATACCCCAATTCACCAAAGTGCGCGTAGTAGCCACTGAAGCTTGGGGCGCACTCGAGCCCGGTCTGCACGCCCCGCATGGCGCTGGCGTCGAAAATACCGTAGGAAGCGTAGAAGTCCTTGGTCGGGGCAACGTGCACGACCGCCCCGTAAGCGGTGTTGTAGTAGGAGGGCAGCCTGCTGAAGAGGGTGGGGTTGAGGCCAACCGGTACAAAAAGCAGGTTGGTGATGTCAGCGCCATGACGCCAGGGTTCACCGGTGATGACCGGCACCTGGAGGTTGCCGAAGATGCCCGAGCCGTTCATCTTGCCGATGTGGAAAATCAGCCTGTCATCGAAAAAGCGCTGATTCCACCAAAGTTGGTAGAGCTGCTGGCGATTGCGGGGTGGATTCACATCCTCGGTGGTGAATTTCTGAACGGAGCCCGCGGCATCGTTCACCGCCCCCCCGGTAGCTTCGAGGAATTCGATGCCCAGCGTCCCTCCCGGAAGGCAAAGAGCCTTCCCTGTATCGAGCGAAGCATGAATTCCCAGCGCCAGATTGAGAAAGGTCGCGTTGGGGTCGATCCCGCCCGAGGCGACCCAGGTGAACTCGGGAATGACATAGCCGCCGAGCTTGAGGCCCCATTCATCGGGCAAGCCCAGGATGCGTCCCAGCTGGTCCCAGCCAGCAAAGGTATAGGCCGCCTGGGGGTTCATCACGATCTCACCGGCTCTCGGGCGAACCTCCGGCGTGCCCTCCTCGGCAACCGCCATGCCGGCGAGGAGCAGAAGCAGCAAGAGGCAATGGACCAGGCGGCGACCAACCAACCTTGCGCAAGCAAGCGTGACGGTGGGATGCCGGTTACCTTTTTGAGGATCCATGGCTCTTCTTTCTGGTATGGGTGCTGCGTTGCCAGTCACAAGACAGCTCACCTTGCCAATGGTCAGTACCGACAGAACTGGAAGCGTGCGTCTCTGATCCTCAGGGTCCTTTCGTGAGCACCGGGCTTGGGTGAAGAAATCGTCGTGGAACAGCTCATGGAGATTTGTTTTTCGTAATAAGGGCATCTAGCAGCGATCCTCGATGCTGTCAAGGACATTTTCGGGTGAGAAACCATCCGACAATAACCGTCATGGTTTACAAAAACGGAGGGAGGGCTGTGCCCACCGAGGCCGCACCAGGGTGGGCACGGCCCACCCTCCGCACGGCATGTGTGTTTTTGGATAGTCGCTGACTCCCCGGCAAACCAGGGGTGCGCCCAAAATGAAAGCCCGGCGGTCATCACTTCCTCGTTCAGGGCCGGCCATCAGAAAAGGCTTGTCAAGAGTCTTTCCACAATATATTGAAAAACCCAGCAATATAGAGGGGCAAAAGGAACAGTGTTCACAGGACAGGTGCCCATTCGAGGAGCTTACCCTCAACACCCCGATGAAGCGTCTTCCGTTTTGAAAGGGTCCC
>CAZDKX010000141.1:0-11769 GCA_964505935.1 uncultured Syntrophobacteraceae bacterium
ATGGGTGATGGGTGATGGGTGATGGGTGATGGGTGATGGGTAATGGGTGATGGGTAATGGGTGATGGGTAATGGGTGATGTGCGGGCATTCGAAGATACGGAAGCCGAGAGCTGAAAGCTAGTACAGCAGGGCGGAAGTCCGTAACCAAGTATCGGTGGGCCGAGCCCACCCTACCACCGATCCAGGCAAGGTGTGGCGTAGAGTGGGCTCTGCCCACCAGAGCCGGATGAGTACTTCTGCCATGTTGTACTAGATGGGAGGCAGTGTTTGTCAGGGCAGGAAGTGATCCGCCTGCGCGGGGTGCGGCAGCACAATTTGAAGAATCTGGAGCTCGATATCCCGCTCCATCGGTTGATTGCCATAAGCGGCGTCAGCGGATCGGGGAAGACATCCCTGGCGCTGCACACCCTCTATGCCGAGGGACAGCGGCGCTATGTGGAAACATTTTCTCCTTACGCACGTCAGTTTCTGGAGCGGATGGACCCGCCCGAGGCAGACGTGATCGACGGCATTCCGCCGAGCATTGCCATCGAGTCGGGCACCGCGGTGCGCAGTTCGCGGTCAACAGTGGGCACGATCACGGAAATCAATGATCACCTGAAGCTGCTCTATGCCAGGCTGGCGGTGCCACATTGTCCGCAATGCGGTCAGCCGGTTTTTCAAGATCATCCGGAGAGCGTCTACCAGAGGCTCCAAGAGTTGTCGCCCGGAAGCCGAGTGCTGATAGCCTTCCCGTTCACGCCCACAGCCAGTGCAGACGATTTCGCCATGCCCGACTCGGCCGTCCTCGCCCCCCTGCCTTCCGGCATGTTGCCCGGCAACCGCCTGGAATGGCGCCAGCAGCTGATCTCGCAGGGATTCCTGAGGATTTACCACACCGGCAAGGTCGTCGACCTCGAGGATCTCAAGGCTCAAGAGCTGAGCGCCCTCGTCGAAAAGGAAATCCTGGTGGTGGTCGACCGTCTCTCCTGGGGCCGCGCCCCGGCCGAACGGGTGAAGGACTCGCTGGCCACCGCCTTCAAGATGGGGAACAACCGCCTGGCCGTGATCATCCTGCCCGATCCCATGAAGGACGCAACACTCCAGAATGCAACGAGTCATGGCCCGTCATTCCCTGGAGAAACCGAACGCCCTCCATTCGCCACCCATCACCCATCACCCATGACCCATCACCCATCACCCATGACCCATCACCCTCTTGTAAACTGGTTCACTGCGGACCTTTCCTGTGCGGCTTGCCGCAATACCGGAGCCATCCCGCGGCCGACGCCGAACCTCTTTTCCTTCAACAGCCCCCTGGGCGCCTGCCCTGAATGCCGTGGCTTCGGCCGAACCATTGGCGTCGACCTCGACCTGGTCATTCCCAACCCCCGACTGTCGTTGAGCGAGGGCGCGATCAAGCCGTGGAGCGTCGATCGTGCCGAGCATCATGACCTGATGGATTTCTGCCGACGGGCAGGGATCCCCGCCAATGTACCCTTCGAAAAGCTCGAGCCGGCCGTCAGGGAGAAGATCATCGAGGGTGCGGACGGCTTCTACGGCGTCAAGGGGTTCTTCGAATGGCTCGAGAGCAAGACCTACCGCATGCATGTGCGGGTCTTTCTCTCCCGTTACCGGGCCTATACTCCCTGCAAGACCTGTGGAGGCACCCGCTACCAGGCAGGGGCCCTCCTCTACCGGCTTCAGGGACTGACCATCGGTCAGCTGAATGCGTTGAGCATCGCGAACTGCCTCGCTTTCTTTGATCAGCCGTGGCCGGAAATCGAACGTGATCCGGCGGCGGCGCTCCTGGTGAGCGAAATCCGCAATCGGCTCCAGTTTCTGCATCAAGTCGGCCTGGAATATCTGACCCTCGACCGCCAGTCGCGAACCCTCTCGGGAGGCGAGGTTCAGCGCGTGCACCTGACCCGGGCGCTGGGTTCGGCGCTGGTGAACGTCCTCTATGTGCTTGATGAACCCAGCGTCGGCCTGCACCCCCGTGATCAACAGCGCCTCATGACTCAGCTGCAGCGGTTGGTTGGCGTCGGCAATACGGTGGCCGTGGTGGAGCACGACCCGGAGATGATCCAGTTCTGCGACGAGGTCATCGATATGGGGCCGGGCGGCGGGGACCGGGGAGGGGAGGTGATTTACCAGGGGCCTCCCGCCGGGCTGGTGGGGTGTGAGCGCAGTTTGACCGGAGCTTATCTGAGAGGAAGCAGCCAGGGGATGCTTCGCTCCCGGCGGCGTAAACCGGATTGGAACCGGGTACTTGTGGTTCGAGGCGCCCGTGAGCACAATTTGAAGCATATCACGACGCGGTTCCCGCTGGGCTTGCTGATCGGGGTGAGCGGGGTTTCCGGTTCCGGCAAGAGCACCCTGGTCAAAAAGACCTTGTTTGCCAATTGGCTGCGGCTTCGGGGAAGGGCTACCGAGTTGCCGGGTTTGTGTGATGGGCTGAGCGGCACGGAGTCCCTGGAAGATTTTGTCCTGGTGGACCAGCAGCCACTCGGACGCAGCCCCCGTGCCAACCTCCTCACCTACACGCGAGCCCTCGATCCCTTGCGGCAATTGCTGGCGCAGACTCCCGAAGCGGTTGCCCGTGGATATACCGCCCGCCACTTTTCCTTCAATCAGCCGGGAGGTCGTTGCGAGTTCTGTCGCGGCGAAGGGTTCGAACGGGTGGAAATGCAGTTTCTGGCCGACGTCTACCTCCGCTGCTCGCAATGCGAGGGGCGGCGCTTCAAAGAAGAAATCCTTGATATCCGGGTGCGCGGCCTTTCCATCGCCGATATGCTCGAATGCACGGCCAGGGAACTGGGAGAACGGTTCTCCGACCATCCCGCCCTGCTGCAGGCGCTGGCCCCCGTTGTGGCCATCGGCCTCGACTATCTGAAACTGGGGCAGCCTCTCAGCACCCTCTCCGGCGGCGAGGCACAACGGCTGAAATTACTCCGGTATCTCCACTCCAAGCCAGCCCGGACCACTGTCAGACAGGCCCAAAATCAGGCTCACACGCTTTTTCTGCTGGATGAACCCACGACCGGCCTGCACCCGTACGATTTGCAGAAGCTGGTGGACGTTCTCCAAAAGCTGGTGGACCAAGGCAACACGGTGGTCGTGGTGGAACACAATTTGGATTTCCTCAAGGTTTGCGACTGGCTGATCGACCTGGGACCCGAAGGCGGGGACGGCGGCGGCGAGGTGGTCGTCGAAGGTCCGCCCGAAGCCGTTGCCGCCCATCCCGCAAGCCATACCGGCCGCTTTCTCAGAAGTCGTCTGGAGAGTCCTGCGGCAAAAGCCCATACCCAACACCCCCACCCAACCTCCCCCATCGAGGGGGAGGAGTCTGGCGCAGCACCCAGCACTCAGCACACTTCACTCAGCACTCAGCACTCAGCACTCAGCACTCAGAGTATCATTGTTCGAGGGGCCCGCGAACACAATCTCCGCATCGACGAAGTCCACCTGCCGCGAAACAAGATGATCGTCCTGACGGGATTGAGCGGGTCCGGAAAGTCCACCCTGGCCTTCGATGTGATCTTCGCCGAAGGCCAGCGTCGTTATCTCGAATGCCTCTCCGCCTATGTCCGCCAGTATTTCAAGGTCCTCGAGAAACCCAATGTCGATCAAGTCCTGGGGCTTCCGCCGACGGTGGCCATCGAGCAGCGCAGCAGTCAGTTGAGTCGAAAATCCACGGTGGGAACCATCACCGAGATCTATCATTTCCTGAGGCTCCTTTATGCCAGGCTGGGAAAGCAGCGCTGTCCCTCCTGCGGGCGGGAACTGGTGGCCCTGACCTTCGATCAAATCCTGGCCATGGTGGAGAGGGAAGCGAAAGCCGGGGTGGTAAAGCTGCTCGCTCCCCTGGTACGAAGCCGCAAGGGCATCTACCGAGACCTTTTCGTGCGCCTGAAAAGGCTGGGGTTTGATAACGTCCTGATTGACGGCAAATGGCTGCCTTTAGAACCGGTGCCCATCCTCGAACGGCACCGGGAGCATGATATCGAAGTGCTGGTTTCGTCGATCGGAAGTGTCGGTGCGCTCTCACACGAACTGCCGGAAACGGTGCGCCGGGCGCTTGCCCTGGGGAATGGGTCGCTCCACCTGCACGGGGAAGAACGAAGAGTTTTCAGTGACCGTCTGTATTGCGACCACTGCCGACAGGGCCTGGCACCCCTCGATCCCCGTCTGTTTTCCTTCAACAGCCGCCATGGGGCCTGTCCCTCCTGCACGGGACAGGGGACGATCAAGCGCCTCGACATCGAGCGGGTGATTGGTCCGAGTGCCTCCCCCGTGCCACTGAAGGAGGGGCTGTGGCGATTTCTCGAGATTACTCCCTGGCCTGAAGGGGTGAAAGCCTCGGTGCGACGGCTGCAGCGCTACTGGGCCGAGTCTTTGAAAGTCGATCCGCAGTCTTCTTTCCACGACTTGCCCCAGGGGGTACAGACTGCCATGCTCCGGGGCCGGACCGGCGAGTCCCTCGGCCTCATCCCCTTTCTGGAGAAAGTCGCGGAAGCAGATGGGGACGGCTTGCTGGAAGCGCTCTACGAGGATCACCCCTGCCCGGAATGTCATGGGCAGCGGCTGAACCGCCAGGCTCGGGCGGTCTTATTCAGAGGCTTCACTATTGCCGAACTGGCTCATCTGGGCCTCACGGAATTTCAGAAGCAATGGCGCGCGTTGCGGTTCTCCCCTCAGGAACAGCCCGTCGCCGGGCCGATTTCGCGAGAAATCAACGCCAGGGCCTCGTTCCTGGCAAAAGTGGGGCTGGACTACCTGACTCTGGACCGCTCCGGGGACACCCTGTCCGGCGGGGAAACGCAGCGCATTCGCCTGGCGGCGCAACTGGGATCGAACCTGCGAGGGGCCTGCTACATCCTCGACGAACCGACCATCGGTCTCCATCCGGTGGATAACGAACGGCTGTTGGCCAGCCTCAAAGAGCTCAGGCGCAAAGGGAACACCATTATTGTCATGGAACATGACGCCGAGACCATGAGGCAGGCGGACATCCTGATCGAGCTGGGGCCTGCGGCGGGCAGCGGAGGCGGCCGGCTCATGGCGCACGGGCGTTTCAAAGCCTTGTGTGCGAAGCCTGAAACCCTTACCGGGAAGTGGTTTGGAAGGCCCTTTGAACCAATGGCGGAGGTTTCCAAGCAAGCTCGACCCGGTGAAGCCGGATGGCTGGAATTCTCTGGGGTTAGAGCCAGGAACTTGAAAGGGATCGAGGTGCGCGTGCCGCTGGGCTCCCTGACGAGCGTGACCGGCGTGTCGGGGGCAGGCAAAAGCACGCTCGTCCATGACGTGATCTGCCGCGCCCTCGAGGAGCGCCTGCGGAAAAGCTTCCTCGGGCACCAAGCGGGTTTCGATGAGGTGCGCGGCTTTGAGACCTTGCAGCGGGTGCTGGAAGTGGATCACAGCCCGATCGGGCGCACCCCGCGCTCGATTCCCGCAACCTACGTGGGCGTGTGGGACGAAATCCGGCGGCTCTTCGCGGCGCTGCCCGAGGCAAGGGCGCGCGGTTTCGGCCCCGGCCGCTTTTCGTTCAATGTCAAGGGCGGGCGCTGTGAAGAATGCAAGGGTCAGGGGCAGGTCAAGGTGGCCATGAGCTTTCTGCCTGACGTCCTGGTGCCGTGTGAAACCTGCGGCGGTACCCGCTTCAACCCGGAAACCCTGGCGGTTCGCTATCGCGACCGGTCCATTGCCGACCTTCTCGCCATGACCATCGACGAGGTGACACCCCTTTTTGCCGCGTTTTCGAAAATTGCCAGGCCCCTGCGGGTGCTTTGTGATCTCGGCTTGGGCTACCTCACCCTCGGCCAGCCCAGCCCGACCCTCTCCGGCGGGGAAGCCCAGCGCATCAAGCTGGCCAGCGAGCTCGGCACCAACCGTACCGCCACGCTTTACCTCCTGGATGAACCCACCACCGGCCTGCATCGCGCCGACGTGAAACGCCTGATCGAAGTGCTGCGCGCGCTGACGGCCAAGGGCAACACCGTTCTGGTCATCGAGCACAACCTGGATCTCATCGGGTCCAGCGATTACATCATCGATCTCGGTCCCGGCAGCGGCGACCAGGGGGGCCGCATCGTTGCGGAGGGTCCCCCCGATGAGCTGCTGCATTTTCAAGAACATTCCGCAACCGCGCGAGCCCTCTCGCAGTCGCAGCGCTGCGTCGCAAACTAAGGGGAGCATGGTCAACGGACTTTGGTCCCGCGCAGGCGGGAATTCAGAAGAAAGCGAGGAAAGAGATGAACCATCGGATCGCGTTTTGTTCTCCCAACGGTTCAACCCGTCATGTGGCTGAGGTGATCGCAGGAAGGCTTGGTGAACTGGGACATGCCGCGGTGCTCATGGACCTTGCTCATGCCGAACCTGAGCAGGCAAAGGGGTTGGTGATGGAAGGTTCTGAGCCGCCAAGCTGCCTATGGGTAGGGTCTCCGGTTTACACCGATCATATCGTGCCCCCGGTGGGAAGGTTCATTCAGGGTTTGGAAGGACAAAACGGGCTCCATGCGGTTCCCTTTGTGACCTGGGGGGGAGTCAACAGCGGGGTCGCACTTCAGGAAATGGGGGAAATGTTGACGGGGAAAGGACTGATCCTGCTCGGGGCCGCCAAGGTGCTGACGGTGCACTCGGTCATGTGGCGAGCCCATGAGCCTGTGGGAGCGGGTCATCCCGGCCTGAAGGACGATGCCAAGGTCCGAGAGCTGGTGGATGCGGTGCATGCAAAGCTATCGAGTCGCATCCTCAGTCCGCTTGCTCTTGCGGCCCTGGACTATCAGACGCCGGAGATCAAGGAAGCCGCCGCAAAAAAGAGCATCGCCGTGGCCAAAGCGCACTTTCCGGCCCTGTCGGTATCGCTGGATCGATGCAATCAGTGTGGGTTGTGCGCTGAGCTTTGTCCGGCCCAAGCGATTACTCTCGACCCTTATCCCCAGTTCGGCGAGGCTTGTTTCCTCTGTTTGAAATGCGTGCGGGAGTGTCCTCAAGAGGCTATTCCCATGGATTTGTCCGCCATGGAGGAGCGGATTCGTACCATGGCGGCCAAGATTGGCGAAAAGCCGCCCACCTGCATTTTCATATAGTCTGCCGACCGGCGTGATGATATCCGAACCCCAGCGGAACCAAAGCAGCGCTGGCTCTTCAACGCGCAGGATGAGGTGGTCCGGCAACGCAAAGACTCGATTGCGCGGACCTGATGCCGAATCAGATAGCGGTAGACCGTGTGGACTCAGACGGCCTTTGGCTGAGAGACAGAAACGGCGTACAACTGGCCTGGGGAGAAATGAGCGATGGCTATCGCGCCGCCGCAGCATTACTCGCAGATATTGTTTCGCCACCTGATCAATACCTATGGTGTCGATGATCTGGCTGAGGTGGGGTCGGACGGAAAGGTTCGCGTCAAACGTAGCGGAGTGGTGCTCATTGACGAAATGGATGCCCACCTTCATCCCGCATGGCAACGAGAGATTGGGTTTTGGCTTGGGGAGCACTTTCCGAAAATCCAATTCCTGGTCACCACCCATAGTCCGATCATCTGTCAGGCTGCCGATGAGAATGGTCTCTTTGTTCTTCCTCAGCCGGGGAGCGATACTCCACCACGACCGCTCAGCGAAGAAGAATACCGAAAGGTCATTGCATCAAGGCCGGATACCATTCTGCTAACTCCCGCCTTTGGTCTTCAAAACACGCGTTCTCCGCGTGCGGTGGAGGGTCGTGCGGAATGGGCAAAGCTACAGGCCAAGAAACGCGCCGGTGGCAAGCTCACGCGGAATGAGGAGAGCAAAGCCGTGCAGCTCAGGCTCTTTGCCGAAACCGAAGAGGATCTGTGACGCATGCTCCGCATCCATAGAGTAAGCCTGCCCAGACCAGCCCAAAACAAACTCGTCAAAAAACAGAACAGAGCCAATCAGAAACTTGCAACGGGCTCGCTCCAAGTGGGAAAAGAGTGGGACTCCGCCCGAAAAACCAGTGTCTTCAAGACCATTCTGAGAGTGCTGAAGTCTATGGCCGGGAATCGCGAACGTTGTATGTATTGTCTGGATTCACATGGAACGGACATTGAGCACTTCTGGCCCAAGACTCCATAAGAGGTGTGGAAGGCTTGCGTTTCGGCGCTTCAATCTCATAATAACTCCCAATGAGACTTCGCCCATGATCAAAAGGCAGAAACTGGAGCTGACCTGGATCGGCAAGGAGAACCGGCCGAAGCTGGAGCCACGCATCCTGCTGGAAGACCCGGAGAAGTCCTACCACGCGAAACACCGGGTGACCGATCACGATCTCTTCGATAACCGGCTGATTTTCGGTGACAACCTGCTGGCCCTGAAGGCCTTGGAGGCGGAGTTCGCGGGTAAGGTGAAGTGCGTCTTCATCGATCCACCATACAACACCGGCAGTGCATTTGCTCACTATGACGATGGCCTGGAACACTCCATTTGGCTGAGCCTCATGCGCGACCGACTGGAGATCATCCGGCGGTTGCTGAGCGCTGATGGGTCTTTATGGATTACCATCGATGACAATGAGGCGCATTACCTGAAGGTGTTGTGCGACGAGGTGTTTGGGCGGTCAAGCTTTGTCGCCAGCAATGTTTGGCAGAAGCGCTATTCACGAGAGAATCGGGAAGCTGTCGGAGATGCGCATGACTACGTGCTATTGTATGCAAAGCAGCTTGAGCGCTTCAAAATAGTTCGTAATCGCGTTCCGATAACGGAAGTACAGGCAAAGATCTATAAAAATCTAAATAATCATCCGCGGGGGCGGTGGCGTGGTGTTCCGATGACTGCTCAAGGTTATCGACCAAATCAGATGTATGAAATTGTCGCTCCTGGGGGAGCGATTCATCGTCCGCCAGAAGGACGCTGTTGGTCGATGATCGAACCAGAATTCAGGAAGTTGTTAGATGCCGGTAAGATCTATTTCGGGAAAGATAACAACAGCCAGCCAAACGTTATTCGCTTTCTTGATGAAGTTGAAGGGTTCGTGCCTTGGACGTGGTGGCCTCATGAAGAGGTAGGCCATACCGATGAGGCAAAAAAGGAGATGCACGTTCTGTTTGGAAAGGGCGACGCATTTATCACACCAAAGCCCGAACGTCTTCTCCAGCGTGTACTTCACATCGCCACCAACCCTGGCGACCTCGTCCTGGACTCCTTCGCGGGTTCAGGCACGACCGGTGCGGTGGCTCACAAAATGGGACGGCGCTGGATCATGGTAGAGCTGGGCGAGCATTGCCACACCCATATCATCACGCGCATGAAGAAGGTCATCGATGGCGAAGACCCCGGCGGCATCACCAAGGCGGTGGACTGGAAGGGTGGGGGTGGCTTTCGGTATTCCCGGCTTGCACCGTCGCTGCTGGAAAAGGACAAGTGGGGCAACTGGGTCATTAACAAGACCTACAACGCCGCCATGCTGGCGGAAGCCCTTTGCAAGCTGGAAGGATTCACCTTTGCACCCAGTGATTCGGTTTACTGGCAGCACGGCACCTCCACCGAACGGGATTTCATCTACGTCACCACCGCCAATCTTACCCACGAGCAACTTCAGCAGCTTTCCGACGAGGTGGGGTCGGAACGTTCGCTCCTGGTGCTCTGCACGGCCTTCCGTGGTCGTGGGGAGTATCCCAACCTGACGGTGAAGAAGATTCCGAAAGCGGTGCTTGCCCGCTGCGAGTGGGGGCACGACGACTACAGCCTGCGGGTGGAGAACCTGCCCCAGGCGCCAACGTATGCTGAATCCCGAGGCGATAAGGCAGCTCCAGCCAGACAACTGACTGTTTTCGAAAACGTCTCACGCGAAGGCGCGAAGCCGCGAAGAAGATAAAAGGGATCGAGATAAGAAGAACGATGATTGGCGGGAATTGCCCTCGCAAAGTGGATAGCGCATTCAGCTTTTTCTTATTTCGCGCCTTCGCGTCTTCGCGTGAGACAAAGAACAGGGTCTCCCATGAAACTCGAACAAATTGCCCGAGAGGTCGTGGACTGCGGTTACAGGATTCACAACGGGTTAGGACCCGGTTTGCTGGAATCCGTGTATGAAGCAGTCCTGGCAAAACTGCTCGCTGAACGTGGACTCTTCGTGGAAAGACAAAAGGCGGCGCCCATCACTTTCGAAGGGCTCCAATTCGAGGAAGGGTTCCGCGCTGATTTGCTTGTTGAGGGAAGACTTCTGGTTGAGCTGAAATCGGTGGAGACCCTGGCACCGGTGCACGGGAAGCAGGTTCTCACTTACTTGCGGCTCCTCAATCTCCCTCTTGGTCTTCTGATGAACTTTGGAGCGGCCACCTTCAAGGAAGGCGTGAAACGCATTGTGAACAACCATTCTGATTTCGCGTCTTCGCGTCTTCGCGTGCACCAATCCGAGGAAGGTCTACTCACGCGAAGCCGCGAAGAACGCGAAGGGGAACCACGATGAATCGCTACGTCAACGCTATTGCCGGCCGCCTCTCGCTGCGCCTTCCCCAACGCCGTTCTCTTGAGATTCTTGATCGCATTACGGAGATTGCTCCGCCCGGAAAAGACGCGGATGCTGCAACAGTGCTGGAGGTGATCCGGGGGGAGTTCCCGACGGTCACCGACTTCGAGCGCGATTTTCCGTCTCTGTGCTTTGCCTTGGTTACGCAGACGGTCCAGCACTTCCGGAGCTACTTGTCGGATGAGGATGCAGCAAAGGTATTGCGCTGCTACCAGCGCGATATCGTGCGCTTCATCCACGTGCAAATGCAGGAACATTACTGGGAAGAGACCGCCGGCCATGACATCGTTGTGAGCAAAGGCTTCAACGAACTGAAGCCGCGCAACTATTCTCAGCCTGAGGAAGCATCGATGCTGGATTTTCGGGAATCCCCCGCGGATAAAAGCAACATGGCTCGCTACCTGTTCACAGGGTTCAGTCGCTGCCTGTATTCAGAGGAGAAATTTCAATCCGACTCTGAACGCAAGCTCTCGGTGATCCTTGATCGGGATGCCATCAAGTGGTTTCGTCCCGCCAGGGGCCAGTTTCAGATCTTCTATCGCTACGGAGCGGACCATCTGGAATACCAGCCTGATTTCGTGGCCGAAACGGCCGAGGCGGCTTTCATGCTGGAGGCAAAGGCCGGCAGTCAAATGGACGATCCCGTTGTGCTCGCCAAGAAGGAAGTTGCCATACAATGGTGTGCCAACGCCACGGCCCATGCCCAAAGCTGCGGAGGCAAACCCTGGCGCTACCTGCTGATTCCCCATGATCAAATTGCCGTGAATGTCAGCTTGGCGGCTCTGGTTGCGCGGTTTGGCTGCTAACGCTCGTTGGGACGGGTCAGCATAATATTGGGAAGTCTCTCATGGGAACACAGCGCATTGAATACTCCGACACGATCCCCGCCTTGCTGAATGTCAGCCGGGAGTTATTCGAGCAGGAGGCGAAAATGACTCTTGCCGTAAAACTCTTCGAAATGGGGGGGCTGAGTTCGGGGCACGCCGCTTCTCTCGCTGGCGTATCGCGGGTGGTTTTCCTGCTCACTGGTCAACACTTTGGCACGCCAAGCACAGCATGGGATCAAACGGAATTCGAATATGAGTTCACCTATATTCCATGACTACAGGTAGAGCAAAAGCGTAGCAAGCAGTTGTCTCATCCGCAGAGACGATACAAATCCTTCGCACATGCGGTGGGCGGGGCAAGGAGGCGGAGAACCGCGCGCTCATTGGCGGTTGGTGAGATAGACGCCGGCGAGGACGAAGATGGCCCCCAGGATGAGGGAGGCGTCGAGGGTTTCTCCCAAAAGGAAGAAGGCCATG
>CAZDKX010000142.1:0-11722 GCA_964505935.1 uncultured Syntrophobacteraceae bacterium
ATGCTCACTCAGGCGGGTTTCGCGGTCAGGAGAGCGAGATGATCGGCCCCGATCTTCTGGCGCGGGTGACCGCTGGGGCGGTCGTCCCCGAACAACTGTTGCCATACCTGCGCGCTGTTTCGAAAGCCGAGCCTCGGCTGCTGGGAGACTGTCTGGGTTTGTTATCCGAGGGAAGGTTGGTGTTGATTGGCTATCCCCTGCACGATCCGCGGGACTTGAACGCCATGGCCGAGTCCGTCAGCGAAGCGCTCATGATTCAGGGGCTTGCTCAGCTCACCGTCATCGGACCGGCCAAACCTCCCCAGGCCCCCCCCGAAAGTCAGGCTGCCGAAGACTGCTACTATTCCCTGCCGGTGCCGGCCCCGACCCCGGCCCAGAAGTTGCGGAACCTCATTCGCCGGGCGAGCCGGGAGCTGAGCGTCGAGAAGGGCCGTCAGTGTGGAGAGGACCACCTGGCGCTGGTGCAGCGCTACCTGGATGAGCGTCATCTGGCCACGGGAACGCGATACATCTTTGGACAGCTGCCCCATTACCTCGCGACCGCTTCCGGCAGCCTGGTACTTTCCGGCCGACTCGCCGACGGCCAGCTGGCCGCTTTTGTCGTGGGGGATTTCAGTGCCCTCCGGACCGCATTCTTCATGTTCTGCTTCCGTGACCCCGAGCTGGCCCCCCCGGGCAGCACCGACCTGCTGCTGGCGGGACTCCTGGAAGAGGCCCACAACCGCGGGCAGACACTCATGAATCTGGGGTTGGGCATCAATGACGGGGTGGCCTTCTTCAAACGCAAATGGGGAGCGGTTCCCTTCCTTCCATATGTTGAGGTGAACTGGCGACCGGGGCAATCAGGATTGCTAAAACGGCTCTGGGGCCTTTTCGGTCGTTAGCGGGAGAATGAAATCCCGCATTCTTCATTCCTCCTTCCTTCCATGATGAGAGCGTCAGGTGGGTTCAAAAAAAACAGCTGATCCGTCGAATCATTCGGCACCAGCGCCCCTGCTTGCAAGCCGATCCAGCGGGCTCGTAACCGCCGTGAGGTCCTTCCTCATCACATGCGTATAGGTTTCGGTGGTCTTCACGTCAGCATGGCCCATGAGCTCCTGAACCACGCGGATATTGACGCCGTTTTCAAGCAAATGGGTGGCGAAGCAGTGCCGGAAGGTTTGGCAGGAGACCTGTTTGGCTAACCAGTCATTCCAGTGGGCGGGCAGCACGTACCTCCTTGCCATGGATGAATTGTGCACACTAAGAATTATCGCATTGATTGATTTAATCAAATTGATTATTTTATGAGCCATGGAGAAGCGCAAACCCCACTACAAGCTATCCGAGGTGCAGGCCTTTGTGGCCGATCCGGCGAGTCAACCCTTCACGGTGACAGCCCTACGAAACGGACTCGCTTTGGGCCCGACGGAATCGGAGATGCGGCAGCAGGATGAAACGCTTTCCTACGGCAACCAATCACTCACACTTCATTCGATGCGTGGGGAATTCTGTCCAGTATGCGGTGAGGGCGTGTGGGATGCCGGGAGCTACCGGCGCTATACTGAAGCTCAAGCGGCACTCCTGCGAGCGGTGAAAGGCGATGCAAGCGGTGAAATCCGGCGCATCCGAAAGAACCTGAAGCTTACTCAGGCGCACTTGGCTGAAGCCTTCGGTGTAGGCAAGGTGGCGTTTTCTCGTTACGAACGGGGAGAAACCCGCCCGCCTGCACCATTGGTCAAGCTCCTTAAGTTGCTCGAGCGCCATCCTGACCTGCTAAAAGAAATGCACTCCGTGTAATGTTTCCAAGCTGTGTTGCCAAGCCCAACCAAAGGCTCAAGCGGACCCGGCGGTCATGGGCGCCTCGAAAATACGCGGAATTATCTGCGGCTCCATGGCATTTCAGCCGGGCCGCTTAGCCTCATGTTGGGCCGCGCTACTCGGCAGCATCAATCGGACACAGACCTTTTGAAGGATGATGCAATTGAAGTGCATTTCATACTTCCGGCACTATTTACGAACAAGCTTAACCTGCAGCTTGCATCCAACTGCTTCTGCATATTTGCGAAGCGTGGCTATGGATGGTGAATGCCGCCTGCTGCCTCCTCCTGCCTCTATACGGGCTACCGCAGGCCTGGAGGTGCCCATGCGTTTTGCGACATCCTCCTGCGTAAGACCCGCTTCGTCCCTGGCGTTCAACAATTCATCCAGAAGCTCAAATTCAGGCTCAAGAGCATCGTATTCTGCCTTAACCTCAGGATCTTCCAGCATTTTGCATACCATTTCCTCATGGGAGAGCATCGGCTCTTACCTCCTTCATCCTTTTCCTTGCAACAGTCAGTTCACGGGCCGGCGTCTTCTGACTCTTTTTAAGAAAAGTGTGGAGCATGACGATTGTTTGCTCAATGAGGGTACAGTAAAAGACCCGGCCTATTCCCTCATACGCCTTCATTCGAAGCTCAAAAAGACCGTCACCCATTGCCCTCGAATGCGGCATGCCGAGATTGGGGCCATGTATCAACATCCGCTTCGTGTAATGGATGTACCTGGCCTGAATCCCAGCGGGTAGGGACATGATTTCTTGCTGCACCTTTTCGCTATAATACTTGATCGCCCAGTTCATAGTACTTCCAATGTAGCATATTTGGTACCTCTGGCCAACACAAATGTCAGTCGTTCAGGATCCGGTTGTCGTCTGCTTGTAATGTCCGAGGTGGCTCAAGGTAACCGTTCAGGGGGTACGGAATTTTTTTGCTGCGCACGCATTATTAATGGGACAGCACGAAGGTTTTTGTGTAAGGGAGAATGAAAGATTGAACATGAGGCGAAAAGCAATTCGAGCTGGAGCGTGCCGGGATGGTTTTGCAGGATCTTCCACAGGATTTGCCCATCAGCGAAGAGGACTGGCAACAGACGCCTCCAGCCGTACGGGCGTTCATCCTGCAACAACAGGAACTTCTGATAAAGCTGGCGAAGCGCGTCGAGGAGCTGGAGGCCAGGATTGGCCAAAATTCGCAGCACTCGAGCCGCCCTCTCTCTTCGGACTCCCCATATGAGCGAGATAAGCGAGGATCGAAGGGAACGGGCAAACTCGGTGCCAAGAAAGGTCACAAGGGGCATCAACAGACGCTGCTCACACCGACCGAGGTGATACCGACACCGCCCAAGGCATGTGAGTGCGGAGGTCAGGCCTTTGAGAATCTGTGGGCATTTTACACGCATCAACATATCGAGCTTCCCGGAGTGTTCTCGCAGTGAAACCTCGCACCCTGTGTTATATATAGACTGCAAGAAGCCAAGACCCCCCTTCACGAATTGAATGGCGGTCGGTGCGGCTTCTTTCCGCACTTCGGGAAGGCGTGCCGACATCAAACCTTCGAACGAGGATGCAATCATGCATTTTGTATTCGTCTTTTACCAGGATTCTCATCACTCCGGATCCCCGCCAAAGCGGGTCCCCACAGGCTCCAAGCTGGCAATATGCGGGGATGACGGTGTATCATGAAGGGTGATGTGGACGGGACCAAGGGCTCACCCTTGCGCGAACCGGGAATCTGGGAGACCCTTCGCGAACGCCTCTTGGGGGTTCGGCGCCTCCTCGACTGCCTCCAAGTGGAGGTCTCGACCCGCTGTCCCGGCCGCTGCCGCTATTGCCCCCACACGGTTGCGCATGAGCAATGGCAGGCGCGTGACATGGACATGACCACCTTCACCCGCCTGTGGCCCTTGATGAGGCGCTCAAGCCGCGTGCATCTCCAGGGCTGGGGGGAACCGCTGCTCAATCCCGCCTTCTTTGAAATGGCCGGGCTTGCCCTCAAAGCCGGGAGCGCGGTGTCTACCACCACGTGCGGCCTGATCATGAATGAACCCCTGGCCCGGCAGCTTGTTGAAAGCGGAATCGATATCATTGCCTTTTCGCTGGCCGGGACCGATGCGGAAACCAACACTTCCCGCCGGGGGGTGGCCTTTGAGCGGGTATGTGAGGCGATATCGCTCTTGCAAGAGGTTCGGCGCGCGCGCCAGGGGGTACACCTGGAAGTCCACCTTGCCTACCTGATGCTGGCCTCGAACATGGAAGCGGTGCGGGGCCTGCCGGCCCTGATGCAACGCCTCGGCGTGCACGCGGCGGTGATCAGCACCCTGGACTATGTGCCGAGTGATGAGTTGGAGCTCGAAAGTTTCGGCCTCGATGAACCGGAGAAGCTGGCGGCGGCGGCGGCCATTCTTAAGGAAACGGCCTCTGAAATTCGACGCCTGGGCATGGAGTGCCACTGGAGTCTCCCGGACCCGCACGCTCCCGGTACAAGCTGTCGCGAGAACATTGCCCGCTCACTCTTCGTGGCCGCCGACGGTTCCGTGTCTCCCTGTGTCTATCTCAACTTGCCGACGGCCGGGCAGGATCCCGGGCACCACATCTTCGGCAACGTCCTCACCGAGGACCCGGTGGCGATCTGGGAGAGTGAAGCCTTTCGCGGGTTTCGGGAGGGACTGGCCGGGAGAGCGCCGGACCGGAGCTGTCTTTCCTGCGTCAAGCGATTCGAACGATGAGGCGGACATAGCGGTTTCTTCTGCAGGAGGGTGCCGGAAAAGCCCGGAGGAAACAGGCAGGGCCTGAGCGCAACCTTGACAGAACCTACTAAGTTTGCGATATTTCGGCTTGTAAGAAATAATTCCATTATTTTCCCAGTCTTTTGGATGTGATGGTGTGCACGGAAATGAGGACGCGTCGTTTCTAAACAACCTCAAGTGCCGGCGCAAGAAGAGTTGCGGATTCTTGCCGGCAGTGTTGAGAAAGGAGGTGATGGCAAGCGGGCAAAAGACGATGACACCGCCTCTCACACTGCGGCAATGAGGTGTTTTCCGCGAGATCAGCAGGGGATTGCACCCGCTTCTTGCGACGTTGAGGCAAGCCTGCGAGGGAGGCTCATGGATGTGTCTTCTTCCGCCCGGTAAGGGCTCCTACAAGGAGGTACCATGGCAGACCCGGAAACCAAAACACCACCGCAAGCGGAACCGGATTATGTAGTCATAGAGAGCGGCAAGACCTCTCTCCAAGATCTCTACAAAAAAGAAGACTGGATGGCCGTCTGGATGGGATTCTTGATTCTCATCGTCGGACTGGCCATCTACCTGCCCCGACCGCCGGAAAAAGCGGCCGAAATCCCCAAATACAATGCCACGATGAAAGAAGAGGCCGCCAAGGCATCCTTCAAAACGATCGAGTGGTATAACGCCTCATCGGCCAAGCGTGGTGTTCGCGCTCGCGACCAGGATTTCGGCAAGACCATTCAGAATTTTCTTGCCGCGCCCAGCGACTGGAACACCAACCCGGTAGAGGCGCTCTACCGCAGCGAGGAAACCGCCAAGGCGATGGGTGCACCCTTTAAGGAAGCCGCCGATAAAGCCAAGGCCGCCGCCGAAGCCGCGCTGGCAAGCGCCAAGACCGCTCAGGCCGCCGCTGCCGCCGCAGGCTTCAAGGACACCACTCTGAACGCCGCAGCTGAAAAGGAGATCAATGCCTGGCAGAAAGCCAAGGATGCCTCCTCCAAAGCCGAGGGCAAGTTCAAAGTCAAAGCTTATAACCGCATTCCCTACCTCATTGGTCTTTGTATCATTCTCGCGATATTCTTCGGCATCGGCAAGGCCATTATGGGCACCTCGTTCGGTCAGTTCGTCATCGCCTTCCCGTTCGTCTTCGTGCTTGCGATCCTGGCGTACATGGCCGAAACCCAGGCCCTGATGAAATACTGGGGCTTCGGCTTCCCGCTGTGGGCCATCGTCTTCGGCCTGCTGATCAGCAACACCATCGGCACCCCCAAATGGATGCAGCCCGCAGTCTGCACCGAATATTACATCAAGACCGGGCTCGTGCTGCTCGGTGCCGAGATCCTTTTCAACAAGATCCTGGCCATCGGCAAACCGGGCATCTTCATCGCCTGGATTTGCACGCCGGTCACCCTGATCCTGACCTACTGGTTCGGCCAGAAGATTGTCAAGATGCCTTCCAAGACTCTGAACATCACCATTTCTTCCGACATGTCGGTATGCGGGGTGTCGGCGGCGATCGCCACCGCCGCGGCCTGCCGGGCCAAGAAGGAGGAGCTGACGTTGGCCATCGGGCTGTCCATGGTCTTCACGGCCCTCTGCATGGTGGGCCAGCCGGCCTTCGCCAAACTGGTGGGCATGCCGGAGATCCTGGCCGGCGCGTGGATGGGGAGCACCATCGATTCCACCGGCGCCGTGGCCGCGGCCGGTGCTTTTCTGGGGCAGAAGGCCCTCTATGTCGCGGCCACCATCAAGATGATCCAGAATGTGCTGATCGGCGTCGTGGCTTTTTGCGTGGCCGTCTACTGGTGCGCCAAGGTCGAATGCCTGCCCGGTCAGAAGGTGAGCTGGTGGGAGATCTGGTACCGGTTCCCGAAGTTCGTGATCGGCTTCATCACCGCCTCGATCGTTTTTTCCATCATCGACCAGAGCGTGGGCAGCGATATGAGCTCGGTCATGATCGACCACGGCGTGCTGAGGGGCTTCACCCGCATTGCGCGTGAATGGTTCTTCGCCCTGGCGTTCACCTGTATCGGCCTCGAGACGGACTTCAGGGAGTTCGGCCATTACTTCAAAGGCGGCAAGCCCATCACCCTTTACGTTTTTGGGCAGAGCTTCCAGCTCTGCTTCACCTTGCTGATCGGCTACATCATGTTCTACATCATCTTCCCGGAGGTCACGGCCGGCATCTAACTCGTTCCCATCCGAAAACCCCTCTCTTGGTGGGAGGGGCAAGGGAAGGGGGTTAATCAAGTGCCTAAAATCGAATGATTTTCCACGAGGAGGAGGAGAAATCAGGGTCGTTTCCGGATGAGCACCTACTCGTTTTCATCCGGAAGCCCCTGAGTTTCAGAGTCATTTTTCGTCACCCCGGCATGCTTTTAGCCGGGGTCCATGAACCTTAAAGCCTGGATTCCGGCCCAAAAACCCTGCCGGAATGACGCCCTGATGGACTTTTGCAGGAGGCTCATTAAAGATAGGGTCCCTCCTCCCCCTTTTGCCAAAGGGGGGACAGAAAGGCTTACAAACGGAAGGCATGGCCACAAAGTGCGCCTCACCTGACAATACGGTCTGCGGGGCTTCGACCCCGCGGATTGGTTTTGGCCACTGGCTCAGGCTGATCATCGGATTCGTTGCGATCTGGGCGCTGATCTTCGGCGGCGGATCGCTGGCCCGACTGTTGCCCGGTGCCAGGCACATGGCGCAGGTGATCGACGAACGCGGCCTGAGGGCCACCGCCATTTACTACACGGACTTCGAGGAACCTGCCGAGGGTTCGGAACGGATCCGCGACAGCCTCGAATACATGCCGGGCCGCGCGAAGTAACCGTTGCTATTTTTGGGATCCGCCGCCGGTTGACCATGAAGAACCTGGAGCAAAAAAAGGAACTCATCCTGGCGCGCGAACTGGCGTTCGCCAATGCCATTGGGGCGGCGGTGTTCGAAAAGCCCAAAGTCAGTTACTGGATGGTGTTGATCCCCCTCCTGTTCCTCTATTTCATTTACCGGATGCAGAAGTACAAGAGCGGCCGGATGAAGTTTGACGAAGACTTCATGGTCACCCGGCGGCGAGCGTTGGAACTGGCGGTCGAGAGCATCGAAGGGGACCACCGGATAGATTTGCACCAGGAGGTCCGTCAATACGGACTCTCGGAAGAACTCGAAAAGCCCTATGTCTCCTGGCTCAACGCCTTGGTCGACCATTACCGGGACCTGCTCATGGTCGAGGGCGGCGACTATGACACCCTGGTCCGCGAGGCCTACCATACCCTCACTAATTATCTGCTGCTCCTGAACCGGTTGAACACAGCGGAAAAGGAGTTTTATGCGGCCATCAAACCAACGTTGGCCGCCGCTGAGGGGGCCGCTGAGATCATCGCCACCATCGAGAAAGAATCACAGCAACTCCGGCGGGACCTTGCCGAACAGGCCTTCGCTTGAAACATCCGGAGCTGAAAGGCGATTGATCCGACAAGATCCGCTCTTAACTCCCCGGTGGCGGCCTGCCGGGCTGAAAAAGAAGGGTTGACGTTGGCCATGCGGTTGCCTATGATCTTCCCGAGTCTCGATGGGGGGCAGCACCAGCCTTCCGGTGAGCTGGTGGCTTTTCGCCCTTGCTATTGCTTCCAAAGAAACAGTCTTTAATACTATCCACAGCTCGTTCGCTTGTACACTTTTGGAAACTGACAATCGCTGCTGCAGAATAAGGAGGTGGGGCTTTGGACTTGGGATGGTTTGGGTCGATACATTTTGACTTGCAGTTTCTGACCAGCCTTATCAGCATCGTCATCATCGATCTGATTCTGGCGGGCGACAATGCTGTGATCATCGCCATGGCGGTGAGATCACTGCCTGCCGAACAGCGGCGGAAGGGGATCATTTGTGGCGCCGGAGCCGCGGTTTTGCTCAGAGTGGTGGCTACCTTTTTCGTAGCTCAGCTGCTCGTGATCAGCTTTATCAAACTGGTCGGCGGGCTGTTGATTCTCTGGATTGCCGTAAAGCTTTTTGTTGAGGGCGTGCCGGAAGAGGGAATCGAACGGGAGGCTACCACCATCCTTCAGGCCGTCAAAATCATCGTCATTGCCGACATCACCATGTCCATTGACAACATGCTGGCGGTGGGCGGCGCTTCTCACGGCAACATGTTTCTGCTGCTCTTTGGACTGGGCTTGAGCATTCCTTTGGTGGTATTAACCAGCAATCTCCTCTCCATGCTCATGGATCGATACCCGATCATCATCTACCTAGGAGCCGCGGTCCTGGGGAGAGTCGGCGGCGAGATGATCATGACGGACCCCGTGGTGGTTGACTGGCTGGCTCCTTCAAAGATAGCGCAGTACACGGTGGAAGCGGTCTTAGCCGTCGGCGTGATCATTGTCGGCAAACTCTGGATGAAATGGATGGTCAGCTCCGAGCGGGCAAAGAGCCAGGCTGGCGAAGCGGAGATTCCTGTCAATCCTGAACCGGAAAAGAGCGAATGAGGGTATCATGGCCATTTTGACGGTAGCGAGGCAGTTTGGCAGCGGCGGCCGAGAGGTTGGTCAAAAAGTCGCCGATGATTTGGGCTATGCGTATGTCGATCGCGAGAGAATTCTGAATGATATCCGCGAGGCCGGCGAAAAATGGGAAGAATGGGGCAAGGGCCTGTTTGAACATTGCCCGACGATCTGGGAACGGTACGACTGGTCTTACCGGGGGTTTAACGCGCTGTTGCAAAGTGCGGTCCTGAATTATGCGGTAGATGACCGGGTGGTGATCGCCGGCATGGGGGCGAACTTCCTCTTGAAAGGTATTCCCCACGTGCTCACGGTTTATGCGGTTGGGCCGCTTGAATCGCGGCTCGACTACGTGATGCAGAGGGATGAGTTGGACCGAAAGACCGCCCAATGGCTGCTGGAAACGAAGGACGATGGACGGTCGTGCTGGATTCGTTCCCTGTACCGAAAGAATTGGGAGAACCATGAAGAATATGATCTCGTGCTCGATATGGGAATCCAGACCATTGAGGAGGCAACCGAGCGGGTTAAGACGATTCTTTTGGAAAAGGACCATCTAGCCAACGAAGAAACCAAAAAACTGGTGCAGATGCGGGCGGCGGCCGCCCGCATCAAGGCCGGCCTGTGCGTGAATCCCGCCATCCAGTTCGCCACCCTGGATGTCATCTATGACGGCGAGCACATCGTGCTTCGCGGTATCGCTCACAACCCCAGGGAACGCCAGAACATCGAGGAGGCTGCCGCCGAACTGGCGGGCGACCTGCCGCTGAAAATCGAGCTGCATTATCGCGTTTAGCAGGAGGGCCATGATCAGTCCGATTCAACTGCTGGACCTTGTCAGCCGAGAAAAATTGGAAAGAATCCTGCGCGTTTTTACGCAGGCAACCGGGGTTGCCTCCATCATGGCCAACGTAGAGGGGCGCCCCATCACCGCCCCGCACAATTTCACCCCGTTTTGCCTCGATTTTTGCCGTTCCACGGAAAAGGGCCAGGCCAAATGCCACGAAAGCGACCGCCACGGCGGGATCGAATCGGCGCGTTCGCGAAAACCCCACATATACACCTGCTTGAACGGCGGACTCATCGACTGCGCTGCGCCGGTGATCGTGGAAGGCTATCATCTGGCGACCATTCTGGCGGGCCAGGTGTGTGAGGAGCCCATCGCCGAAGAAGCGGCACTGGAAAGGGCCCGGGCCATCGGCATCACCGGCCTGGACGGTTATCGGCGAACGCTCGCCAGGGTGCCCTTGATGACCCGCGAACGCCTGCTGGCGATGGTCAACCTCATGTCCGAGATCACCCACACCATCATTGAGCTGGCGCTCCAGAAATACCTGCTGCACAAGCACTCCCAGCAGTATCTCAGCCGCCTGATCAACAGCGTTTCCGACTGCATTCTTTCCACCAAAGCCGACGGCCGGATCACCATGGTCAATCAGGCCGGCACGATGATGTTCGGTTACGAAAGGGAGACTGCCGAGGTTGCGTCGAAATCGGTAAGGAGCATCTTATGAAGGCTTGCCCCGTATGTGGTTGTCTTGGGATACCCGTGGAACTTACCCGATGCCCACAGTGCCACGCCGGCCTGGAAGGTTCCAGCTCCCTAACGTCCCTGCCCGATGACCCGCGTGCAAGAGCGCAAAGGTCTCGGAAGCAGCTGATCTGGATGGGCGCTGCAGGGCTGCTGATCGTCGTCCTGATTTTCCTGGCGGCGGTCAGTCTTTACCGCGTCCGGCAGCTCGAGTCACATATCGAACGCCTGCAGACGGCCCTCGCCGATTCGCAGGCCAACCTCGACGCGCGGCCGCAAACCGTGCCGCGAGAGGAGGCAAAGCCGGAGCAACGTGTCAGTGCCATGCCTCCACCCGCCGCAGTGACCTCCCGGGAGACGGGCGCACGGTTCCGCAAACATCCCATGCCGGACGCCCCCTCCCGCGAAAGCCAACCGGCAGGCGCTTTGTCGGCCAAGGTCGTGCACCCTGTTCCCGCAGCCACAGGCGTGCCGGCACCACCGAACGGGAGAGGCACAGAGAAGGAGCCTGCCAAAGAAACCGAGGCTCCAGGCCAGAAAGATGGAACTTCGGACTCATCCGATGAATTGCCGGCCGAGTTCGCCGAAATCCCCCCGCTTGAGCCCCAGCCCGCGCTGCCTGAGGCAACTGGAAATAGCGCAACGGCCAGCCCCGAGCCCACCGTAAGCCGTGACCAGAGCAAGGAGGCACTCGGCCCCCCCCTCCCGGGGAAAAGCGGCAAGAAGCTCACCGCACCTCCCCGGAACGTGGCCAGGGAAAGCCTGCCCCGCGAGGGCGGGACACCGGATCAAGCGGCAGGGTTCTGGGTTTACGAAGCCAAGGAGAGTGACACGTTTTGGAACGTTTCGCAGATGTTCTACGGGACGGGGTACTACTATCCCGTGCTCATGGAGCACAACCCTGAGATCGGCTTATTCGGGGTCGGGGAAGGCGTTCGTCTGAAAATTCTGAAAGATGCCGCTCAGGCGAAGCGAGTCTTCCAAAAGATCGTCAAGAAGGAAGGGAAGCGACGCATCTGGTATTACACCGTGGCCGCCGGCGACACCCCCGAATCCATCGCCATGAAATTCTACAAGACCGACGAGAAGGCAGCGCGTGTACGTGCACTCAACCCGGGCCTCAAGATGCAGCCGGGAGAGCGCATTCGGATTCAACTGGAATAACGGGCCG
>CAZDKX010000143.1:0-11657 GCA_964505935.1 uncultured Syntrophobacteraceae bacterium
CAGCTGGAAGCCATCGCATCCGGGACTGTTTCCGAGAGAGGGGTCGCAATCGCTATGAAAGTCGAGGTGGAGCTCTTCGCCACCCTGCGCAAGTATGGTGGGGGGCAGGAAGGGGTGTTTCCCGCGGATCTCGCCGACGGGGATCGAGTCCTGCGGGTCATCGAGCTCCTTGGGATCCCTCTTGAGGTCGAGCGGGTCATCCTCGTCAACGGGCGTCCTGCCAATCTGGAGTCGGTGCTCAACGAAGGCGACAAGGTGGTCATTTTTCCGCCGGTGGCGGGGGGATGAGCAGTAGAGAAACCGCAGCATTAACCATTCATGGTAAAGGAGGTCGGCAATGAAAAACAGGAAGTCGGGTCTCTGGTTGTTGGCGCTGGTTCTTGGTCTGACCCTGGCGGTCGGAACTACCTGGGCTCAGGATACCATCAAGGTGGGGGTGGTTGGCCCGCGCACCGGATCGGCGGCGGCAACCGGCAAGGCCTTCGAGGAAGGCATCAAATTGGGCACCGACTATGTGAACGCCAAGGGTGGGGTGCTGGGCAAGAAACTGGAGATCGTCTTTGAGGATACGGCGGGCGCCGAAAAGGCGGCCTCGGGGTTTGAACGGCTCGTCACGCGGGACAAGGTGGTCATGGTCCTGGGCGAGAGCGTCTCCTCGTCCGCGCTGGCCGAGATCGAAGTGGCGGAACGCTTCAAGGTCCCCTTCATTGTCGTCGAGGCCTGGGCTGATCCCATCACCGCCAAAGGCTACAAGCATGTCTTCCGGGCCGGCCCCTCCAATTCCGGGGTGGTCAATGAAACGATCGCCAAGTGGGTGGTGGCGGAGAAATTTAAGAAGGCCTTTATTGTGAACGAGACCAGCGACTGGGGACTGGGAATCGCCGAATTGACCAAGGCCGCGCTCACCAAAGCCGGGGTCCAGTTCGAAGTCATGACGACGGAGAAGGAGAGCAAGGATCATTACACCGAGTTGAACAAGATCAAGGCGTATGACCCGGATGTCGTCCTGGCTTACATTTACGGTTCAGGCTTGCATTACTTCGTGGCCCAGGCCGGCGAAGTGAAGCTCACCCCCAAAGCCATCATCCTCGATGGCGCGGGACCGCCGAGCCTGTGGCCCGATTACTGGAAGAATGTCGGTGATTACGGCGACCTCGAATGCTTTGTTTCTTCCATGCACGAGAAGGTCGAGTTGACCAAGCTGGCGACCGAATTTCGAGAAGCCTACCAGAAGGCCTTCGGCGGGCCGCCAACCGATTACAAATCCCGTTCCATCTATGACAGCATTCTCATTGCCGCCGACGCTATCAACCGCGCAGGGGCAACCGATGCCGACAAACTGGTGGACGCTCTCGAAAAGACCAACCTGCTGGTAACTCGCGGCACGGTCAAGTTCGGTACGGAAAAGGGTGGCCCGCAATACCATCAGTGGATGCCGCCCATGCTGGTCGTCCAATGGCAGAAGAAACAGCAGGTGGTGCTCTATCCTGGGGAAGCGGCGACAGGCAAGTTGATGAAATAGCGATGAGAAAACTCATGCGCAAAGCCGGAGCCTATGGCGGGCCGGGAGCGGTCGTTGAGTTCGCTCCCGCATAAGCTCGGGCTTCCGCGGCTCAAGGGGCGGGGGTTATCCCCGCCCGGAAAGACTGCGGTTCCCAGCGTTCCTGAAGCGGTGGTGGGAGGAGAAGCACAGAGACCTCCCCGGCTGAATACCTGATTCCGAGAAAAGGGTTGAACCATGTTTGCCCTGGCCACAATGAATGGAGTCGTGATCGGGGTTGTCTATGCCCTGGCCGCCCTGGGGGTCTCCCTGGTCGTCGGCATCATGAACGTCGTCAACTTCGCCCATGGCGAGCTCTATATCCTTGCCGGATACTTCAGCTATCTCTTTGCCAGCACCCTGGGGATGAATGTTGTCCTGGCCATGGTCCTGGCGGTCGCCCTGGTGTTCCTCTTCGGGGTACTCATCGAGATCACCCTGATTCGCCCCACCTACGGCAACGACATGTACTCCCTCATTCTGACCTTCATCCTGTCCATCGTGCTACAGAATGCCTATCTCCTGATTTTCGACCCGTATCCCTGTAAGCCGCCCAACTGGATCAGCGGGTCCACCGAAATCTTCGGCAGTTTCTACTACGGCAACCAGCGGCTGGCCGCCCTTGTCGCGGGGGCGGCCGTGATCGCCGTGATCTTTCTGATCATCAAGAAGACCTGGTTTGGCCGCATGATTCGAGCCACCAGTCAGGATCGGCAGATGGCGGAACTGAACGGGGTGAACACCACGCGTTTGAACATGCTGAGTTTTGGTCTGGGCTGTGCCTTGGCGGCCGCCGCGGGGGTGATCCTCACCCCGGTTTTCCCGGTCACCCCCAACGCCGGCGTGCCGGTGGCGTTGACGGCTTTTGTGGTGGTTGTCCTGGGCGGTATGGGGTCGCTGTGGGGCTGCGTCATCGGGGGCCTCATCCTGGGGCTCGTGGAAAACCTCGGCGCTTCCTACATTTCCACCGGTTACAAGCATGTCTTCAATTTCGTCATTCTCATTCTGGTGCTGCTCACCCGGCCGGCCGGCCTCTTTGGCCGGAAAGAAGCCTAGAGACAGCGCGGGGGAGGCGTCGTGACGGACAAACGTTTCTATTTCATGCTTTTGGCAGCGGCAGGGCTGTTGAGCTTGCTGCCTCTGGCACTGGATGCCTACCATCTTCACGTCGTGATCGTCTGCCTCTTCTACGTGATGATGGCGTCCAGCTGGAACCTGCTGGCCGGCTACACCGGACAGGTCTCCTTTGCTCATGCCGCATTCGCCGGTATCGGCGCTTACACTTCGGGCATCCTGGCGGTCAAGTTTGGCGTAAACCCGTGGCTGGGAGTCGGCATCGGCAGTGTCATGGCGGCCCTGCTTGGCCTCGGGGTGGGCGTGCTCTGCCTGCGCATGGGCGGCATTTACCTCTCGCTCACCACCCTGGGCTTCTCGGAAATCCTGCGCATCATCATCACCAACGAATACGAGATCACGCGGGGCACCATGGGTCTTCAGGTGCCGGGTTTGGTCGAAGTCTATTCCAAACCCGTCTATTTCTACATCATGCTGGGCGGTGCCGTGCTGACCCTGATCGTGCTGTACAAGCTCATCTACTCGAATATCGGCCTCAATTTTCGGGCGGTCCAGAATGACGAGCGCGCCGCCGCGTCCCTGGGCGTCGACGTGGTGAGGATGCGGGTGCTGGCCTTTACGGTTTCGAGCGCGCTGGCGGGCATGGCGGGTGGCCTCTACGGTCATTACCTGCTCCTCATCACCCCGGAGATTCCCTCCCTCGATCAGCAGTTCCTGGTGCTCTCGATGACGGTGATCGGCGGTATGGGTTCATTCGTGGGACCGATTGTCGGCGCGTTTTCCCTGGAAATCCTGGCCGAGTATATTCGCGGCTACGGTGAATACCACGTCCTGGTCTTCGGCCTGGTGGCCCTGGTGGTGGCCCGCTTTGCCCCCAACGGGATCATGGGTCTGGCATCCCCGTATATTGCCGGACGGCCCAAGCCGGGCAAGACGGCTTCGGTGGCGGTGGGATGAGAACAACCGTACTGGAGGGACATAAGTTGGCATTGTTGGAAGGCCACGGTCTGAGCAAACGCTTTGGTGGGGTGCTGGCCCTCGATGAGGTGAGCTTCTCCGTCGAGAAGGGCACCATTGTGGGGCTTATTGGGCCCAACGGCGCCGGTAAAACGACCCTCTTCAACGTGGTGGCAGGGGCACTGAAACCCGATTCCGGGCAAATTCTGTTCGACGACGACGAGATCACCGGCTATCCCGCCACCGTTACCTGCCGGATGGGGCTGGCGCGGACGTTTCAGGTAACCCGCCCGTTTGGTTCCATGACCTGCCTGGAAAATGTGGGCGTAGCCATGATCAACAGCCCGCGGGCCGATGCCGGCAACAGCTGGCGGGAGGCCGGTCTCGCATACCTGCAGGCGGTGGGCCTGGCGGGACTGGCCCATAGTGAGGCCCGCCATCTCAATGTGGTTCAGAAGAAACGGCTCGAGATCGCCCGGGCGCTGGCCACCAAACCGAAGCTGCTGATGCTCGACGAAGTGTTGGGGGGGTTGAATACGCAGGAGATCGGCCAGGCGGTGGCCTTTATCCGCCAACTGCGCGACGAGCGCCACCTGACGGTTTTTTGGATCGAACATGTCATGGGCGCCATCATGCAGGCCGCCGAAAAGGTGATCGTCCTGGATCAGGGCCGACCGCTCATGGCAGGGACACCCGAGGAAGTGGTCAAGGACCCGCGGGTCATTCAGGCCTACCTGGGAGAATAACGGCCATGCTTCAAGTTTCTGGAATCGACGTCTTCCGTGGTGAAACCCAGGTGCTCTGGGAACTGTCGCTCGAGGTGCATCCGGGCGAGCGGGTGGCCATTCTGGGAAGCAACGGCGCGGGCAAATCGTCGCTCCTGGCCGCCATTACCGGCATGCTGCCCTCCCGACGAGGAACCATCAAGTTCAAGGGAGAGTCCCTGGTCGGGATGAAACCCTACCAGATCACCCAACTCGGCATGGCGCTGGTGCCGGAAGGCCGGCGCGTCTATCGCGACATGACGGTGGCGGAAAACCTCGAAATGGGTGCCTACCCGAAAAGAGGCCGCGCTCAACTCCAGCGGACCATGGACCATGTGTTGCATCTTTTTCCGGTATTGGCCAAACGTAAAGACCAGGTGGGCGGGACCCTCTCCGGCGGTGAACAGCAGATGCTGGCCATCGGCCGGGCGCTCATGAGCCGCCCGGAACTCCTGCTCATCGACGAACTCTCCCTCGGGCTGGCGCCCCTCATCACCAAGGAGATCTATCGGGCACTGGCCGGTCTGGCCGAAGAGACCACCATCCTGCTGGTAGAGCAGAACGTGGAACAGGCCCTGCAGCATTCCCAACGGGCCTATGTCCTGGAGAGCGGCCGCATGACCCGCGGCGGGCCGTCGGCGGAATTGATGGCGGACGATGATATTCGCCGGGCCTACCTGGGACTGTAGAAAATTGGGGTAAGGGGTTAGGAGTGAGGGGTGAGGGGTCAAGAAAATGGGTAAGCTGTAGCTGTAGGTTGGGTTGAGTGGCAACGAAACCCAACAAGCGGCGTATGTCCAAAACGGAAGATTCGCTCGCTCCCAAGCTGGACGGCTCACTTCGCAGGGAAAGGAAGTCATGGAACAAGTGGTGATGGTGGCGGCGGTGCGCACGCCGATTGGTGGGTACCTGGGAGTGCTGCGGGAAGTGCCGGCGTATGAGCTTGGGGCCCTGGTACTGAATGAAGTGGTCAAACGTGCCGGCATCGAGCCGGCCTGGGTGGATGATGTCATCATGGGGCAGTCATACCAGAGCGGCGAGTATGTAAACATCGCCCGCATGGCGCTCCTCACCGCCGGATGGCCCGTCGATGTGCCCGGCATCACCTTCGATCGCCGCTGCTGCTCAGGCCTGGACAGCATCTCCTTCGGGGCCATGAAAATCCAGTGCGGGCATGCCGACATTGTCGTCGCGGGCGGGGTGGAACACATGAGCAGCGCCGAGCTCTACCTTCCCGGCGAGTTTGTGAAATGGGGCCTGGGGGGGAAGCGTGATCCCCGCTGGGGCTTCATGCCCCGCGGCCACGGCTCGCTCGCCATGTGGGGCCTGCCGTTTTTCGACCGCATTCAGCGGGCGCGGGTCATGTCGCAGCCCATCGAGCGGTTCGGGGAGCTCAACTCCATGATGACCTGGGCCGAGGAAGCGGCGCGGCGCGAACAGATCACCCGCGAGGAAGCCGACCGCTGGGCGCTTCGCAGCCACCGGCGCGCCTGCGCGGCCATCGATGCGGGTAAATTCAAGGAAGAAATCGTACCGGTCATGGTGCCCCAGAGAAAGGGTGAGCCGCTTGTCATCGATACCGATGAGCCGCCGCGCCGCGATGCTCAACTGGAGAAACTGGCCCGGTTGCCCACGGTTTATCCGGACGGCATCTGCACGGCGGGCAACTCATCGAGTGAGAACGACGGGGCCGCCGCCGTGGTGCTCATGAGTGAAAGCCGGGCGCAGGCTCTCGGCATTGAGCCCTTAGCGATCCTGAAGTCTTTTGCCGTCGCGGCCTCGGACCCGACCCTCACCTATCCGGCCGTGCCGGCCTCGGTCACCAGGGCCCTGGAAAAGAGCGGCCTCGCCATGGGCGAGATCGATCTCATCGAAATCCAGGAAGCCTTCGCCGCCCAGGTGCTGGCGGACGCCAAGATGATGCGCCTGACCCTGGAGGAACTCGACGCCAAGGTCAACGTGAACGGTTCGGGGATTTCCCTCGGCCACCCCATCGCCGCCACCGGCACCATGCGCATGGTGACCCTCCTGCATGAACTGCGGCGGCGCAACGCCCGCCACGGCTTGGAAACCATCTGCGGCGGCGGCGGCCACGGCATCGCCGCCATCGTGGAACGGAAAGTCTCCGCCGATCGCTGAGATGGGTGGCTCCCCCCCTCATGGCGATCTTTTCTCCGCCGGCCGGCTGATCCGTCTACAGCCAGCGGATATGGAGCGTGGGTCCGCAGCACTCGGTCATCCCCCAGGGGCATGCGGCTACTGCTTTTGTTTCTTTTCAAGCCATAGTTCGCGGTAGTCGGTGAGCCGGATCTTTCTCTCCTGTATGACGGATCTTACCTCCGGACTGGTGAGGACCTTGGTTTCTTCCGCGCGGTGCGGCCCAACCCCGCCATTCTTGAAGACGTCCTTTTCGGCGGTATGGACGAGCGCCTCCTGCTCAGGAGAGGCGATGCCGGGGTGGCTCACCCACAGCCACAAGCCCGGCGACAATTCGTTCAACATGGCTGTCGCCCTTGCCTGCTTTTCCACCACCGGTACCTTGTAGATGCCTCTGACGGGTCTTTCTCCCATTCGCCCGGAGATCGGAAGGTCGTAGTCTTTTGCGATCCTGGTGATGACCTCCTCGAGGCCGGGGTATTCTCGGGGCCCCAGGTAATGCATATCGAGGTACTGTACCTTGACGCCCTTCTTCAGGGCCAAGCGCACCTGTGCCCGCAACTCCGCCTCAATCTCGTCGATCCTCGGTCGCTTGGCCGCTAGCTCCTCGGGATCGCCATACAGGGACCCGTCCTCGTCCACGAGAGACGAGACCTGGTCCCAGGGCAGCACGGGCCGCCATCGGTATCCCCGCCACTCGCCGACGAGCGCCAGATGAACCCCAACACACCAGCTCGGGTTCTTCCTGGTCAGTTCCGCGGCCGCCTCGAACCACGGTGCACAGACGATAAGGGATGCACAGGTCAGAATTCCCCGGTTGAAAGCGCTTTCAAAGGCGACGAGGGAACCCTGAGTCATCCCCAAGTCGTCCCCACGCACGATCAGCCTTACTTCACCGGCATGAAGACTGCTCAATGAGCTGAAAAACACCACTGCGGCTATGGTGAGGATCTTCACTGTTCCTTACGATACCTTAGTAGGTCTTCGTGTGACTGTCCATTCGTTACGCTCGTTCCCAAGCTCCAGCTTGGGAACGCAGTCTCGGAAGCTCCAGCCTCCAGGGGCCACGAGTCACGCCAAGCTGGCGCTTGGCTGACCAGGGTTTCCAAGCCGGAGCTTGGAAACCAGCGAGCCGGTGACGCCCGCGCGCGTCGATCCACGCCTGCAGTCTCCGGATCGGTTTCTTCGTTTTCGTGGTCATCGTCTCATCGCTTCTTCTGGTGATCTTCCCAAGAGGTCTTCGCCCGCATCTCGTCGATCAGGGAGCGTACGCCCTGGTTGTCATAAGGGTTGAGCCAGAGCATCCGCTCGAAGACCCGCTCGGCGTCATCGAACCGCGAGAGCCGCCAGAGGCACAGGCCGTAACCGTGCAGGCATCGCAGGAACGGACGGTTGTCGATGTGCCCCCAGGGCAGGAGGCCATCGAAATCCGGCGGGAGAGAGAGCTCGCCGATGCAGACGCCGACCTCGTAGTGGCGGATCGCTTCCTCGGCTTTGTCATCGAAGGCCAGGCGGCCGAGGTGGGCGTGAGCATCCAGACAGCGCAGATCGGCCTGGCAGAGTTCCATCAGGATCCTCTCAGCGCCCGGACGGTCGCCGGCGTCCATGAGGTCGATGGCTTCGCCGATCGGGTCGGAGTCGAAGTCTTCGGGGTCCCATCCCGGAAGGATCTGCTCCATCGCGAACGTCTGCCGGGGACCGCAAGCGATGATCGGCATGGCCCACTCCTCTGCCGGCTCATCCTCCTCGCCCCAGTAGTGCTCGTCGGGCGCCCACGTCCCCTGGTCCTCGAGCTTGAGCGGCACGAGGCCGAGCGCGGCCACGTCGAGCCGCCTGGACTCGATCTCTCCCGACAGATACGGGTGACCAGCGTAGCTCCATTGCTTGCGCGGCTTCACTACCACAACCTCGCCTGGAGCGACATCCCACAGGCGACCTGCGCGGAGCGTGATGGCGCGATCACTCCCCACGGGCCGGCAACGCGCCGTGTTCTCTTTGCGCGACAGGACGACAAGCTCGATGGACCGGCTCAAGTCGAGGTCCGTCGCCGCGACCTTGTGCTGGCGCCCGCGGCGGCTGGGTGGAACGGCTTGCTCGGGCAGAGGATCGAGGCCCAGCCACTTGCGGTAGGCCTCCAGGAAATGGTCTCCCATGACTCGGGGCGTGAGAACGATCTCGGATGCCGCGACCAGGTACTCCGAGCCGTCTTCACGTCGGCAACGGGCAACAAGACCACGGCGCGGGTTGCCATCGTAGTCAAGGGCCATCACCGACACGGGTTCCCCGATGACGAACGCGTCGCACGGCAGCTCAATGGCTTCCTGCAGCGCGTCGTGGAAGGCCCAGAGCTGTTCGTCGTCGCCATGGGCGTCGACGGTGATCTCCGCAATCAGCTCGTCCAGATCGGCCGCGCGGTCGCCGGCGCCCCTTCCCGTTCGCCTCATCTCGTCCTCCCCCTGCCGCCCGCCACAGCGTGCTGCTCTGAGTATCCAGGAATGCACTTCCCTTTCACATAGATCAGCTTAGCTGCTCACAAACCAGTCGGCCAGCCGCGACTTGATTCTCTTCAGCCTTTCACGATCTATTTCGCCGATTGAGCCAACCACAATACTTTCGTCAACTACCGCCAAGCGGCCGACCCGGCCCACGCTTGCAGTCTTCAGTCCAGATCCAGAGAAATCGGCAGCATCTTGATGAATTATTTCATCAAATCCTTCAACACAGTGCCTGATTTGCGATGAGACCCTGCAAATGAGCCAGTCGTCGAACTGACCAGGCAGTCTCCCAATGAGCAGAGCCGGCCGCAGCTTTGAATTCAACTGATCGGTTTGCGGAAACCTGAAGAGGACGATTTGCCCGGACCTTCTCATCAGAAAGTCTCCCTCAAGTCACTGGCGGAGTAGCTCGGGGTCTCTTCATCTTCCATGCCTCGCATGGCGAGCGAGAGAGACAAGCTGGTCGACGTGTATTCATTTTTGAGCGTGCCTTTTTGTTCCATTTCTGAGGCCAGGTTTTGAACGAAATCCAACACCTCTGCCTGAAGTGGTTCCGGCAGTTTCTTCAGCTCTTCGTATATTCTGTCACTTACGCGCATGGTATTCTCCCCGGATAAGATTCAATCGCATTGTATCACGTCCCATCGATATGGCTTAGCTGAAACCGGAGAGAGCGGGTCGAACGGTCCCATCTGGAGCTCTGAAAAGCGCGCAGGTGCGAGCACCCGGGCTGGGCCAATTCCCTCGGAGCCGAGAAATGTCACGCCTGTGGTTTTCAGTCAGCTCGATTGGCTTGTTCGGTTGTCCCTTTATGACTTCTTGGAGTAGCTCCCTTTGAACGCTGCGTCGGTCCCTTTTCCCGTCATTCAAGGGCCGGGACGTTGGGGTTGGCGAACTCCTCGAGGTATCCAGGACGCTGCTCCAAGACTGCCTGGCAGACTGCCGCATGGACCATGGAGGAGGCAGCCCGGCCGCGGGATTTCAAATGGTCTTCCAGTTTCATGCTGACGAGGCGCTCCACGGAGCGGAACAAAAACAATCCCCCCCTCTGAGTTGAGCAGGATAGCCGACCCGGTCACGCTGAGCAGATTACCACATCTTGCCTGCTCATGCGCTTGAGACCTTCGTCCGTCTTGCCATACTCCTTTGGAATCGGTTGTCGAGGGTTTGGCGCGAGCTGCCCGATTACCTGTTGAGCAAACAGCGGTCGGTGTATATACTTCAGCATGCTTTCAATGTACTCCAACGAGGTTGGCATGGCGCACGGCATCCGCAATCCCCGAGCCGACAAGCTGGCACCCCGGGTAGGGGCTGAAACGGGCAAAGCCTCACGGAGGCGACCATTATTTTCTCTCCGAGCATATGCGACCGATCACGACGAAAACAGGAGGAAACATGGTTTTCCAGGAGACCATCACCGTGAGTACCACGGGCCATGGCGACATGCACGACCTCACCGAAAAAGTGGCCCGGATCGTCGCCGCTTCGGGGATGCAAACGGGGATCGCCCACATCTTCAATGTGGGCAGCACGGGGGCCGTTGGCGTCATCGAGTTCGAGCCGGGACTCGAGAAGGACCTTCCCGAACTTCTCGAGCGGTTGATCCCTCCCAGTCGCCAGTACGGGCATGAACAGGCCTGGCACGATGGCAACGGTCATTCCCATCTGCAGGCGACCCTGTTGGGGCCTTCGTTGACCGTACCCGTGAGCGGCGGCAGGCTTGTCCTCGGGACGTGGCAGCAGATCTTTCATCTCGAGTGCGATATCAAGGCCAGGCAAAGAAAGGTGATGGTCACCCTCTTCGGAGAATGAAGCTGTCTCAACATCACCTTTCGAGATGGTGGCTCCGGCAGTATTCAAGCTCTTTCAAAAAGCACGGGCGGGTGCTATATAGAAGGAAGTGATAAGGACCACCAGCCACGGTTTGCACCTCACAGCAAAGGAGGGCTCCATGAGTGCAAGATCCAAGAACGATGCGAAGAAATGGGTGGAACAGGCCATCGCCTTCTACAAAGTCTCGGGGAAAAGGATCGCTCTTGCTGCTTTTACCGATGTCTCCGGCATGTTTGTCAAAGATGAAATGTATGTTTACGTCCTGAGTCCCCACGGGACCATGCTCGCGCATGGCGTCAACGAAAAGTTCGTGGGAGAGGAGTTTGCTGACCTCAAGGATTCCACCGGCAAGCCCTTCATCAAGGAGATCCTCGACGCCGCCAACACCAAGGGCAGCGGGTGGGTGGAATACCTGTGGTACAATCCGGCAACGAGAGAGTGGCGTCCCAAGATTGCGTATTTTGAGAAGATCGATAATTTGATCATTTGCGCGGGAGCTTACAAGGACTGAGCGGGGATTCGAACCTGTTGTTGCCGCGTGGATGGCAATTCCGGCAACGATCGGGGGATCAATTCAAGCAGGAGGAAGGATTATGAACATCTATAAGACTGATATCAGACCTTCTACCTTTGATCCAAAAGTGTTCATCGCCAGATGTCCTAAATGTGAGAACGTACTGGTCATGGATCAAGAGCATGTGATCTGTGATAAATGTGGTGAAGAGATCTTTGTCGTGGACGAAGACTGACCATTAACACCATCATCGTTTTCGAAAACTTACTTATACTCGTTTAGGATAGAAAATTGCCTTCATGGTTCTGAATTTGCGGGACATG
>CAZDKX010000144.1:0-11652 GCA_964505935.1 uncultured Syntrophobacteraceae bacterium
GCCAGCAGCAGCGCCTCTGCATCGCCCGGGCCCTGGCGGTGGAACCCGAAGTCCTGCTGATGGACGAACCCGCGTCAGCGCTCGACCCCATCGCCTCGCAGAAGATCGAAGACCTCATCGCCATGCTCAAGGCGAAGTACACCATCGTCATCGTTACCCACAACATGCAGCAGGCGGCGCGAGTCTCCGACTACACCGCTTTCTTCTACATGGGTAAGCTCATTGAGGTGGATGTAACGGAGACCCTTTTCACCAAACCCCAGCTCCGGCAGACGGAAGACTACATCACCGGCCGGTTCGGTTAGGAGTTGATCCATGGAAAGTCGCTTTCACCAGGAACTGGAAGAGCTTCGCATGATGATTCTGCAGATGGCCGCCTTGACCGAGAAGGCGTTGCAGAAATCCCTGCAAGCTCTCCTCACCCGAAATACCCAACTGGCCGACGAGGTAATAAACGGCGACCAGGAAATCAATCTACTGGAGGTCGCCGTTGATCGCCAATCCCTGCGCCTGCTCGCCCTGGATCAGCCCATGGCTCGCGATTTGCGCTTCATAATCGGATGTATGAGGATTGCGGTTGATCTGGAGCGGGTGGGCGATCAGGCGGTCAACATCGCGGAGCGCGCCCAATTCCTCAGCACTCGGCCGCCGCTGCCCGCCAATCCCGCCATAGAACAGCTGGGAGAGGTGGCCCTGGATATGTTCAGAACGGTCCTCCACGCATTTGTCAACGAGAACTCAGACCAGGCTCACGAAGTCTGTCAGATGGACGATACCGCTGATGAGCTGAACGTCACGGTCCTCAAAGACCTTCTGGAATATATGGTCCAAGAGGTGCCCGCGGTGGAACGGTCCGTCCAGACCATCATCGCTGCCCGCTGCCTGGAACGCGTTGCCGATCAGGCCACCAACATCGCCGAAAGCGTCATCTTTATCAACAAAGGCGTCAACATCAAACACCATTGCCAGGAGTGAATTTCGGATTTCGGATTTCGGATGTCGGATGTCGGATTTCGGATTTGAAGGGGTGGCGGGGATATGAGAAGGTTTTGATGTCGGATTTCGGATGTGGAGGGGAGGGATGTCATGAATAAGGAGGAGCTTCGAAACCGAACCAGGGAGTTCGCATTAGGCGTAGTAAAGACCGTATCTTCATTGCCAAAGAACAGAATCACCGATGTTTTGGGCAATCAGTTGCTGAAGTCCGGCACGAGTATTGGAGCCAATTACAGGGAGGCGTGCAGAGCGCGATCCAGGGCTGATTTCTTGTCAAAGATCGGAATCGTCGAACAGGAAGCGGATGAGACTCTCTATTGGCTGGAGCTGTTGGAGGAGCTGAAGCTTATTGAAACTCAGGTGGTTGAGCCTTTGAAAAAGGAATGTGGTGAACTTCTGGCAATTTTCGTCGCAACAGGCAAGAGCACAAGATCACCAAAACCACCGGCCTGATGGATCCCTGTTTATCTTCGAAGTCCCTCCAGCCACATCCGAAATCAGTCATCATAGGAGATGCCCACATATTCGACATTCGAAATCCGACATCCGACATTCGAAATCCGAAATCCCACGACTCACATCCTATCCCCCACATCCGAAATTCGACATTCGAAATCCGACATTCGAAATCCCACGTCTCACATCCTATCCCCCACATCCGAAATCCGACATTCGAAATCCGAAATTGAAAATCCGACATTCAAAACCTTCTCTGCAGGCGGGCACGGAAAAAGATCGCGATCAGGTTCATGCTGAAGACCAGGGCGATCAGCACCAGGGCCGTGCCATACTGGAGCGGGCGCGTGAGTTCAATTTCGGTGCCGGCAGTGGCCAGGACATAGATGTGATAAGGCAGCGCCATCACCGGATCGAAAAGCGATGACGGCAATTGGCGAGTGAAAAAAACGGCCGCGGTGAACATGATGGCCGCCGTCTCTCCTGCCGCCCGGCTGATGCCGAGGATGCATCCGGTCAGCATTCCGGGAAATGCTGCGGGCAGCACCACCCGGTAGATGGTCTGCCATTTGGTCGCTCCCAGGGCCAACGAGGCTTCCCGGTAGGTGGCCGGTACCGCTCGCAGGGCCTCTTCCGCCGTACCGATGATGACCGGCAGAATCAGTGCCCCCAGGGTCAGGGCCCCGGACAGGACGCTTACTTTCAGGCTGCACCAGATCACAAAAAAGGCCAGGCCGAACAGCCCGAAAACAATGGAAGGCACTCCCGCAAGGTTGTTGATGCCCAGGCGAATCGCCCGCATCATCGGCCCGGGCCGCGCATATTCATGGAGGTAGATGGCCGAGGCCACTCCCCAGGGAAAGGCCACCAGCATCGCGCCGAAACTCAAGAGGAACGTCCCCACAATGCAGGGGAAAATGCCCCCTTTGGTCATCGAATCCGTGGGGACCTGCGTGAGAAAGCTCCAACTCAGCGCTCGCCAGCCATGCCAGAGCAGGAAGGCAAGGATGATAAGCAGCGCCAGGCCGTTGATCAGGGCCGCCAAGCGGAACAGCCCGAAAACGCCGGACTGAGTCCACCGCCGACCGGGCGCCAGAGAGGCCCCGATCCTGCTCCTGAGCAGATCGCCTCCACCCCTCTCTCGAAAGCGCTTTATCTTCTCTTCGTTGGGCTCAGGCATGCTCTGAACGCTGCCTGCAGCAGTTCCCCTGGATGTCATCTTCCACCCCCCATCCACCTTTCACTCCTCACGCCTCACGCCTCACCCCTCACCTTTCCTAAAGCGTTGCCGCCCCGACCTGCTTATGCTTCTGGGCAATGTGGTCGGCCACCAGGTTGAAGCAGAGGGTAAAGAGAAAGAGCATGACGCCGATGGCAAAGAGCGCGTGGTAGTGATCGCCGCGAAACGGGGCTTCGGCCATTTCGGCGGCAATGCTCGCCGGCATCGGCCGTACCGGTTTGAAGGTCCCTGTCGGAATCAAGGCCGCCCCCCCCGCCACCATGAGCACCACCATGGTTTCCCCGATGGCTCGGGACATACCCAGGATCACCGCTGTGCTGATCCCTGAAAGCGAAGCCGGGAGCATGACCCGGAGAATGGTTTCCCAGTGAGTGGCCCCCAGCGCCAGAGAAGCTTCTTTCAGTTCTCTCGGGACACTGTAGATGGCGTCCTCGGAGATGCTGCAGATCGTGGGAACCGACATGAACGCCAGCATCAGGGAAGCGTTGAACAGGTTCAACCCGGTGGGCAGATCCAGGAATTCCTGGAGGAACGGGGCAACCACAACCATCCCGAAAAAACCAATCACCACCGACGGCAGGGCCGCAAGCAGTTCGACCAGAGGTTTCACCACTTCTCGAATCCTGGCCGAGGCGATTTCGGCAAGGTAGATAGCGGTCATGACGCCAAGGGGGATGGCCATGACGGCCGAAAGCAGGGTAACGGCCAGGGAGGCCACCAGGAGCGGGAAGATGCCGAAGTCGGGGGGCGCGGAGGTAGGATACCACTCCTGGCCAAAGAGAAAGCCCGGTACCGACACCTTCCTGAAGATGGGAAGACCTTCGGCAAAAAGAAACACGAGAATGAGGAACAAGACCAGGATGGAGACCGATGCGGTGGCAAGAAAGCCCAGCCGAATGGCCCTTTCCTTAATCTGGCGAGACTCCATGCACATTACCTCCTCGGCAAACACCGGCGAGTCAGCTCCCCCTTCACCGTCATTTCCCCTATCTCCGTGGTAGAGGTCCCAGACCGACTCGGTTTTCGAAACCGAGTCGGTCTTCAGCCGGAGCTGGTCTTCGTTGTTCCATGAGCAGCAGGTCGCCTCACGAGTCAGTAACACCACCACCTAACTGGCAAAGCGCAGAGCAGTTCTTTCGCAACGAGGGTCAATAGAGGGGCACAAAGCCAGCTTCCCGGATGAATTTCTGACCTTTTTGCGGATTGAGAATGTAGTTGATGAAATTGAGAATGTCCCCTGACGGCCAGCCTTTGGTGAACATGAAAAGCGCCCGCGAAACCGGGAATTTGCCGCTGAGCGCCGTTTCTTCATTGCCGGGTATGCCGTTCACGGTAAGCGCCTTCACACTCTTGTCGACGTAGCCGATGCCAAGATAGCCGATGGCAAACTTGTTCTTCGAAACGGTCTGAGCCACCGCCCCACTGGACGCCTGGAGGAGGGCGCCGGCATAGACGCGCTCTTTCTTCATCACTTTCTCTTCCCATACCTCATAAGTGCCGGACGAGGTATCCCGCGAAACCACCACGACTTCTTTGTCCGAGCCACCCACTTCCTTCCAGTTCTTGATCTCGCCCATATAGATCGCCTTGAGCTGAGCCATGGTCAGGTCCTTCACCGGGTTCTCCGGGTGCACCACGGGAACGATGCAGTCATAGGCAACGGCGAACGGTACGGGATAGACTCCCCTTTCAAGGGCCAGCTTCACTTCTTCGTCTTTCAGGAAACGAGAGCTGTTGGCAAGGTCAGTGGTCCCGTCGATGAGCGCCTTGATGCCATTCCCGGAACCGCCTCCCGAGACGCTGATATTCACGTCCGGATGCTCTTTCATGTACGCTTCCACCACTTTCTGGGCAATAGGCAGGACCGTGGTTGATCCATCCATACGGATTGAACCCGCGTCAGCAACCCCGGACAGCAAATAACCCACCAGCGCTGTAGCCAAAACGAATGATTTCCATTTCATCCTGTGACTCCTCCATCGTTGTTCACTCTGTTCTCTCATTATTTCGCTTTCTTCCTCGGCAAACGATCGTTGCTTGCAACTGTTCGGACATTTTATGAAGCAATTGTTACGATCCTGTTACGGGAAGGCAAAGATTGAGTGACGAATTAGCGGGCTTGAAAAAACCCGATGATCAGAAAACGGAGGAGATGATTTCAGAAACCCGTGCCGCGGAGCTCTTTCGGCTGCCCTTAACTGAATTCCTGGAGAAAGCCGCACACCAACATGGCAACATCTCTCTCCTCATGCGTGAGCCTTGCGGGCTATCGGGCAGGGTCTGGTTTAACGGTAAACCCGGTAAGCCGGCATTCGGGGGCCTTCGTCACCGCGTTGCCGGCATAAGCAAAGGTGGGGAGCGCCCGGAACACCTTTTCGCCGTCCTGCCGCATCGCCTCCTTGGCCTTTTCGTACTGCTGCTTCCATTCGGGTTCGAAGTCGCCGCTATCCGTGCTCCTGGCGCCGCCCGTCAGCATGAGCTCCCGCATGGCGGTGCCGGGGTTCATGAACAGCATCAGTTGGGCGTTCTCAATCACTTTGGCTTTTGCCCCGCGTTCCCAGTCGAGGATGCTCAGGGACTGGCGCTCGCACGATTCCCTCATGCGCGTGAGGAGGCTGCGCGAGGTGGCGGCAAGAAAGACCGTACCGCCCCCGCACGCGGCGGTGAGCTCCTGGTCGGTGAAGTATCGCTTGAAGGTGTCGACCTCATCGGGGGTGGTCTGATTGGCAATCACCACCCCGACATGAGAAAGCGGCTCCTCCTCCGCGGCAAGGTCCCACAGCACCGCTATCCCGGCTTCCGGCACCCCGTTTGGCTCGGGGCCAGCCGGCCCCTGCGCGGCCAGCCGCTGCCAGTCCTCCGCCTTCATCCCGGGTGTCAGGTGGAAACTGGTCGCCACGGCCGCAAAGACATCCTGGGGAATCCCCGCCGCGACACCTTTGAAGAGCTTCGGCCGGAGCTGCGAGGCGAACTTCCCGGGCGCAAACTGGAGGACTCCCGGCGCTTCGTCTGAAAAGTCCATGCCCAAGTCGATGGTCCAGGTCGGCTCGCCAACCATTACCGGCAGAAGCTTATCAACAAAGGCTTCGGCTCGAGTGGTCAGGACCAGCGGGGTTTTCGGGAGATGCTTCGCGGGTGGCGGCAGGCTTTCAAGGGTATTGAGGAGCGCTTCGAGGCCGTTAGCCAGGTAGACCCGCTCCTCATGTTGGGTAAGAAAGATCGGTTGGAGACCGATACGCATCTCGAGGATGGGTTCCGGGAGTTTGGGGATGCGGTAGCCGTTACGCGCCAGCACGCGCGCGGCTGCGGGCAGAGCCTTGGCGGCGAAGGGGCAGTCGTTGCGCACAAACGAAAAGACAAACCCTTTCTTCCCGTGAGCGAGGTCGTAGTGAAACTCGCCGTGAGCCTGCAGCGCTTCTCTGAGCAGGGTCGCGAGAAACGCCCCCTGGAGACCTTCGAGCTTGAGGTCCTCCGCCCGCACGCTGGTGCTGTGCAGCAGGTCATAAAAGATTCCTTGAAACAGCCTGCTTTGGAAGAGCGCTTTTGCCTGTGTGCTGGCCTCGAACCAGGCGAGCAGCTTGCCGGCGTCCTGGAAATAGAGGGAAAAGGCGATAGGATGCCGCCGGACGATCCAGGTCGCGGTTTTCGGACATGCGGGCGGGCGGTCTTTCAAATCGGCAAGGGTTGAGCGCTCCCCGGTGTCGCCGCCGATGAGTTCCAAACAGTCTTCGGGAGTGGCTGCGGCGGGTTTTGGGGCCTCCGTTGCGGCGGTATCCACCAGGCGCGACGATGGGGGAGCGAGCGCCTTCCCGTTCACATCAATGAGCTTCACGGTGAGGTTGAGGATCGGGAGATCACCGCGCACGGATTCACTCAAACGGGCCGTGTGCAGCCCTTGACAGGTCCAGAGGAAGAGCAGCCCCACGGCAGCGACGGTCAGGCAAAGACCGGCTATGAGCTTTCCTGCTTTCCTGGTCTCAGACGATTCCACTCGTAGACTCCTAGGAAATGAGGGTTGTCAGTGCTGGGGATCCAAACCGGGTCAGGGGATTCGCTGAGATCGCGCACCCGGACGACGCGCACTTGCGCCTCCTCCCCGCCGGCCCCGTTGTGATAGACGACCAGGTTGGCGGGACGATCTTCCACGAAAATCATGAGGTGATAGGGTTGCTCGCTTTCGAGGGCCTTCTGAAAGACGAGCAAATCGCCATTCCGGGCGGAGCACAGGTCGCGGGCTTTTTTTCGGAAATTGAAGCCGATGAGCGTCTCCGCGTCAGCGAAAGCACCGAAGCGAGGCTTGCCGTCGCCGGCAAAACCCACCTGCCAGATCTGCGGGTATTCGGGAAAGGCCTTTCTGGACAACGCGGATAGCCCCGGCAGATGGAGGGCCCCGGGCACCCCGAGCTTGTGCTGTTCCCTGGTGGAGCCGATCCCGAGAGCCTCACGATAGGCGAACCGCACCAGCCCGGAACAGTCCCGCTGGCGTTTGTCCCACTGCGGGCTCGGTTTTCTTGCCTGAAGCAGCGCCAGGCGCGTTACCGTCTGCCGCAGCGCTTTTTCGTCCCCCGGGCTCAGGTACGCCGCCTCCTCGTCATTCCCTTCGAGCTTGGGTTCGCCTTTCTTTTTGTATTCTCTGACTTCGGGCGGCATGTTGGCTTCGGGGTCCTGGCCGGGCGCGAAAATCCCGGGCGGCAGGTTGTTGCCTCGGATCACGATATAGGCAAGGGTCTGCGTTTCACCCGGCCGGGCCAGAGGGCTGCGAATGCGCCTGCGGCTTTCCGTGGGGAGGCCTTCGTCGGTGATGACATCGAGGTTGGCCAGCGTATGCTGAACGGCGCCCCCCGGCCAGTAGTTCACATCGACCCGAAAGACGCCGGTGGGCGGTGCCGGGTGTACATAGAGGTAGGGACCGTAGCCCGCCGCATCGAAAGACTCCCCCTGCTGGTTGAGGAAAAAGATCCCCCCCGAAGGAGAGCTCGTTTCGGCCCAGTACACGTGGGTCTTATCCGGTTCGTAGAGGTGCAGGTCGGTATAGGCGGAATCGGTATCGTTGGTCAGCACCACCTTGAGAGGCAGGGGGCTGATGACCGCTTCCACCGCCGCCGTGGCGCGGCCCACACCGGCCTTGTTGGCGCATTCGACGATCACGGTGTTCTTGCCCTTCGCGGCGGGAAACTTGCGGGAAAAGGCGCCCTCGGCCGAACGGACAAAATAGCGGACCCCATTGATATTGACCACCACGGGATCGGCGGTTGGGTCGGAGCAGGTCCCGGCGATTTCCAATTGAAGGCTGGTTGTCCAGCCGCCTTCGGGCTTGCTCAGGGTGACGACCGGCAGCTCTGTTCCCGTACCGCCGATCTCCTTGCCGCGGCGGGCCAGGACTTCCGGATCGTCCGAAGGAGTGGCCCCCGCCAGTGAAACCAGCAGCTGTGCCAGAAACAGCCAGGAAAGGACGAGTCCATAAAGCTTGGTACCGTGCCCCACAAATAAGTGCCCATTATGCGGCTGATGTGTAGGGTGGGTAGAGGCGCGGCTTCTTGCGCCGAAACCCACCGATGAGTCATGCTGGGTCCCCCTCCGCTGCACCCAACCCAAAGCTGCCACCCTGTGACATACACGGGCGAGACGCCCATGCCACAAATAATGGTCACCATATTCTGTGGCGCTGCACTCAGCCATACGAATCCCCCGACAAGTTGTGCCGTGTTGACGTCTCCCTCCAGCCGGCCTGATGGGTTTGCCTGCCCTGAAAAGTTGCGAGTTACGAGTTGCGGGTTGCGGGTTACGGGTTACGAGTTACGGGTTACGGGTTGCGGGTTACGAGTTACGGGTTGCGGGTTACGAGTTACGGGTTACGGGTTATGAGTTACGAGTTGCGAGTTACGGGTTACGGGTTGTCCGTTAGGCTCCGTCCTTTTCATGGTTTCAGGGTGTCCCGAAGGGACATGAATTACTCTTGAAAAAGTCTCAAATTCCGTCACCCCGGCGTGCTTCTAGCCGGGGTCCAGGGACCTTAAAGCCTGGATTCCGGCCCAAAAACCCTGCCGGAATGACGCCGTGAGGGACTTTTGCAGGAGGCTCTATCGTTAACGACTATATATGACCCCAGATACCGACCTCTGAGGATAGGGCAATCATGCCCATTCTGCAACCTGGAAATCAGTGCCCCGTCTTGACTTTTCGGAGTGAGTCTCTAAAATTTGCTCCGACCTTTTTTGACCTTTCAAGGTGTCGTCTGAACACGGTAAACCGAAGTCTCCAAGTATTCTGCGGAGATCCATAGCGGAGGAGTATGGTCCATGTCGGTAGATGTGAAACGAATCAGCGAGCAGGTGCTCACGGAGAGCAGGACTCTTCAGCGGCTGCGGCTGGAGGTGGAAAACGTCATCGTCGGCCAGCGGGACCTCGTCGACCGGCTGCTGGTGGGCATCCTCTGCAACGGCCATGTCCTCATCGAAGGCGTCCCGGGGCTGGCCAAGACCCTCACCGTGACCACCCTGGCCCGTGCCATGCAAACCTCTTTCCAGCGCATTCAGTTTACCCCCGATCTGCTGCCGGCGGACCTCATCGGCACCCTGGTCTACAACCCGAAATCCGGTGACTTCACGGTGAAGAAAGGCCCCATCTTCCACCAGATCATCCTGGCCGACGAGATCAACCGGGCGCCCGCCAAGGTGCAGAGCGCGCTGCTCGAAGCCATGCAGGAGCGGCAGGTCACCATCGGGGAGACGACCTTCGCCCTCGACGAGCCCTTCATGGTCCTGGCTACGCAAAATCCCATCGAACAGGAAGGGACCTATCCACTGCCCGAAGCCCAGGTGGACCGCTTCCTGCTGAAAGTCCGCGTCGGCTATCCCACCCGGGAGGAGGAGCACCGGATTCTCAAACGCATGGCCCGATCCAACCCCGATACCGGGGTCGAGGCGGTGCTCTCGCCGGAAGACATTCTGCGGCTGCGCGGTCTCAGCGATGAGATTTACATGGATGAAAAGATCGAGGACTACATTCTGAGCATCGTTCAGGCGACCCGCGCTCCGGATGAGTGCGGCCTCAACGTCGGGGACCTCATCCGCTACGGCGCCTCCCCGCGGGCCACCATTGCCCTGTGCATGGCCTCCCGGGCCTATGCCCTCATCCAGGGACGGGGCTATGTCACCCCCCAGGATGTGAAATCCGTCGGCATGGACGTCCTGCGTCACCGACTCATTGTCAGCTATGAAGCCGAAGCTGAGGAAAAGACTTCCGAAGATTTGATCCAGCAGATTTTCAATGCGGTCAAGGTGCCATGATTCCCCGCGAGCTGGCCAAAAAGATCCGCTACATCCAGATCTACACCACCAAGGTCGTGAACGACGTCCTGGCCGGAGAATATGAAAGCGTCTTCAAAGGACGCGGGATGGAGTTCGACGAGGTGCGCGAGTACCAGCCGGGGGATGATGTGCGGACCATCGACTGGAATGTCACCGCCCGGGCAGGCAAACCCTTCATCAAGAAGTTCCGGGAAGAACGGGAGCTCACCGTCATCTTCCTGGTGGACCTCAGTGCTTCGGGGACCTTTGGGTCGGTTAAGCAGACCAAGAACGAGCTCGCTGCCGAGATTTGTGCGCTGCTGGCCTTTGCCGCCATCAAGAACAACGATAAGGTGGGCCTCATCGCCTTCACCGATCAGGTGGAGATGTTCATCCCGCCCGGCAAGGGGGCGCGGCACGTCCTGCGCGTCATTCGCGAGATTCTGAACTTTCGCCCGAGCCGCACCAGAACCGATATTGCCAAAGCTCTCGATTACCTGGGGAGGATCCAGGCGCGCCGGGCGGTGGTTTTCCTCATCAGCGACTTCCAGGCCGAAGCCTTCGAGAAGCCGCTCCGGGTGCTGGGGCGTCGGCACGATCTCATTGCCGTTTCCGTTTCGGACCTGAGAGAGGCGAAGCTCCCCGCTATCGGTCTGGTCGAGCTCGAAGACGCCGAAACGGGGGAGATGGTCTTGGTCGACGCTGCCAGCGGCGAGTTCCGGAAGCGCTACGAGGGCCTGGCCCGCGCGCGCGCCGGCGAGCTTGCCGAGATGCTGCGATCCATGGGCATCGATCTGATCCATATTGAAACCGGCAGGCCCTACCTTCGGGACATGATGGCCTTTTTCCGGAATCGTGAACGAAGAGGGGCGTACGCGTGAGGCGAAGGTTTTCTATATTCCTTTCCTTGATGGTGTTGCTCGCGGCTGCCGTTTTGTCGTCCTGCGGCGGAACCGGAAAGCCGCAGCCCGAGACGCCGGTGCCGAAAGAGCCGGCGATCAAGAAGACGTACCAAAGGGGACCCTTCGGAGTGCGGCTCCTGGCTGACAAGGACTCTCTCAGCATTGCCGAAAGCGTGCTCCTGACCATCGAGGCCGAGGTCGAGGAGGGTTTCGAGGCCGAGCTGCCGAAGTTCGGCGAAAAGCTTGGTGAATTCGGCATCCGTGACTACCGGGACGAGCCGCCGCGCCTGACTCCTGAGAAAAAGGTCCTCTCGAGAAAGGTCTATACTCTCGAACCTTTCCTTGCAGGCGATTACGTCATCGCTCCCATGGAGGTGCGCTTCAGGAAACAGGCTGACGCCGCCGGCGGGGATGAAAACGGCACCAACCGGGGCGGCTTGTGGCCGCGCGCGATCTCAACCGACGAGATCACCATCAAGGTGCACTCCCTCCTCGAAAAAGAGCAAAAGGAAATGGCGCTGAATCCCATCAAGGGACCGGTCGAGCTGCCGGCCCAACCCCTTCCTCCTCGGGTTCTCCTGCTTGGCCTGGCCGTCGCCGGGCTGGTTGCCGGCGGGACCCTGCTTCTCATCAGGCGCAAGAGAGCCGCGAGCCGGCAGCCGTGCGAGCCGGCTCTTCCCGCCCATGAACTGGCCTACCGGCAGCTTGAGGAGATCCTTGCCGAACAGCTCATCGAACGCGGTGAAAGCAAGCTCTTTTTCTCGAAGAT
>CAZDKX010000145.1:0-11648 GCA_964505935.1 uncultured Syntrophobacteraceae bacterium
CCTTTGCAAGTTCATGCACCCTCATTCGTGTCATGAATACCTCTCCCCTTGTTCTCTTCTTTCTTGGTGCCGCGACTCCTTTTCAGGCCCCCCTCTCAGCATGCCCGACCCGGCTGCGGAGGGTCTTCGGAATCAGCGGCCGATGCCTTCTGCTAAACCCATCGCCCTGTTTCGAAAAGCCTTTTGGACCCGCTTGGAGTAGCTCAAGCGGGGCAGACAGCCTGGACAACAATAGGCCCCTCGCCCTTCCATCCGTTGCTTTGAATCCAGCACGAGGGTCGCATCCAATGGGCTCAGAGCGATTCTCAGCAGCGCAAGCTTCGCATCTTTCTTGCCGCAAACCAGACACGTACGCAGGGGTATGTGAACGCTATGCGCCAATCTCATCTCCCGTGGGGTGTTCTTCCGGCGCTTGGTCCTCCGTTTTCGGGGATTCGTGAACGTCGTCCTCGGGGGGTGGGGGAGCCGCTTCCTGAGCGCTGTCGGCGGCGGCAGCCTGCTCCGCCGCAGCCAGGTGGCCGGCTTCCGCAACCATGAGCTCCAGAGTGGCTTGAGGGATGTGGGTGAGCTCTTCCAACTCGGTGAGACTCGCTTCCGCGAATTCCGCCACCGAAGTGAAGCCCGCATCGTACAACCGGTCGGCCATCTCCTCGGTAAGGCCCGAGAGGCGCAGCAGGGACTGGTAGCCGGCCTGCTTTTGACGGTTGTAGCGTCCCTCACTCTTGACATCGATCCGCCAGTTGGTGAGTTTGGAAGCGAGGCGCACGTTCTGACCCCGCTTGCCGATGGCGAGAGAGAGCTGGTCGTCGGGAACAATCACTTCCATGTTGCGATTGGACTGGTCGATGATCACCTTGGAGATGATTGCCGGCGCCAGGGCATTGACCACGAATTTGGCCGGATCCATATTCCAGGGAATGATGTCGATCCTCTCGCCCCGCAGCTCCTGGACCACATTCTGCACGCGAGACCCTTTCATGCCGACACAGGCCCCCACCGGATCGACATCGGGGTTCTTCGAGACGACCGCGATCTTGGCTCGCGAGCCGGGTTCGCGGGCGGCGTTGATGATGCTGACAACCCCGTCCCCGATTTCCGGCACCTCGAAGTGGAAAAGCTGAATCAAGAAGTGGGGGTGGGTGCGACTGAGAATGACTTGAGGCCCCTTGCTGATCTTTTTCACATCCAGCACAAAGGCTCGGATCCGATCGCCCTGGCGGAAGATTTCTCTGGGAATCTGCTCCTTGGCGGGCAGGATCGCCTCCGCCTGCCCCAGGTTGACGACGATCCCCGATTTGTCGGCCCGCTGTACAATGCCGTTGACCACGTCGCCCTTGCGCCCCTTGAACTCCTCGTAAACCACCTCCCGCTCGGCGTCCTTCATCTTTTGGATGATCACCTGCTTGGCCGATTGGGCGGCAATGCGCCCGAGGGTGTCGGTATCCATCCGCACGCCGAGTTCATCGCCGATTTCAGTTTCCGGGTCCATCTTGAGAGCTTCTTCGAGAGCGATCTGTTTTTCCGGGTCAGTCACCGGGTCCGCGACTTCCTTAAAAAGGAAGGCCTCGAGTTCACCAAATTCTTCGTTGAAAGTGACGTCAAGGTCGAGCTTGCCCCCATATTTCTTCTTGATCGCAGATTTGATGGCTTCTTCCAGGGTGTGAATCAACGTTTGCCGGTCGATGCCTTTTTCCCGACTCACTTGATCGATCAAACGCTTGAGTTCACCATTCATGGTTGTCGGTCTCCTCGTCCGTGTTGCTGACAGACCTGGCGCAGAACAAAAAGCGGCTTCCGAAACAGTCTAAGGCTTAAGCGATTCAAAGTAGCGCAGCCGAGCACGCTCCAGATGGTTGAGCGGGATGTCGAAGGGGTGGCCGTCACAGTCAACGGTAATGCCTTCCGGTCGGGCGTCGATCAGCCTGCCTTTGAATTTGCGCCGGTTATGGATGGACGTGCCGGTTCGCACGTCGACGATATTTCCGATACTCTTTTGAAAATGCTCCCACTTGCGGAGCGGCCGGTTCAACCCGGGTGAAGAAACCTCAAGGTGATAAGGATTGACAATGGGATCGGCCACATCCAGGAGATCTCCCACCACGCGACTCACCCGGGCGCAATCATCCACCGTGATGCCGTCCTCCTGATCAATATAAAGACGCAATACCCATCCCTGGGATTCGCACCGGTATTCAACCTCGATCAGCTCCATCCTTTCAGCGCGAATAAGCGGTTCGAGCAGTTGCCAGAGTTGCGCAACAAGGTGTTTCGCCCTATCCAGGTCCTCAGCCATGGGCACCTTGCTCCAAGCCCGGTCGCCAGCCCCTAAAAACAAAAAAAGTGGGTGACGTACCCACTTCCGTTAGTAGACGCGACAATTATCTAGGCCCGGCTGCTTCAGGGTTCTCTTGTGTTAAGAGTCTATCTAATAGTCCTGTCATCCACTAATCGAAGTAAGCTCACCGCTGCCAAGTCCTTCAGCCTGTAGCCACCTCAAAAAGGGAAGCCTTCTTTACAGAAGGAGCATCAACTGCTTTGGAGCGGGCAACGGGATTCGAACCCGCGACCCCAAGCTTGGGAAGCTTGTGCTCTACCAACTGAGCTACACCCGCCCGAAAACCTATAAATCAAGGGAACCTTAATAGACCAGGCCGCTGAAGTCAAGTCGAAAGTTCTTCCGGCAAGAGGGCGCTTGAATGTTGTCCGATTGCTTTTTCATGAAGGAGGGTGGTAGCATCCGGTCGCTCTCCCGAGCAGGGGGAGTGCTGAAGAGCGGGGGAGGAGCATGCGTTGAAAGGCAATGACGGGACCGCTTCCTGAAGACAACGGACTTGAAGGACAACGAAGGGTGGAGAGGAAGTATCAAAGACTGCTGGCCTCTTTGAGGGAAATGGGTGCGGTGCTGGTGGCATTTTCCGGCGGGGTTGACAGTTCGCTCCTTTTGGCGGCGGCGCGGTCGGCCCTGGGAGGGGCGGTGCTGGCGGTCACGGCTGCCTTGCCGACCTTTCCCACCCGCGAACTGGAGTCGGCCCGCACCACCGCCGCAGAGCTCGGGGTGCGCTGGATCACGCTGGAAGGCGGCGAGCTCGACGATCCCCACTTCCGGGCCAATTCCTCCGATCGCTGCTATTTCTGCAAGAAGAAGCTCTTTTCGCTGCTGCTCGAAAAGGCTCACGCCGAAGGGATCCCTTGGGTGATCGAGGGTACGAATGCCGATGACCTCGCCGATTTTCGGCCTGGTATTATCGCTCTTCGGGAACTGGGAATTCGCTCACCCTATATCGAGCTAGGCATCTGTAAACAGGACATCCGCCTTCAAGCGCGAAAGCTGGGGCTGGCGAACTGGGACCGTCCGCCGTCGGCCTGCCTGGCGTCGCGGATCCCATACGGCGAAGCGATTACCCGAGAACGCCTCGAACGCATCGGGAGCACCGAGGCATCGCTCCTCGGGCTGGGATTCCGGCAGGTCCGAGTACGCGACCACGGTTCTCTTGCGCGCCTTGAGCTGGTTGGGGGCGATTTGGAGAGGCTTTTCGATCCCGATCTTCGCGCTCACGTGGTACGAATCTGCAAAGAGGCCGGATATCTCTATGCGACGCTCGATCTGCAGGGCTACCGGACCGGTTCCATGAACGAATCCTTGAAAGATGGTCCACTGAGAGCCATGAATGACGAAAAGTCCATCTAGAAATACACAAGGAAGGTAACAGCCATGAAAACCGCACTACTCCTGGTTGACATCCAGAATGACTATTTCCCTGGAGGAAGCATGGAATTGGACGGGAGCCTCGAGGCCAGCCTGCGGGCACGGCAGTTGCTTGTTGCCTTCAGGCAAAGGAAGTTGCCGCTGATTCATGTTCAGCACGTTTCCCTGCGCCCCGGCGCCTCGTTCTTTCTTCCCCATACCGATGGGGCAAAAATCCACGAAAGCGTGTATCCGCGGGAAGGTGAGCTGATTTTCCAAAAGCACTTTCCCAACAGTTTTCGGGATACCGGGCTGCTGGCCCGCCTGCATGATGAGCAGATAAGACGGATGGTGATCTGTGGGATGATGACTCACATGTGTATCGACGCGACGACGCGGGCGGCTTTCGACCACGGCTTTGACTGTTGGGTGGCCGAAGATGCCTGCGCCACCAGAGCCCTGCTGCACAAAGGGCGGAGAATTGCCGCCGAGGAAGTGCAGCTCTCTTTCCTGGCTGCGCTCAACAACGGGTATGCGAGGGTCTTGGGAACTGACGAGATCATCTCGCGACTGTCGAGCGACGACTGACCATGGGAAGCGAAGTGTCGTACTCTATTCGCAAAGCCACCCCTGCCGACGTGCCCGGATTGGTGGAGATGATCAGAGCGGCCTTTCGGGACGTTGCCCTCCGCTTCGACCTTTCGGCGGACAACTGCCCCAGACACCCCTCCAACTGCCAGGAATCGTGGGTTGCCAGCGCTCTGGAACAGGGCGTCAGCTATTTTCTCCTCGCTTCCGAAGGGATTTTCCGCGGCTGTGTGGCACTGGAACAGGCGAACTCTGAGACCTGCTATCTCGAACGGCTGGCGGTGCTTCCACCATGGAGGCATCGAGGCCACGGCAGGGCGCTCATTGCTCACGCCCTTGCCGAAGCGAGAACCCTCGGGGTTCAGCGGGTCGAGATCGGCATCATCGCCGAACACCTTGAACTGAGAGACTGGTACCGGAAGATCGGTTTCGTCGATCAAAGGACAACCCGCTCCCCCCATTTGCCTTTTCAAGTGCTGTTCATGTCCCTCGGGTTATGACCGAAACCTCGCCGTATTGCGCCATCCCGGGAGCCGCCTCCCAATGATCATTCTGGTCCCGAGGGGAATAGGGTGGGCTGTGGCCACCGCGCACGAAAGAGCGCTGCCGCTGCCCGCCCCCGAGTGGCCTCCCCCGTTTGCCGAATAGCATGGTGGTTTTATGGCTCTTGCCTTGGACCTGTCGGCGAATATAATGCCAATGAACTGGTTTTGCGCCGCAGGGTTGCTCGCCTGACGCGCAGGGGACCTGATCCGGCATAAGGCTCACGGGGATAAGGCCGCAATTTTCCCTTGCTTTCCATGGTTCTCCCACCTATGCTGAGGACATGGACAAGGGGGGTTGCCCTCTTTCCATAATTCGGCTCCATGCGCCAAAATACAAAGAATAAAAGCGCGACTCTTTGCGGTAGTTGCCGGGTAGCCTGTAGTGACGAGTGAATAAGAGGCCGCATGAGCATCAGGGAAAGAATCACCGACCTGGTTCGTGATCCGAAAACGCAAATTCCGACGCTTCCCGTGATTCTCAATAATATTATCAAGGTCGCGAGCAGCGAAAAGGCATCCGCTTCGGAACTTGCTGATTTTATTAGCAGAGACCAGGCTATGGCCAACAAGGTGCTCAGGCTGGCCAACTCAGCCTATTTCCGATCATCCAGGCAAGTTGACTCCATCATGCGCGCCATTGTCGTGATCGGATTCAACGAAATAGTCAGCCTGACCATCGGCATGGGAGTCTTTTCCGCCCTATCGAAGTCAAATCTTCATGGGCTTTTGGACATGAATGGGCTGTGGCTCCACGCGATCGGCTGCAGTTTTGCCGTCAAGGAGCTACAGAGGAGATCTCTTGCCGGGACGCGAGATGGACGGCGGGCAGCCTCGGAAAAGGCAGTGAACGAAGAACAGGTATTTTTGAGTGCCCTTTTGCATGATGTGGGAAAAGTCATTTTCGCAGTGTACTTTCCGGAAGAATATCGCACGGTCCTCAGAGAGGCTGCGGAAGATGAGGTCCCCCTTGACCGGAAGGAAAGGGAAATACTCGGCCTGGATCACGCCCGGATAGCCGGTATGATCATGGATCGCTGGAATTTCCCTGAAAGTATATCCCTGCCGTGTTCCTACCACCATAACCCGAACGTCTGTCCTCCTCCCTACAGGACCAACGCGATGGCGGTGCAACTGGCGAGCTTCACCTGTCACCTCGCGGAGATTGGCCAGAGCGGGAATCCGAGGGCGGCGTTTTCGATGAATGTGAGGGAAGGTCTGTCCCTGACGACGGATGATATCAAAGCGGTGATCAAGCAAATGAAAGCTCAGCGCTCAGCGGTTGAAGAGTTTCTTGCCGCCATCAAATAAGAGGGTGGGGTGGTTGACATGTTGCAGGAAAAAATCCGAACTTTGGAGTTCGAAAACCAGCTTCTCCAAATGCAGCTGAAAAAGACCAGCGAGCGCTTCGAAGAAAAGATCTTCGAGTTGTCCGTGGTCAAGGAGGTTGCGCTCTCTCTGCTGAGTACCAGCGACTTCAAACAAACGTGCAAGAATATCCTCGAGGTCATCATCAGGAACACGATAGTCCAGAACTGCTCGATCATGCTTATCGACCGGGAGACGCACCAACTGTTCCTGGTGGCAGCCAGTGATCCTGAGAGGGAAGCTTATGTGGTCGAGGCTCGTCAGGTCTTTTCCAAAGAAGGGATTGTCTATTGCCTGAGGGTGGGCGAGGGAGTTGCCGGCAAGGCTGCCCTGAGCAGGGAACCGGTCCTCGTGGACGATGTCGATCAATCGCAAGAATACGTTATGCTTGCCAATACTCAGGTCAGCATCGGGAGTCTGCTCTCATTGCCATTGGTCGTGGAGGATGAGGCTATCGGGGTGGTGAATCTCAGTCATCCGCGAAAGAACGTCTTCACCCCCGATCAAATCAACCTTCTGAGCATCCTGGTAAACTATATGGCATTGTCGATTCATCTTGCCATTGGATATGAAAAAGTCAAACATTCGGAGCATAAATACAGGACAGTGACGGAAAGCTCCTACGATGGCATTGCTATCCTTGGCAACGGCATGCATCTTTACACGAACCCCGCATATCAAAGTATTACCGGTTATACCAATGAGGAACTCAAGACAATACCCTTCGCCATGCTTGTGGATCGTTCGGCTACTGATTCGAATCAGCGGAACATCGAGTCTATTCTCAAGGGAAAAGTCCCTAATAATCATCTTGGCATTAGAATTCTGGGCAGCGAAAAGAAGAGAGTTGAACTTGAGATCAACTCATCGCCCATCACCCATGACGGCAGGGAAGCGGTCCTCATTTCCGCGCGTGATCTCACAATCCGCAAACAGCTGGAGATGCAGCTCCAGCATGCCCAGAAAATGGAGGCGGTGGGGACCCTGGCGGGAGGTATGGCTCACGAATTCAAGAATGTGTTGCAGCTCATCATGGGGCTGGCCGAACTGTTGCTCAGCGGCAAAACCGAGGAGCATCCCGACTTCCTCAAACTTTCCCGCATCCTTCGCTCCGTGGAGCGCGCCAACCAGTTGACGTATCAGCTTTTGACTTTCAGCCGCAGGATCGAAAGTGCGCTGAAAACGGTCAACTTGAATGACCTGCTGGAGAAGATCCTGGAGCTCCTCAGAAGCACCCTGCCCAAGATGATTGACATCCGCCTCCAGCTGGACCCGGATCTCTGCTCCATCAAAGCCGACCCTGCCCAGGTTGAACAGATCATCACCAACTTGTGCATCAATGCCAGGGATGCCATGTCGGAGGGGGGAGAACTGATCTTGACTACCACGAGAGTGGTTTTCGACGAGTTCTTCTGCAAGAATCACCTGGGAGCAACGCCCGGGGAGTACGTATGCCTGAGCGTTACCGATACCGGGGCGGGCATGGACGCAGAGACACTGGAGCACATCTTCGAGCCATTCTTCACGACCAAGGAAGTCGGCAGAGGAACCGGGCTCGGACTCGCGATTGTCTACGGCATTGTCAAGAACCACAAGGGATATATTTCTTGTGACAGCAAGCCGGGCCAGGGAACCACTTTCTCCGTTCACTTTCCCGCCGTACGGGAGGTGCAGAGTCGACCGAGCCTTGAGCCACCTGATGCGCAGAGGCAATTGGGGGGCAGTGAAACGCTCCTGTTGGTGGATGACGAAGAACTGATCCTCGAAAGTGCTCGAGAGCTCCTGGAGCCCTATGGGTATCAGGTCCTCACCGCGAATCAGGGTGAGGAAGCGATGGCGCTGCTCCAGCGTAATAAAGACACCCGGGTCGACCTGGTACTCCTGGACCTCAACATGCCCGGGATGGGCGGGGAAAAATGCCTGGAAGAGCTGCGTAAGGCCTATCCCGCCATGAAGATTCTCATTACCAGCGGCTACCCCGTGCGGGGCGAAAGAAGGAAGCTGATCGAAGAGGAGGCCAGCGGCTTTCTTTCCAAGCCCTATAAGCTGAAAGATCTGCTCAAGAAGCTGCGAGAGGTGATGGGAAATCCTTGAAACAATGGGGGTGCCGGGAAAGCAATCATCTTGGTTTGCGCGGTGAGCGCCCATCCCCCCAGCTTTCGGTGAACGCGAGGTTGCGATTGAGCCCGATGATGCTGGCAAAGATCATGGTGGCCCCGACCCAGAAATGCCAGCTCACAGTTTCATGAAGAAACACAATCCCCCAGCAAGTGACGAACGGTACTTCGCTGGTAAGGAGAAGACTCCCCTCGAAGCTGCTGCAGTAGCGGAAGCCCTCATTCATGAGCAGTTGGGCAATCAAGGACGTGCCCACGATGCCCCCCAGGATCAGCCATTCATGGGTGGAAGAGGGGGACTGGGGATCAGAGACAAAGGGGATGAATGAGATGAGCACGCCGGCCAGGCAGAAATAGAGATAGATGATCACCGGTCCGTTGGTTTCCCGTGCTTTCTTGACCGCTGCCAGGGCAATACCGGCAAGCGCTGCGCCCACCAGGCTCATAGCCTGCCCGAGCAGGCTTCCCTGAAGCCTCGAATCAAGAATGACGGCCACCCCACCCAGAGCGACCAAGATCCAGAGCATATTTTTCGAGAGTTTCTCCTTGAAAAGAAGGGCGGAAAAGAGCGCGGCAAAGGCCGGAAAGACATAGAAAAGGACCAGTGCCGTGGCAATGGGGATCAGCTGAAAGGCGAAGATCAAGGCCAGAAAGGAGAGCGAGCCGGCAACCCCCCTCATCACCAGGAACCGGACCTGGCAGCCGGCGAAGGGATTGCGGTGCCGGCCAAAAAGCAGGATAAGAATCGCCATGCCGATGCCAAAGCGGTAAAAGGCGATATCCCAGATCCGAAACGACGTGGTCGATATTTTGATCAGGCAGTCCATGACCGCGAAGAGGAGGCCGGAAGTGAGCATCAAGAGGGGGCCGAAAGCCGCGGTCCCTTTCAGGCGGAAACGGTATGAGGTTGGAGAGGCCTCCCGGTTTGCCCACATAATGGTTTTCATTTCCCCTTCAAACGAGTACGTTTTGCCGAAGTGGCGCGCAGTATACAATTGTCATTCAGGAGCGGCAACCCCTTCCCGCCTGACCTTGATAATGTCGAGAGGATGATGACAAGGCGTTGCTCCTTGACGAGAAGGTGGCCCCAAGAAGAAAGGAGGGAACCTGTGGCAGGCAAGCGATTCATTGTGGAAATTGGGACGGGCGTGGATCTTCACGGCGAAGACGTCACCAAGGCGGCCTGTCGAGCCGTGAAGGATGCCGTGTCGCGGAGTTGTCTGTGTGGGCTGGCCGAGATCGTGGGGATCCAGGACCTTCAGGCGGTAGACGTAGAGATCCTGGTGGCCGTACCGCGACCCCGGGACGTTGACTTGAAGCAGGTGATGGCCCAAGTCCCCATCGGTAACAAGACCGCCCGCGCGGTGGACGGCGGAATGACGGTCAAGGGGCTGTGCGTGGCCCAGTTTGCCAGCGGGTGTGATCAGATTGTCGTGGCCAACGCCGCCGTAACGGTATTGGTCAACCGATAACCGGTACCATTATTCGGTTCTGCTCCTTCATTATTCTGGAAGAGGAGTCCTCGGTGAGGTCACCAGATAGGTCCTCGCATGGTGTCATCAGATCTTCTCCCTATGAGAAAGCCAGCGCCACCGCGTTTCCGGTATCCTCAGGTCTCCTCAAGATGCTATCCCATCCGCGTACACGAAGGGAGGATCGCCTTCGCAACGCCCGTTCAACGTTGTGCAGCAGTTCCTTGAGCTCGAAAGGCTTGGCGACACAGGCGACCGCACCGAGGGCCAGGGCCTTTTTCCTGAGGCAGGAGGTGATCTCACCGCTGATCAGGATAAACGAGGTGGCGGGTGAGTTCGACGACACATACCGCAGCAGATCGAGACCGGTCTGTACCGGCATGTTGAAATCCGATATGGTCAGTTCGAAGCTCTTCCGGCGCAAGTGCTGGCAAGCCTCGGTCACATTTTCGACAGGAGTGCAGTCATGACCCTGATTGGCGAGAAAATCGGCGATGATGCCTCGCGTGAGTTCGTCATCGTCAACGATCAGGATCCTGGCCATCCGTTTATCCTTTGATCATAGGGTATGGGTTATGCCGTATGCGCTGAGCCGGTTCATTTGATGAAACGTACGGACCCCCGCCGGCAACGACAACCACCTGATGGTGCCGGCTTTCGCTTGAGGTCTTAAGCAACGGTTGTTCCATCATAGGGCCCATGCGGATCGGGAGTGGGGAAGCCGCGAATCCTGACGGCCGCAGGCCGGCTTTTTGGGGATCGACTGTAGGCAAAACCCTACACCTGGAGGGCCGAAAGCCTACAATCGCAGAACCTCTCCGAGCGGCTGAAGCGAGTCGGTTCATGACTGCCCGACGTTGCTCTTCCTCCGCATGGCCGACCGAGTGCCTCAGGCCGCTGATGCCAAAACTCGGGTTACAAGCACTTGAAAGAGCTGATCTTAATGTCTATAAGCAACCCTATGTCCAGAGGTACCCTGTTTGACATGAACCCCATGAAGGATGACTGATGGAAAAGAAGACGAAATTCTCGATTTGGTATGTGGTGATGGCCATCTGGGGGGTGTTGATCATTCAGAACTACATCGCCTCTCAGTTCGCCCCGAGGGTCATGCCTTACAGTGAATTTCTCAAGGCCCTGAAAAATGAACAGATCATCGAGGTCGTGGTCACCGAAGGCCGCATTGCGGGGAAGATGAAGGTCACGGAAGATTCTCAGAGTATGGAAGTCAACTTCACTACCTTTCGCGTGGATCCTGACATTTCGGAAGAACTATCCAAACACAACATTAAGTTCCGTGGCCAGCCGGAGAGTACTCTGCTGCGGGATATCCTTTCCTGGGTCCTGCCGGTCTTTATCTTCTTCGGCCTATGGTATTTCTTGATGAAGCGCTTCAGCCCGGGTGCCGGCATGATGTCCTTCGGGAGCAACAAAGCCAAGGTCTATGCCGAAAAAGAAATTGATACGCGTTTCGGGGATGTGGCGGGAGCGGACGAGGCCAAGGCCGAACTGGTGGAGATTGTGGAATATCTCAAGGAACCGGGACGGTTTCAGCAGCTTGGAGGAAGAATGCCCAAAGGCGTCCTCCTGGTGGGGCCTCCGGGTACCGGGAAGACGCTGCTGGCACGGGCGGTGGCCGGTGAGGCGGGAGTCCCGTTCTTTACCATCAGTGGGTCCGAGTTTGTGGAGATGTTCGTCGGCGTGGGGGCGGCGAGGGTGCGGGAGCTCTTCCAGCAGGCTCGCGAAAAGGCGCCCTGCATTATTTTCATAGACGAGCTGGACGCCATCGGGAAGGCGCGGGGCGCCATGACCATCGGCGGCCACGATGAGCGTGAGCAGACGCTCAATCAGCTGCTGGTGGAAATGGACGGCTTTG
>CAZDKX010000146.1:0-11608 GCA_964505935.1 uncultured Syntrophobacteraceae bacterium
GACTGACCTCGAAATAGGGATCCGTAAAATTCACCAGCAAACCCCGCTCCAGGGTCCTGGACATCGACCCGATGATGATGTCCGATTCCCCGGCCAAGAGTTTGGGGATCTGTTCCCCAAACAGCTGAGGGATGATGAACTTGACCTTTACGCCCAAAGCCTGAGCGAGGAGTTTGGCCAGGTCGACTTCGAGACCGGTCCGTTCCCCTTTGACCTCCATGGAAAAAGGAACGTAGCCGCTGTTTAATGAGACAATGATTTCTCCCTTCTCCTTGATCCGCTCGATCTCGCCGGCCTGTGCGGAGAAGCAAAACACCATCAAGAAGCCCACCACAAGAATCAATATCCTTTTCATATTCATGGTCACACCCCCCTTACGATAATGACATGATTCCATCACCCCTTGATCCGCTAACCATGGACTTGTTGAAAAAGTATACGAGACCTCCCGGGGTGATGATGACACCGGCCAAATGAGCCAACGATGCCTGAATACCCGTGTTTTCACCTCCTTTCCCGAACGGTTTGGTGTTCCCAAAGTGACATGTTGCCCGTCAACGACGGTCCTTTTCATGGGTTTTCAGGTGTCCCCAAGCGACATGAGCAACTGCTTCGTGACCAATGCTGCCAGTGTTGCCGCTCCCCCGGTGAAGGGCAGCTACAACCACACAGGAACGCACCGGCAGATCTGAGGAGGCATACTATGCAAAGGCGGCATGCGCTTTGGAGAAATCGGGCACGCCCGCTTGCCAACTTTTGTTCGGACTAGATTCTCGAGTTGAGCTGTGGCTGATGTGAGATCGGATAAAACGAAGTTGATGCGTACAGTACCGCTCACCCTGCCGCGCCTGTCGCGCAGGTAACAAGCAGAGGACTTCAGGTTACTCTTATCCATCTCAGGTAACCCTCTATATGGGTCAGTGGTTGGATTGATCTTATTAGATAGCGCGATGAAGTCAACACGTATTTCAGGTCGAGATGAACGCGTTCTTCCATGGTCCGGAAGCCAAATCATTGACTTGGGCTCAGGCCTGGTCCAAAACCTCCCGGTCATGCATGCGTTCGAACATGGTCTGTTCCTGCACGAGAAGGTTTGACGGTGATCCTGTAATGCTGGCCTGAAATAACGAAAGTTGTCGTTATTCCATTGGTTATGGGCTTTCACAGCTGGTGCGGGAGGTGGCATCTCGGCAACACGGAACATCACCTTGAACCGGGAAGAATCCATCAATCACTAACAAAATAGTTGACTACAACAAAAATATTTAGCATTATCAAGCTGCAAAGCGGAGCAGCGATATGAGAGAGAAACAGCCTTCAGAACTGGATGGGCAGTACGAGAATCTGAGCCGGATTTGTGCGGCCGTCTCTCAAACCCTGGGGCGGTACTGCGAAATGGTCATCCACGATTTCAAAGATTTGAAGCGGTCGCTGGTGCACGTCTCGGGGAACGTGACGGGACGCGAGGTGGGGGCGCCGGTCACCGATCTGGTGGTTAAGGAGCTAAAGGCCCAGGGCGATGCGGCAGAGGACCTCCTGTGTTACCGGACGCAGACGCCCGACGGCCGCACGCTGAAATCGTCCACGTGTTTCGTGCGCGACAGGCAGGGGAAAGTCCTGGGGGCGGTTTGCATCAACCTCGATATTTCCGGTTTTGCCGGGGCCCTGCGCCAGCTCGAAGAGCTGACCCGAATGGACACCGGCGAACGCTCGGAAGGCCCGGAAACCTTTGCCGGCAACCTCGCGGAGACGCTGGACGCAATCCTGGACCGGGCCTTGACCGAGGTGGGAAAGCCGCCGGCGGCCATGACCCGGGCCGAAAAACTGGAAGTGGTCGGCATTTTGGAGCGTGAAGGCGCTTTCCTGATCAAGGGCGTGGTGGGCGATGTTGCCAGGGCCCTTGGTGTCACCAAATACACTATTTACAATTACGTCAACGAGCTGCGGGCGCGGGCGAAGCCGCGCTGACAAGGAGGATCACATGCTGCGTTCCACTGTCTCCACGGACAAGGCCCCATCGGCTGTGGGACCCTATTCACAAGGCATCGCTGGTGGCGATCTAGTATTTGTCTCGGGTCAAATCCCCCTCGATCCGGTAACAGGGGAGGTGGTGCCGGGTGGCATCGAAGCGCAGGTCCGGCGGTGCCTGGAAAACCTCATGGCTGTTCTTGCCGCTGCCGGCAGCGAGGCGGGCCTCGTGCTCAAGACGACGATCTTTCTCACGGACATCAGCGATTTCTCCAAAGTGAACGCCATCTACGCGGAGTACTTTCCCTCGGAGCCGCCGGCGCGCTCCTGCGTGGCGGTGTCGGCCCTGCCGAGGGGGGTGGCGGTTGAAGTCGAAGCGATTGCCGCAAGGAAGCGGTAAAGGCACCGATCCCGATGGCGGCCGGCGGCATAATAATGAGCCTTTTCACCGCCATCTCTAAACAAAGAGGAGAACCATCATGAATTTCACCAAGTTCCCCCGGCGACGGTATGTGACCGGGGCCACTCCCGTAGAAGCCATGCCGAATCTTTCCAGGGTCCTGGGCGGCCAGGTGAATCTTTACGTCAAGCGCGACGACCTGCTGCCGGGCGCCGGCGGCGGCAACAAGACCCGCAAGCTCGAGTTCTGTATTGCCGACGCTCTTGAGAAGGGCGCCGACACCATCATCACCTGCGGGGCGGTACAGTCCAACCATTGCCGACTGACCCTGGCCTGGTCGGTCAAGGAAGGCCTGGAATGCCATCTGGTGCTCGAGGAACGGGTCAAGGGCTCATACAAACCGGAGGCCAGCGGCAACAATTTCCTTTTCCAGCTGATGGGGGTGAAGAGTCTGCGGGTGGTGCCCGGCGGGTCCGACATGATGGCCGAGATGCAGAGGACCGCGGACGAGCTCAAGGCCAAGGGCAGGAGGCCTTACCTCATCCCCGGGGGGGCCTCCAACGCGATCGGCGCCCTGGGCTATGTGGTGTGTGCCGAGGAGCTGCTCGGTCAGCTCAACGAGATGCACCTTTCCATTGATCACATTGTGGTGCCTTCCGGCAGCGCGGGCACCCATGCCGGGATGGTGGCGGGCATGGTCGGTACCAACGCCAACATCCCCATCAGTGGCATGAATGTCTCCCGCCCCAGGGACGTGCAGGAAAGCCTCGTGCACAAGCTGGCCCAGGAGCTGGCCGAAAAGCTCGGCATCAAGGGTGGGGTGCCCCGCGAGCAGGTGGTATGTTATGCCGACTACGTCGGTCCCGGCTACTCCCTGCCCACCGAAGCCATGGTGGAGGCCGTGAACCTGTTCGCCAGGAATGAGGGGATCCTGCTCGACCCGGTATACAGCGGCAAAACCGCGGCCGGTCTGATCGATCTGGTGCGCAAGGGGCATTTCCCGCAAGGCTCCAAGGTGCTTTTTCTGCATACCGGGGGTTCTCCGGCCCTGTATGCCTACCTGGATACCTTCCGTGCTTAGCGGATGGCACGAATTCCGGTCGACCAAGCCGGAACGCGGGCTCATTCCATGGGGTAATTCATGAACCAGACCCATGACGAGAAAGTCGTCGGCATCCTGGGCGGCATGGGCCCGGAAGCCACGGTTGACCTGTTGCAGCGCCTGATCCGGCTGACCCCGGCGAAGGACGATATCGATCATATCCGTTGCATCGTCGACAACAACCCGAAAGTGCCCTCGCGGATCAAGGCGATTATCGAGGGGACCGGTGAAAATCCCGCGCCATGCCTGGTTGACATGGCGCGCAGGCTCGAGGCGTGGGGTGCCGATTTTTTGGTCATCCCCTGCAACACGGCGCACTACTATCATCCAGACGTGCAGGCGGCGGTCAACATACCGGTGCTCAACCTGGTCGAGTTGGTGGTGTCCGTGGTCTCCGCGCGAATGCCCGGTATCCACAAAGCCGGCCTGTTGGCGTCGCCCGCCGTTCGTATCACCGGCCTTTACGAGGAGCCATTCAGAGCCAGGGGTATCGAGACCATCTACCCCGGGACCTTTGATGAAGGGCGGCTGCTGAACATGATCAAGGACGTTAAGACCGGCAAGACCGATGAGGATGTCCGGAGGAGCTTTGCCGCCGTGGTGGCCAACGTCGCGGCCCAGGGCGCCGAAGTCGGCATCATCGCCTGTACCGAACTGGGGGTCATTGCAGACCAGGCCTTTCCCCTGCCGGTCATCGATGCGGCTGAGGTGCTGGCCGAGGAGATTGTGGCCATCGTCAAACATGGGAAAACGCCGGATGCGGCCCGAAGCAACCCCTTTCTCCTTCGTGGCTGAATCATCGTCATGAAGGTTGAAACCTTTCATTACCTCCTTCTGGGCCGACCACGCCTTGACCTTCGCCGAGACTTGTGTGCCTGCCGCGAAAATCATGATGGGCATCCCTTTCCATGGCCGAGGCTGGCATGATGACGAGACCAGCGACCACGAATACCGCGAGGTTCAGCAGCTCATTGCCGTGTTTCAGCCGACGGTGACACGCCATGCCGCATCACGTGAGGCCACGTTCCAGTACGTTGATGCAGAAGGGGCGGCCCACCTCGTTTACTTTCAGGATCAGCCGGCCCTCAGGGCCAAACTGCGGATGCTCCGCAATGCCCATCCCACTATTGCCGGCATTGCCATCTGGCGGATGGGCGGCGAAACGTCGAGGTCCTGGAACGAGATTGTAAGACAACTCCGCTGACAAGGAGGCAAGTATGATCTATCATGTCAAGGTTGATGCCAAGGAAGTCAAGAATCGTATCGTCGAGTGCAGAGTCCGCAATCACATTGTTCACGTTGACCAGCCCAAAGAGTTTGGGGCCGATGATACCGCGCCGACTCCTCCCGAAATGCTGGCCATTGCTCTTGGGAGCTGTGTGGTCTCAACCATTCAATTCATCGCAATGCAAAGAAATATTGAAGTCCGAAATATTCACGTGACCGTTGAAGGCAGTATCGATTTTTCAAAGGCGATGGGTATAAGCGATAAGGAAAGAGCCGGTTTCAAAGGCCTGAACGTCAGGATAAAGTTCGATGCGGCAATGTCGGCAAAGGAAAAAGGTGACTTTATCAAAAGGGTTTTTGAGTGTGGTGCCTCAATCGACAGTATTGAGAATACCACTCCGGTGACCTATGAGGTAGCGTAGCCAAGAACGAATCCCGCGAGGTCTTGGAGGAAGCGTTGCGGCGCGACACAACAAAAGGAGAAGAAGGAATGATCGCTTTCTGTGGCCTGGATTGCGGCGAATGTGACGCTTTCAAAGCAACTGCCAATGACGATGATGCCTTAAGGGCGAAGGTGGCCGAGGAGTGGTCGAAAGCTTACAACGTTTCCATCCTGCCCGAGTACATCAACTGCACCGGCTGCCATTCGGCCGGGGTAAAGGTGCACTATTGCGAGAGCATGTGTGAGGTCAGGAAATGTGCAGTCGGCCGAGGACTCGACACCTGTGCTCATTGCGGTGATTTCTCATGCAGCCTGCTTGCGGAGATTTTCAAGATGGCCCCGCATGCGGAGCGTACCCTGTTGTCTCTGAGGGAGGGAAGAGTCTGACCGGCAGGACGGAGGGGTGCGGCAATCTTTCAGGAGCCTCCCTGAGCGGAGCGTTCCCGCAGCCGGGTCTTTGGCCCGAGCGAAGAGATGGAACATGATCTGGAAACGGGACCTGCAAACGCTGCTCTTTTGGGGGTGCATCGCGCTGCTTCTCGGGGCTTCGCTCTTTTATGGCTTGAGCGCGGAGAGTATGCGGCGCAGCCTGCTCAAGAGCGAAGGCAAGATTGAGAGCGGCGCTATCGTCATGTTGGTGCGCGTCATCGACGGGGACTCGGTGACCGTGGTTCAGGAGGGACAGAAGCCGGCCGCGGTGCGACTTCTCGGGATCAAGGCTTTCGATGCCAACATTGAAAAGGATGTCGTGGCCCCTTACGGTCAGGCGGCCGTGGATACGCTCAATCGGCTGATGGTCAACCAGCCGGTGCGCATCCTTCTCCACACGCCCCCCAAGGATCGCTACGGAAGATATATCGGCGCCCTTTACGTCAACGATCAGGACCTCGGCCTCCACCTGATCAAAGAAGGATTGGCGGTGGTCTATACGGTGTATCCGTTTCCCGCAATGTCCTTCTATCTGCAGGAACAGGAGCTGGCTCGGGCGGGACGACGCGGTCTGTGGGCCAACGCGGAAGTGACCACAAGGGCGATGGCGCTCATTCATGAGTGGCAGGGGCGGGCACCCTGATGATCCAGGTTATCCAATATTTTCTTCACCATGTCTGGAGGAACCCTCCCGTGCCGTTGCGCATCTTCGTCCTGCTGGGGGCGATTCTGCTCTACGGGACGACCGGGTTCGTCTACTTCGAACTTACCGAAAACCCGGAATTGAGCTGGTCGGACGGGCTGTGGTACACGGTCGTTACCATGACGACGGTCGGCTACGGCGATTTCTTCCCCAAAACAATGGGCGGGCGTTTCCTGGTCGGGTGGCCGGTCATGGCCTTCGGCATCGGCCTCCTCGGCTATGCCCTGTCGGTCATCGCCGCCACCCTCATCACCTCAAAGAGCAAGGAAATCAAGGGAATGTCCTCATTTGAACTGGAAGATCACCTGATCATCTTCAATTTTGCGGGGCTGGCCAAGGTGGAACGCATTCTCGAGGAGCTTTTCCTCGACCCGGCCTTTGGAAGATCCACCCCGGTCGTCCTTGTGGACGAATTTCTCGACGAGCTGCCTGCGGAATTACAGAAACGGGGGGTCCGTTACGTGCGGGGAAACCCGGTACGGGATCAGACCCTCACGCGGGCGGCTGTCGAGCATGCCCGCTACGCCGTCATCCTGTGCCGGGACCCCGGCGATCCGGCCTCGGACAATCTCAACGTGGCCATTGCGCTGGCAATCGAGGGCCGCAACCGGAAGACGACGACCGTGGCGGAATGTGTGGACCAGGCTTCCGAGGAGCTGCTCAAGAAAGCCAACTGCGACCGGATCGTCTGCACCTCCCGCTTTGACGCCTACTTCCTCAGCCAGGAGCTGCTCAACCCCGGGGTGCAGGAAGTGATCGGTGATCTGCTGAGCGCCCGGGACGGCCAGCAGATCTATTTCATCGAGGTAAGCCGCGAGGCCCCTTTCAGTGAGCTGGTGAAGCGCTGCCGAGAGAAGCAGCACCTGGCCCTCGGCATCAGCTCCCCCCGCGGTATCCGCCTCAACGTGTCGGAAGCAACCGTCGTTCAGCAGGGGGAATCCCTCATCACCATCGGCCCCTCCCGCATTCCCGTGCTATAGGGTCCGGAAAAGCGTAAAAAAACCATCGAGAGCGAGTTGACCGGAAGGAGCGTGTTTCCCCATGGCAGCCAAAGCGAGAGCCGCAAGCGATCAGGTGTACCAGCTCAAGATCACGCTGCGGGGCAGCAAGCCACCCATTTGGCGGCGGGTGCTGGTGCCCGCCAAATTCAATCTCTACAAGCTCCATCAGGTGATTCAACTTGCCATGGGCTGGGAAGACAGCCACCTGCATCAGTTTATCATCGACGGGGAATACTACAGCATTCCCTCCCCGGACGATTGGGAACCGGTGATTGATGAACGGCGTTACGCCTTGAGCCGGATCGCACCGTACGAGAAGATGAAGTTCATATACGAATACGACTTTGGCGACAGTTGGGAGCATACCGTTCTGGTCGAGGACATCCTGCCTGCGGAGGCGGGTGTGCAATATCCCGTCTGTATCAAGGGCAAGCGCGCCTGTCCGCCGGAAGATGTCGGCGGCATTTGGGGTTATGAGGGCTTTCTGGAAGCGCTCAGGGACGCCGGCCACGAAGAGCACGAAGCTTATCTCGACTGGATCGACGGCGAATTTGATGCGGAGGCGTTCAATCTTGACGCTATCAACCTCGCCCTGCAGCGGGTGAAGTAGCCCCAGCACTCTTTTCATCGACCTGGTCGGTGAATACCATCGAAGCAGGTTTCTGTTGAGGGAAGCCCTCAGCGCCGGTGAATGTCGTCAGCGCTGGGCACCTCTGCCGCGCTCATGCAGGAACCTTCCTGCGCCGTGGAGCCAGCCAGTGACCGCTGAATCATTTGTTAGTCCCGAGGCTCAGGGCCTGGTGTGAGCATGGAAACTCCTGAATTTGTCGTTGTCTATGACATACTGGAACAGGGATTGGAGACATTTCAGTTCCTGCTCTTGCTCGGTATTCTGTCCGGAGTCGTGGCCGGATGTTACAACATAATGAAAATATTGAGGAAACTACAGCTTGACTGGGTCAACGTCTGCGGTCTTCTGGTGTTTCTCGTTTGCCTCGTCATCTGGATCAGCCTTGTTGGGAATTTTGTAAGTGGCATATTGTGGCAACAATGGCGCTGTATGTCTTGGGCCAAAAAGGGGGATTTCCAGGTGGCCGAAGGGCATGTCCAGGGTTACCGCCGAACGAAGTTGACTAAGTGGACTGCCAGGGAATCATTCACGGTGAACGGTGTTCACTTTTTTTTAAGCGATTCCGATTGGTTGAAGGCCGGGTTCAACAAGACCTCTTGGCGGGGCGGTCCCTTCCGAGGGGGAGTATACGCTCGTATTTCACACAAAGACGGCTACCTGCTGAAGGTTGAAACTGTTGAGTAAGAAACGCAAGGACAACAAGCGCTTGGAAAGGTGTCAGCATGGCCAAAGTACACTATGAAAAACGGAACCGGATTGGCTACATCACCCTGAATCGGCCGGATGCGCTCAACGCCCTCGACGACGAACTGAACTCCGAGCTCTGGTCTGTCTGGGAGGACTTTGCGCGAGACGATTCACTGGATGTGGGCATTCTCACGGGTGCCGGCAAGGCCTTCTGCTCCGGTGCGGACCTTAAGACCTTCATCCCCAAATGGGAAAAAGGGAATATGCTCGAGGTGAGGAGGAACGTCTCTACCGGCATTGGGTGTGGTATCACTCGAGGTCAGCACAGGAAACCAAGCCCATTATTGCCGCAATCAACGGCCTTGCTGTTGGAGGGGGGTTTGAACTGGCTTTGGCTTGCGACCTTCGTATCGCTTCGGAAAAGGCCAGATTTGGGGTATTTGAAGTTCGCTACGGCCTTCACCAGGGTGATGGGGGCCTAGTCAGACTGGTCGCGATCGCCGGGATTGCCGCTGCCCTGGAACTCACCCTTACGGGACACGAAGTCACGGCAGAGGAGGCTTACAGACTGCGCCTCGTGACCAAAGTGGTTCCCCATGACCACCTCATGGAAACGGCGGAGCAATACGCCTCGATGATCCTGAACAACAGCCAGCAGGCGATCAGATCCGCCAAGGAAACGATCCTTGATTTGGTTGGTCGCACTTTGGATGATGCGCTTCGTCTCGAGACGATCAATGCCTACTCCAGCCTGGGCGATTTCCGTGAGGCCAGGGAGCGATTGTCTCAGTTTCACGCCAGAGCGAGAGACAAAGCGAAGGTATAGCCGATCAGGCATGCAGATAGCAGACCCCATTCGGCTCTTGCCGTTACGGGCCGGGCTGATTTTCGTGACACGGAGATGGAGAGCCCGGATAACCGCTTTTGACGAAAAGGCTTCAGGAAACCAGGCGAATCAACCTTAAATAGTTGAGATGATTTAGAGGAGTCATTATGCCCGTCAGCGATTATTTTTCCGCTACCTATGCCGAAGCGCGAGGGAAGTTCCTGGCCGCCGCCCAAGCGGCAGGAGCGAGTCTCACCTCTCACACTCTTCCCGAGCTGCTGGGTCCACGCAAGGAATTGCTTGCTGTGGATGTAGCCGCCCTCGGTCCTGAAGAGCCGGAAGCATTGCTTTTCCTGGTCTCGGGTACCCACGGAGTTGAGGGGTTTTGCGGTTCCGGCTGTCAGGTCGGCTATCTCGTTGATCGGCTCTACGAGGCCCTGCCTCCCGCGACCGGCACCGTTCTGATCCACGCCCTGAACCCGTACGGCTTTGCGTGGTTTCGCCGGGTCAACGAAGAGAACATCGATTTGAATCGCAACTTCCAGGATTTCTCGAAACCACTCCCCTCCTCGCCGGCCTATGAGGCGGTGCACGACTGGCTGGTCCCGGAGGAATGGCAGGGGCCGGTTCGTGAGGCGGCTGATGCGGCCCTGCAGCAGTACCTCAAGGACCACGGCATGCCTGCCTTTCAGGAGGCTGTCTCAGGCGGCCAGTACACGCGGCCGACGGGCCTCTTTTACGGCGGAACGGGCGAAAGCTGGTCGAACAGGACCTTTCGGCACATTGTCAAAGAGCACCTCGCGCCTACCGTGAAGCAGCTGGCCCTGTTTGATCTCCACACCGGCCTCGGGCCGCCTGGATACGGGGAGCCGATCTATGTGGGTGCGCCCGATGAGGGCTTCGAACGGGTGAGGAAGTGGTTCGGGCCGGAAGTGACCAGCACCCGCAAGGGGACGTCGGCCTCAGCCGAGGTGACCGGAGCCCTCCCCGAGGTGATCCGCAGTCTGGCCCCCGGGCCGCCGGTGGCGCACGTGAGTCTCGAATACGGTACCAGGCCCCTTTTCGAGGTGCTGACGGCCCTGCGCGCCGACCACTGGCTGCACGCCGTTCGAGGTCGAGACACGCTGTTGCGTGAACAAATCGAACGGCAGATGCGGGATGCCTTCTATGTGGATACCCCGGCCTGGAAGGCGGCCGTTTATGGACGAGCGGCCGACCTGGTGCTGCGGGCGGGTCGGGGACTGGCCGGGGCTTGATGCTGCGTGCGGGTGATCCCGGCGTTGCGGGCGATGCGGTGGGAAGCAAGAGCCTGGCGGGGGTGCCTGCCATCATGTGTGCAGCTGCCGTGTTCTTCACGCGCGAGTTGTCGTCATCCCTTTTGGGCCGCGTTATGAGACAATCCTGTCATAGCACCGTGCTGGCAGCCGTCGGCACGCAGATCGAGCTCACCGGGCTGCTCCAGTAAGGCAAGGCCCCGGTCCTCATCGCCCTCGTTTTCAGCCTGGACCTGGTCGTTGTCTCTTCTTGCGCTTGGCCCCAAGAAGGGTGTTGATTTCGGGCTCCTCGTGACTGGTCCGACTGAACACGATCAGCTCGGAATCCGCCGGAGTGTGGCAATCGACCGCCAGCACAACCCGAGTGTCGCGCCTCAGATGGCGGTCCGAAACCCCGAACAGGTGGTCAAGATGGTTCATATTGACCAAGTCGTGATCGGAATAGCAAAGAATTACGAAGAGGTCCTGGCGAGGACCAAGGGGATGCCGCCGTAAACACGCTGCGAATTGGTTCCTGCTGCTGAACCGGAACTCTTCCAGGAGACCCCCGCCACAGACCGTGAGGATGTCGGCGAGGTCCACACCAATGTACCCCGGAAGCATCGCTATCGAGTTCACATGCAGGATGGACTGGGCGACCCCGCTCAGGTCACGGGTCTGGAAACGAACCACAGCTTCGTTGGCTTCCGGCTGAGAAGGGAACTGGCCGTCGACAAAGGTGAATAATAGATAAGGGTTCCCGGAAAGAATCCTTTTCCTGGCCAAGCAGAACGTGGGATCGTCGGCCTGGCCGGCTAGAAACACGAGTTCGAGTCGGCGCCTTGGAATCTCCTGAAGGAGATTGAACAAACGAGCCAGCGATGGGTATCTGCAGAGGGCATGGCCCAGACGGCAGCCAACCTCTCCCACCCCGATGAA
>CAZDKX010000147.1:0-11604 GCA_964505935.1 uncultured Syntrophobacteraceae bacterium
TTCTAACTCCTTTTTGTGAAATTCAATCCAACCTGCTTCCTCTTCCACCATCGCTCATGCGATAGACTGTGAGCTGAATGCATCCTGCGTTTCGGAATACTTGCCTGAACTTGGCTATTCATTACGCAATCCCCTTGCCTCACGGTTTGGACTACCGAAGTTCCTCCTTGAGAATGCCCGAACTGCGGGGCGTCTTTGCACCGCTTCCTGAACTTCCGGAGAGACTGCCCCCGGAGGCTGCAGTCGGGTATGTCTCCTTCAAGATCCCAGACGACCGGGGAGCAACCTGCTCCTGGGAAATCATCTTCTCCGCCTGCCGTTTCGGCGGAGTCGTCACTGGCCTCCTCGCCGACGCCGCCGGCGGTGCTGTCGCTTCGGGGGCAGGCACCATTGGGCGCCTCTCCCGGAGAATCTCCTCGGCGGATTTTTCCGCTGGAGGCAAGCCTTGAGAAACCGCCGGCGTTGGCGGTGGGGCTGCGGCTGGGACCGGCGCTGATGCGGATACGGATGCAGGGGCCGGCGCTGTTATCGGGGTTGAAGTGGGCGTTGCGGCCGGGGGGGACGGTAACGACAACGCCTGCCCCAGGGGCTCCGGTTGCCGGACTGCCTGTTCAGCGGAGATTGAGGGGGACTTCTGCTCCGAAACCTCGGGCCCCGCAGAAGCTTGCCGGCCTGCCGGCAGCTCCGCCTGATCGGAGGTCGACGGGTGTTGTGGCGGGCTCACGCCCGCCACCTCGGGCGTGGGGGCCGGCACAGGCCCCTGAGCCACGGGAAGCGGGCTCACCACCGGAGCCGCGGTTGCCGGTTCCGCAACCCGCGGGGGAGCGGTTGGGCCTGCGGCAGGCCCCACCGCGACTTTTTGCTTTTCCCCCAGGAAGAAATAGGCACCGGCAAGCAGAGCGACCGCCGTCACCATCACCAGGAGCGCCGTAACGAGTAGACCGCGCCTGGGCTGCGGCGCGCTTGTGACTGGAGTCGAAGGGGTCGGCCCTGTCTCGGGAAGCTTGATGCCCTGCACGGGAGCCCAGGAGGGAACGCTCAGGAGCGTCCCCAATTCCTCATCCAGCCTCGAGGTCTTGGCCGTGTGGGGTGCGGTGGTCGGCAGTTGCCGGTCAAGCAGCTCCAGCATCGCTCCCAGCTCGCGAACACTGGCAGGGCGTTGGTCAACATTGAGATGCAGCGTGCTGATCAGGATGCGGTCCACATCAGCTCCCAGGTCGGCCGCAAGGGACGAGGGGGCCGGGAGCGCCTTGCCCGCCAGCCGCTCATGGGCCGGCGGCGGAACGTGGCCCGTAAGCAGGTAATAGAAAGTGGCGCCAAAAGAGTAGATGTCGGAGCGCGCCTCCGTTCCCACCCCCAGGACCTGCTCGGGCGGGCTGAAGCCATGAGTAAAGGCCCGCGCCAGCATGCGGGTGGTGGTCGCCGGTTCGGAGGCTTTGGCGATGCCGAAATCGATGAGCATGATGTGGTCGTTGTCGTCCAGCAGAACGTTTTCCGGTTTGAGGTCCCGATGGATGATGGGCGGCTTTTGGGAGTGCAGATAGGCCAGCACCTCACAGAGCTGCCGCATCCAGGGCAGGGCCGTGGTGAGCGGCACTTTCCCGCCACATTCCCGGCAGCGGCTGGCAAGGGTGCTCTTCCCGCCAAATTGCAGCACCAGATAGCGCATTTCGCCGCAGCTGAACTGGTCGGTAACGTCCGGAATGGCGGTATGCCGCAGTCGTCCCAGCAGGTCGACCTCCTTGTCATCGAAAAAGGCTTCCGGAATTTCCTTGAGCGCCCGTCGCTTGCCCTTGATTTTCAGATCTTCGACCAGATAGGTGGCGCCGAAACCGCCCTTGCCCAGGACCTTCTCGACCCGGTAGCGCTCGTGGATCAGCTCCCCGGCGCCTTTCAGATAGGCCAGCACCCGGCGCACATTCCCCGTCGGTCCCGTTTCCGTGTAGGCCAGTTCAAAACCACACGCGGGGCAGCGATAGGCGAAATCCTTCAAGACGCTTTCCGCCGTCGCCTTCTCACAGTTGGCGCAAATGCGCAGGACGTCGTTGCCTTCAGTCTGGCCGTGGTCCATCCTTTACCTTCCCGTCAATGCCTGACGTCTTTCAGCTTCAGCCCCAGAAACGCGGCCAGCAGGAAGCTGACAAACAGCGCACCGATCATTCCCAGGCTGCCCGCTAAGGTCCATTGCGAGGTGAGATGCCGCGCCACTTCCGCGGACATGGTGGTCTTCATGGCATCGAAGGCCGAAAAGGAGATCATCGTCAGGCGGGCCATCAGTTCGCCGGTTTTCCCGAGGGTAACGATGGCCCCGGAAAAGATGACCTGGGGAATGAGCAGAATGGGGACCAGGGTCACGGCTTTGTCATTGGAGTCCACCAGGGTGCTGATGGCCAGACCCATCCCGGTGGCCGACAGGGCCGACAGGAACAGAATCAGCAGGCGCACCCAGAAATCCCCCTCCCAGGAGAGCAGGAGCGTGGCAATCCCCACCAGCGCCAGGCCCTGGATCAGACAAAGGACGGCCAGGGGAAGCAGTTTGCTCAGCAGATAGGGTCCCAGACCTAAGTTCACGGCCCGCTCCCGCAGATAGATGGGCAGTTCCTTGACCACTTCGCGGGTCGAGTTGAGGCATCCGCACCAGATGGCGGAAAGCACCAGCACGAAGGCAATTTGGCTCTCACCGGCGGCGCGCGCCGGCGGGGGCCCGGAAGCGCTGAAAACCAGGCCGATGAGAGTCGCGACGAACGGGGCCTGGAGCAGCAGAATGGCGAGATTGCGCCGGTCCGCCTGCAGCAGGTCCAGATACCGCCGCATCAGCGTGCCCAGCTGGGACCAGCTGCGGTGCCCATGCTGGGTAGTCAAAGAGAGCGGCGCCCCTTTCCCCGGTTCGGGGGAAGTCGCGGGGGCGTCGGACAACCGTCCCTTGATGTATTCATCGTAGGTGGATGATTCCCGGTAACGATCCGCCCAATACTCCACGGGACGGCTTTCGAGCAGATCGTAGACCTCCGAAAGGCGGGAGACGTCAAAATGGTGCAGCGCTTCCCGAGGGGGGCCGAAATAGACCAGTCGGCCGCGCTGAAGGAGCACCACCAGATGACAGACGTCGATGTTTTCCAGGGTGTGCGTGACGCAGATGACCGTCTTCTGGTCGGAAGCCAGGCTGTGGAACAGCTGCATCATGCGCTTGTCGGTCCCGGCGTCGAGCCCGCTCGTCACTTCATCCAGGAACAGGACCCTGGGGTTGGCAATGAGCTCCACGGCCAGGCTGACGCGCTTCAGTTGCCCGCCGCTCAGCGGTGCCGGCGTATCGATGAGACTCTCGGCCTTGTCGCCCAAGCCCACCTGCCCCAGCACCCGGTGGATGTGGCCGTCGATTTCCTGCTCCGTCGTGTCCGGCGGCAGGCGGAGGCGGGCGGTATACTGGAGCGCTCGTTGCAGAGCGATCCGGCGATGGACGATGTCCTGCTGCGGAACGTAGCCGATGGTGCTGCGGAAGGCGTCGAAAGCTTGGTAGAAATCGGCGCCGTTGTACAGCACCTGACCGGAACTCGCAGGCCGCCGCCCGTTCAGGGCATCGAGCAGGGTGGATTTTCCCGAGCCGCTGCTCCCGAAGACGGCGGCGAATTCCCCCGGTTTGAAGACCAGATCGATGCCGTCCAGCAAGCGCCGGGGCTGTCCCGTAGCGCGGTCCCGCACGGTCTTGATCAAGCCGCGGGCCTCCACCTGAACCAGCCCTCCCGTATCCGCGGGTTCCAGGGCCGTCCCGGTGAACACAAAGGAAAAAGCGGCAATGGCCACCTTATCGCCCCGCCGCAGGAGGACCGTCCCCTCGGCCCGCCGGCCGTTGATGAAGGTCCCATTGGTACTGTCGAGGTCCTGAAGCAGCACGTCGCCGCCTTCGCAGCGGAGATTGGCATGATGCCTGGAGACCAGGGGCGAAGGAATCACCAGATCACACGTTTCAAGACGGCCGATGCTGATAACCCGTCCGTCGCTGAGCCCGGCTGCGGCGGCCGTCTGGGATGCCGCGGCGGCCGCGATGGTAAGGCGCACGAAAACCGAACCTACCGCCAGCCAGTCGCCGTTCTGCAGGAGGGTGGCACCGGCCGTGGGTTTCCCATTAACGGCCAGCGGCGCCCCATCGATGGGTTCGATATGCACCTCGGGGCCCCGGAGAAAAATCCGGGCATGCCTGGGGCGCACGTCGTCACCCGAAAGGACAATGTCCCCACTGGAACCCAGAAAGCGCTCCTCCTCGAGCGCCAGCGTGAGCGAGCCCCGCCGGTCTGAACGGCGGGTGCGAAATTCTATCTGGATGCCCATCTATTTCCGTCCTTCATACCCTGGTTTCCTCAGAAGCGTAGGTTGGGTTGAGTGGCAACGAAACCCAACAAACATGGTACGGGCAAAACGGATGTTTTCATCCTCAACGAGGATGTGCAACAAAGAGCTCCCGGATGCGCTTCTATTCTCCGAGCACCTCGATCATCTGTACCACTTCCGACGCGTTGGGCGCATCGGGTCGCAGCACCAGATACCGCTTGAAGTTTTTGACGGCTTCCTTATTTCGGTGGAGCTCCCGCTGGGTCATGGCCAGGTTGTAAAACAAGGGCGCAAAACTGTCTTCCAGTTCAATGGCCCTGGTGTAGCTGGAGGCGGCCTCTTCATATTCCCTGGCTTCGAACGCCAGATTCCCCTTGGCGTAGTACTCCTTTGCCAGCTCCTTGCGCTGCTCGACGCCGAGCACCGGCTTTTCCGGAGGGGGAGGAGCGGGCTTTTCGGGTTTAGGCGGCTCCACTGCTGTGGATTGGGAGCCGGGGGCGTTCATCACCAGGTTCAGGGGGACCTCCTTCGCGAACTGATCGAACTCCGTGGCAAAAACAACCGATATGGGAATCCGCATACCGCTCCTGATGCCGCTCCCCAGCACGCAGGAGAACTTCAGGACCTTCACGGCGCCCGGTGCCAGCTCTCCCAGCTCGAATTCTTCGGGAGACCCTGCGGCGATCGAGACTTCCGGGCCGAAATGCAGCTTCGCCCTGGCCCTGCTGACCGTTCCCGGTCCCGGATTGGCAATGGAAGCAGCGACCTCGACCCGATCCCGGGACTGGGTGCGAGTGCCCTTTTCGGCCTCACCGAGGACCACCTGGGCGACCTGCAGCTGCGAGGGCGAGGCCGACAGGGAGGACGCCCCCGCAGCGCCGCCGGTTGCTGCCTGGCTGCCGGGTGTTGTCGAGGTGGAGGGAGCTTGGGCCTTTTCCGGTTCCCTGCCGGAAGGCGGCACCGCCGTCCCCCCTTTCCCTGTGCTTTCAGCGATGGCGGGGGCCGAAGCCGAGGGGGTCTTCACCTCGGAGCTGAGGGTGTTGATTACCAGCCGCGCTTCGTTGGGCCGCAGCGACCACAGCCGGACCGTATTGTCCGAACCCAGCGAGACGAGCTGATTGCCGTCGGGTGAGAAGGCCAGGGTCTTGATTTTTCCGATATGGCCCTTGAGCGCCCCGGCCCGCCGTTCCTGCTCCACGTTCCAGAGCCAGATCTCATCATCGGTTACCGAAGCGAGCAGCGAGACGTGAGGTCCGGGTGAAAAGGCGAGCATTTTGGCGCCGCCTTCCACGCCGATGGGGGGACTCTGCCGCCGTTTCATGCTCCAGATGAGGAGCCCCTCGGCACTCGATGAGGCCAGCAACTCCCCGTCGGCGGAAATGGCCACGCCGGCTACCGGGGCGGCATGTCCCTTGAGGGTGCCTGTCAGATCGCCTGATTGTACCTTCCAGAGGCGGACGTGCTGTTCGTCCCCGTCGGAAGCAAGTAGCTGACCATCAGGAGAGAAACTGAGCGCCCGAATCGTCGACCGTCCTTCCCGGGTGCTCTTGAGCAGCCTCCCCGACTGGACGTCCCAGAGCTTGATGGTCCGGTCGCTGCTGCCGGAAGCCAGGAGGTCACCCGCCTCCGAAAACGCCAGGGCGGTGATGGCGGCTTCGTGCCCCCGGAGCGTTTTCCGGCAGCGGCCTTTATCCACATCCCACAGCTCGATGGTCCCATCCGCAGCCCCGACCGCCACCAGTTCCGCACTGATGGACGAGGCCATCATGACGACCCCCGCCGATTCGCTTTTGAATTGCCTGACGAGCTTGCCCGACTGCTTGTCCCAGACCGCCAGGGTCCCGTCTTCATTGCCCGTGACGATGGCCTCGCCCGCGGGGGTGAAGGCGACCGCCGTGGCGGGTTTGCCCGGACCCCCGGCCACAGGTTCCGCTGCCCCTCCGGCAACCACGAAGGGGAGCATGAGGAAGCATGGGACCATCAGCAACGCAAGCCATACAAGCCATAATTGGCGGCAGTACTCCCGCAGGGAGAGTTTGAAGTGTTGGCCGGACGAGGAAACAAGCGGAACCATGAGAACCTCCTGAAGCAGCATTCCGAGCAGAGTCAGTGTCCGATTTTCACCGGAGCGATTCCCTCCACAAAGCTCAAGGCTTCCGAGAACTGGGGATTGACGGCGTAGTTCCCGTTCTTGTCGATGTAGCCCCATTGGCCGTAGACTTCCACCAGGGCCAGCCCTTCGGTGAAGTTCAACGCCTTGGTAAACTGGGGCTTGATGACAAACTCCCCCTTCTTATCGATGAATCCCCATTGTTTGTCAGGGTTTTCCACGGCCGCCAGCCCATCGGAAAACGGCAGGGCCCTGCGGTAGCGAAGGCTCACGATGGGTTCTCCCCGGCGGTCGATGAAGCCCCACTTGCCGTTGAGGTGCACCTGCGCGAATTTTTCGCGGAAGCTGTAGGCGCCGTCGAGATACGGCGTGATGACCACGTCCCCTTTATTGTTGATGAATCCCCATTTACTGCCCTTTCTTGCCGCCGCAAAGCCTTCGGAGAAGCTGTACACTTCGGGGTATTGAGGGCTCACCACCGGCTGCCCCTCGAGGTCGACAAAGCCCCAGCCGCTTGCGGCCCGGACGGCTGCCAGGCCCTCGCAAAAGGAGAGCACCTGCTCATACAAGGGGGTGACGGCGAGGTTGCCCTTCTTGTCGACAAACCCCCAGCGGCCATTGACTTTCACGGCAGCCCGGCCTTCGGAAAAATTGAAGACTTCTTCGAATTGGGGCGTCATGACCAGGGTGCCGTCCCCGTCCACAAAACCCCAGCGCTGCCCGGTCTGGACGGCCGCAAGCCCCTGGGTGAAGCTCAAGGCCTCGGTAAACTGCGGGTTGATGACGTAGCGTCCCTGTTTGTCGACAAACCCCATAACCCCACCGATGCGCACCGCCGCCCGGCCTTCGGAGAAAGCCAGGGCATCATGGAACTGGGGCTTGATCACCATGTTGCCGCTCCGGTCGAGGTATCCGTACTTGCCGTCCACCACCACGGCGGCCAGGCCCTCGGAATAGGGAAAAATCCGCTCATAGGTGGGAGGGACCACGTATCGGCCGTTGCGATCGATGCATCCCCATTTGTTGCGCTGGGATACGGGAGGCCCGGCACCGGGACCGGAAGCGGATTGCGGCGGGGCACAAGAAACTGCCAGCAGTGCTGAAAATACCCAACAACCAACCCAGCCAATCCGGTTTCCCATAGTCGTCTCCTCAGCTCCAACGTGCTCTCACGTTCCAGCACAACAATCACCACCCCTCGCCTTTGCCACACTCACCGATCCTGGCCCGCTGGGCAAATGCCTGATCTTCTATCCTCATCAAGGATAGAATCCTGCATTCTGGTGGGAGCGGCTTCCCAGCCGCGAGTGACGTTAGCTCGCGGCTGAAAGCCGCTCCCACATGGTCCCGCTCTACAGGAAGGTTTCAGGAAAAGAAACAATTCAGCCTCAACGAGTATCCCAAGCCCGAAGGCGATAACTCTCATGAAAAAGCAATGGCAAGAAACAGCCCTCACTCGTATCGCCGGGGCATCGGACTTACAGGAAATCATTCACTGAATTATGGGTTAGAAAAGTGCGGCCGCTAATATCACGAACCGGACCTTCCTATACCAGATAACAGCGCCGATGTTTAGAAAAAGTTCCCCCAGGACTGCAGGGATGCTCTCACAGGTCCCATAATTCCACGAACGAGTTGTTGCGCGTGCCCGTCGCTTTCGCTTCCCCCGTATGCCACCAGGGAGTGCAGCGCAAAAGAAAGCTCCAAGACGCTGAGCAGTCATGCAAGAGTCAAACGCTCAAAAGCTTGACTCATGCTACAAACATCGGCGGCATCCTCAAACTAGCCCTTTCCACCTTATTATGTAGTTGACAGGTTTTCCCCCTTTGACCGTGCCAATCCGCGAATCGCCTTCATACGTTCCCGCCGCATTGACAAAACCTCCTCCAACGTACAGCATGCCGCTCGGAGCCAAAGCCAGGGCTGATACCCCCGAATCTTTGCCAGGGACGATGCCGGCTCCTTCTCCCAGTGTGGACCATCCAGAGCCATTCCAGACACCGACTCCAAAATCAGTCGCCACAAGGAGGTTGCCATTTGGTGCAACCAGGACGGTGGTAACAATGTTACGAACGCCATCTCCAATTACTGTGGACCACGCCGACCCCCTCCATTTGGCAAGATTGAAAACGCAATCGGAATCTTTCATCGTCCCAAAGCGATCGAAATGGCCACCAACATACAAAGTGCCATCCGGAGCGAGGGCCAGGGTGTTGACGGTTACAAATTTGTAGCCTCGGACTCCCGCCCCCAGAGGAGACCAAGTTGAACCGTTCCATTTAGCAATATGGTTTGCTGCCTTGCCTCCTGCCTTATCGAACGAGCCGCCCGCATACAGGGTGCCGTCCGGCGCAATCGCCAAAGCAGCCACCACGGGTGGAGGTGGAAATGAGGTACCCCTTTCGGTGAGTCCCGATCCCAGGGGAGACCAGGTGGTCCCGTTCCATTTGGCAATACTGTTCGCGCCCTTGCCATCGGCTCTGGCGAAGCGCCCCCCCGCATACAAGGTGCCATCGGGAGCCAGCGCCAGCGCAGCCACTTCTCCATCCACCACCGGTTCGGGGGGGAGGCCGGCTTTGCGAAGGGCCTCTTTGGCAGCGGGGTCTGAGAGCTCACCGTCCAGGCCCATTCCCAACGGAACCCAGCTTGAGCCGTTCCACATGGCGATATTCTTTGCTTTCACTTCTCCGGCCATGGTGAACCTGCCCCCGGCATACAACGTGCTATCAGGTGCCACCGCCAGAGAGAGCACTTCTCCATTCAGGCCTGATCCCAACGGTGCCCAGGCCGAGCCGTTCCACATGGCGACGTGGTTGGCGCTGACGCCCCCAGCCGTGGTGAAATCCCCGCCGGCATAGAGGGTCCCGTCCGGAGCCAAAGCCAGGGCGTTGCACGGCCCGCCCAAACCGATTCCCAGAGTGCTCCATCCCGGCGTAATTACCGCGCTGGAGGCGGATGTTGAGCTCCCGGCACGTTTCCCATGTACATCCTTTGGATTGCGAGTCTGAGTGGAGCCTTCTTCCATAGGACGTACAGTAATGAGCGTGATGTCACCGCGTGGTGTGGGGATTGTACAGCCTGCAAACCCAGCCATGCAGATTATGGCAAGGGCACCAGCAGCGAATCTTGGAAAAAGCAGGTTTCTTATCCTCATGACAGTTCCTCTTCCTGTCGAGTTGACCGAATATTTGGCGAAGATACCGCTCACGTCACGCTTCCCGGGCATGGGGTAGTCCCGCCTCAGCGCTGCCGGGCTATTCCTGTTTGACCAAGGTAATTCCGCATTTCTGCACATTTCCTTTATCATAACCTGACAACACAATGGTATTTCCAACCTGTGTTGCGCTTATTACATCTCCGGTATCAATACAACTCCACCAAGTGGCGTAAGAATATGCGACTTTTCCCCATGAGTATTGCTGATAGCCCGTAATCTTGTCGATCCCCGCAGCTACCAGATCGAGCTCAAAAGGATGTCCTGGAATGAGTCCCGAAACTGCGCTGCCAGAGAACGTGTATCCACAATTCGTATCCTGACAGGATAGAGCAACCTCCATTCGTCCGCCGTTAAGAACCGAAGTAGTGATTGTGCAGGTTACGTCACCACAATAATACCCCTCGCTTCCACCCGTATACGTCCCAGGAATGAACTCATTGGAATAGACGTTAGGAGAGGAGGTAGAGATGACCGATGCCTTTATTGGCTTCCCGGTTGTCGAGTTCAGGCTAAGGTCAAGGGTCACATCCCAGTAACGCACCTTGCCCTTGCTGTCGGTTGCGGGCAGGCGATACACCTTGATCTGGTTCCCTGTGCCGATAATCTGGGACCTTTCGAGATAGGCGGCCGGGCCGTTGCCGGCGGCGAGTGCCAGATCATCCGCAGCCAGGGTGAGCGCGGGGATCAGGAAAATACCCAGAGCGAAAGACAGAACCGACAGCGACAGCACGAGCTTCTTTGACACAACGCTGAACATACCGAACTCCCTTCCTTGGTGGATCTGATAGATACTGGTTCCAAACCTCAACCTTCATGACGATCACGAAAGAGCGGCGGTGCTCGGCCCGCTCCTTTTGTTGAGCGCGGAAGTCTTCATCATGGTGGTTAGGACGCTCTTCCTGGTACCCGGTTCCATGGGACCCTGCGAGACGCTGATTTGGATATCCGAAAACACTTTATTGCTGATGGGCTTCCAGTCCTGGGGGAGCAGGGTTTCCAGCAGCTTCCTGGCCCTGTTGCCGTCCTCGCCGCTCATCAGGGCATAGTAGGTCACCGCTATGGCCCTGGCCACTTTGTGTTCATCGGGCACCCTTTCGTTGAGAGCGTCATTCTTGTGTTTCAGATAGGCCTTCTGCAGTTCGCCGGGGGCCGTGACCCGCCATCCCTGAGGAGTCCAGACGGCATATCGAGTCATTGACATTGAGCCGCTGTACGGAAGGGAATGCCTGGCATCGGCGTTGTAGTAAACAAATCTCTGGTCGGACAAAGCCAGCTCTTTGGCGCCATCGCCGTCGATGTCATCCGTGATGCCATCCCCTCCGCCACCATTGCCGAAATAGATGCTGTAGAGATAATTGACGGAACCGCAGGTGACGGCCATCACGGCAGCAAAGCAGCAGTGGGCGCCGCCGGAGTAAGTTTCTGCTATCGTGGTTTGACAACCGACGGTGGGCGTGTTCTGCAGAAGCCTGGCAGCAGGATCAACAAGAAAAGACTGCCCCTCGTGGACAACCTTTCCACCGTAGCGAACGACCAGATCGTAGCCATCCGGGCCTGATTTATCGACCGTCTTGCGCGTGGAGAAATCAAAGCCACGGTTGCTCCCATTGCCGGCAGCGGCAACTGCCCCTGGCTGACTGCCGGATGGTGACCCGGTCCGGATCTGGGCTTTTCCCGTGGCTTGCGCGGAGGCAATCAGTCTGGGAAGGACCACGCCCAGGTTCAATCCCCCGCAGTAATCGCCGCCCGGCACATCCCGGCAATGTTTGACCTTATCCGGACTGCCGAACAACTGGAGACTGATCTGGTAATACTGGGCGGCGGCATCGTAGTACCCCAGCCCCTCCGCCGCCTTGCCGAGGAAGTAATAGGAAAGGTCCTTGCCGTGTCCCACCTGCATCACCAGTTCGGCCAGCGCTTCCCATTGCGAAGCGTTGTGAAGGGTGATCAT
>CAZDKX010000148.1:0-11596 GCA_964505935.1 uncultured Syntrophobacteraceae bacterium
CGTAGCCTTTTCTTTAGATATAATCCTAGGATAACTGTTGTAGTAATCTCCAGGCCAAGGAAATGACGGATATTGGTGCCTGCAAAGGCTGAGAAAGGCTTCCAGGAAAAGGTACTTTTGAGCATGGGTGCCTTCCGGGTTGAGCAAATCTGCAATCAATGCGGAATGTGTCCTCACTTCGTCGTACTGAACTCCAAGAATTTCAAAGACGTTGAACTGAGCCGCTTTATATCGATTCAATTCCTCAGAGATTCGTCTGATTGAAAGCCATGCTGCTCTAATATGCCGATAACTATTGACGAATTGATCAAAACGGACTGTCGTCCATGAGTCGGCAAACTTCTTATAACGCCGCACCATGGCATGCATATCGTCTATTACGGGGGAAGTATTCATGCGTGTCTTTCTTGAAAAGGTTTCATAAGGCTTTAAATCTTCTCGAACGCTTTGAGTAAAAAATAGACCAATCCAGTGGGGTAATGCAATCGTTTTCACTTGCCTCGGCACAACCTCATTCTCACAAGGTGTTCGCTGTTCATGGACACGCCAAAATCACTCCCATGCGGGCACTCTCTGGTTCCAGCCCCTAGCTTCCGAACTCTGATGCCACATAGCAGCCGTGTTCCCCTTCAAATAGCTCAATGTTGACATGCTAACGCCAAAAACAGGGCGAATAGCGGTTCAGAAGTTTTGTTGGGCTGCTCAATTCTTTTGATCCTTGTAGAACGGACTGAAAAAACCACGCAAGCCTCACCATCGCAAGTGTATCCAGCTTACAGTATTCATCGAGATTGTACATTAGTTCATGATGGCGGCTTGGGTTGGTCCCGGGGTTGATCGCTTCGAGGTAGGCCTGTTGGGCGGCTACGCCGTCGTGGATCTCGTCGAGGTCGTCGTAGTTGAGGTCTGGGTCGACGGTGGGCAGAACCGCCTTGATCGACCATGAGCCTTTCATTTGAGGATGATAGTAATGGCGGCGGGCAAGGGGCAGCAGGTCAATGAGCCGGTCAATGATGGCGGCGAGTGAGGCTGCCAGATCGGGAAGCATGCCGATAAGCTGGTTCAGGGCAGTCTTTTCGAAGTGACTGTAGACGAAGATCGGACCTTCGTCGCCGAGGGCCGCGATCAGTTTTTCTGCGAAAGGACGCATGGGGGCTTTCCCGCTGCAGTCCAGGAAGGCGGTGTGGCTCAGCTTGCCCGCCTGGCTTTCAATGTGGCAGGACCACTGGAAGGGAAGCTGCTGGTAAGGGCGGGTGCCGCTCCAGATGGGAACGGCGAACTGGATGGTTTCAAAATCCAGATAGTAGCGCGGATAAGGAAGCCCCCGCAGGTGCACGGCCGCCTCGGCGTCCAACTCGGCCTTGCCGGAGATGGTGACGCGGCGCACCCGCTCATGGATCTCTCTTTCCAACCGTCCGTCCGGAATGTTGCGGACATCTTCGATGCCCTCGGCCAGCAGTTTGCCAACGATGCTTCCGCCACGGGGCAGAATCGCCACGGGGTACTCAGGAGCTTGCGCGGGGGAACAGTAATTCTGGAACGGGCATGGGAAAGGATCGCCACAGTGCCCACCCATCGCTGCCTGTGGCTCATCGTTTTTCAAGAGCACCTGAAAGCTGATCACAAGGTCGGGAATCTTGTCGCGATATGGAGCGATTTCCGCGGTCACATCGTTGACGCACAGCAAACCGCGATAGTCATCGTTGCCCGGATAGACGAAATTCGAGTCCACATGAGCCAAAGCTACGGCTTCGAGTGGGTAGCCTGCCCCTTCAAGGACCCAGGATTGAATAGCGCAATCCCACAGATGGTGTTCTTTGATCGAGGTGGAGGATTTGGCTTCGATCAGTCTGCAGCCGGTTGCCGTCTTTAACAGGATATCCGGTCTGACGAGCACGTCGCTGTGCATAAAGGCGGCCTCGAAAAGGGTTATCTCCGGTGCCATGGGAACCAACAGCCGGGTTTGCTGGAGCGCACATGCGGTGTCGGAGGATTCGACGAGCTTCCCTGTGGGATAGCTTCCCCTGGCCAGGATCCCGACCTTTTCACCCGCCAGCATCCTCAGTTCTCCCTCCGGGTCGGCTTCTGCCAGTTCGGGCCGGTGAACCTCGAGATAAAGCCGCTTGGGACACTGAATACCCGACAGCATCATGGATTTCGAAAGACGGTAGTTCAATGCAGTCACTCCTCCGGTGATCAAACCAAACATAAGTGCCCGTCCAATAACAACTATGCCACATTGTAGGGTGGGCTGTGCCCACATGCCGCACCTTTGGTGGGCGCAGCCCACCCTACGATCCTGAATCCTTTATGGTTGTCTTTGGACAATTCCTGAGCAAGCGATCAATGACCCTTCGAAGCTCCTTTGCTGATCGTATGAGCTTTTAGCTATCCCTGATCCTGAAAAGCCCAAAAGAGCGCCCCTATTTGAGCACAAGAGCAAATTTCAGTACAGGCCGGGCTAAAGCACGAAGCCCAGCAGTTGAGCGTTGGGTTTCGCTTCCGCTCAGCCCAGCCTGCCTCCCATCCCTCGGACTTTGCCATCAAGTTTCAGATCCTCATCATTTCTTCTCATACCCGTTACGGTTGAAATCCTGCGTTTTGCATTCATCATTTGCTGAGGACCATACATCTCTGGATTCCCGCTAAAGCTTGTCCCGGCAGGCTTTAGGCCGGGAGCATGCGGGAATGACGGTGTGCCATGGAGCGTCTCTTCGCCATGCACGCGAAGGTGGGCATCCAGAAAGGCAGTCGAGAACAGAATTTTGAATCCTCAGCGGCTGTAGCATCAGCCCTGTTCATCCCCATGGAACCTGCGCTGCTCTTTCCCGCCAGTGCCGGTGGGAGCAACGGTAGGGAAAGACAGCCTCACAAGCGCCCTGCTTTGAGCTCGTAGAGTATGTTGGCCCCATGAATATTGGGAACCTTCACATGATTCAGGACCATGCGCTCCCGGATAAGGTCCTCCAGACTCAGGCTCTCGGAGAACTTCAGACTCCTTGCCAGCTGGAAGGCTTCCACCCTCCTTTGGTTGATTCCTCGACAGAGTTCGGGGAGATGCGAAGTGTCCTCGACAAAGAGACCGAATAAGGATTCCAACTGGTGGCGCCACAGCAGAAAGCCTCGAGACATTGCCAGGACCTCATCGACGACGGGAATGCCAGGCGGTTTCCGGGATATGAGATCGAGCAGTTCGGCGAGGCCAAGGGTCCCGGACATGGCGCCGTCGTAGAGCTCAACCATCAGGAGCAGATCGCTGAAGCTTTCAGGGTGCGCTGTTTCGAGGAGGTCCCTGAAGTTGTCCTGGAGCCCCATCAAGGGTGGTTCATCCAGCGAACTGACAAGTTTCCCGACGACCACGGTCTTGTGGTCGAGGGTGATGCAATGCGCGTAATCAAAACGTTCCACATCGTCCAGGCTGGGGAAAAGAGCCCTTACGCGTCCAACATTTCCACGAACTTCGATGATTTCTTCCACTAAGCGGTCCCAGCAGCTCATGCACTCTCCTGTTTTTGGGATCCTCCTCTTCATTGAAGTGGTCACTCAGGCTGCAGCGGTGTTGAACAGCCGCTGACCTCTTGGTACACTGTCCATAACGCCCGGTTGTGACGCTTTTGGCCATACTGTCTGAAAAAAAAGTCCTCTTTGGTGGAGTTGCGAATGCGAGGCAGGAACCTGATCAAACTCTTGAGGGCGCTGGACCTCCTCAGTCGACCGGAAGGGGCTACCATCAAACAGCTGGCCGAACATCTGGAGATCGACCGCCGGTCGGTCTATCGCCTGATCGATGTCATGGAAGAGCTCCATTTTCCTCTCTATGACGAAACGGTCCCCCTTGAGAAGGAAAAGCGGTGGCGGGTGCTGGAGGACTACGTGATCAAACTCCCCAATATCACCCTGCCGGACGTCAAATTGAGTCTCTCGGAAATGGTCGCGCTCTATCTCCTGAAGGGTGAAGCGAAGCTCCATCGCGGGACGGAAATCGAGCAGATTGTCGAGGCAGCCTTCGGGAAAATCGGTCTCTTCGTTCCAAACGGGCTCTCAGATCAGTTGCAGAAGATCAAGACGCTTTTCGTGCCCTCCTCCAAATTCGCCAAGGACTATTCCGGCAAGGAAGAGCTCATCGACACCTTGACGGATGCGGTGCTCAAGAAGCGGACCTGCTATGTCCGGTACCATTCCTTTGGGGACGACCGCATCAAGAATTTCAGAATCGACCCGCTTTGCTTCTTCGAAAACCATGGCGGCCTCTACGCCTTCGTCAATGCCACCTCGTTCGGCCGGATTCGGATCCTGGCGGTGGAGCGGATTCGAGGCCTGGAATTGACTGGCGACACGTTTGACGCTCCGGCTGATTTCGATCCTGAGAGGCTCCTGGAATCAGCCTTCGACATGGTCTACGACGATCCACTGCTGGTCCGAATATGGTTTTCCGCCGAGCAGGCGCGCTACATCGAGGAAAGGACCTGGGCTCCCGGTCAGAAGATCACCGATGAACCGGACGGCGCGATCATCCTCGAAATGCAGACCTCAGGGTGGTGGGATGTCAAGAAGTGGGTGCTCTCATTTGGCGCGGAGGCGAGCGTACTGGAGCCCGAGGAACTGCGGTGCGAGATTGCCGAAGAACTGGGCCGGGCCTGGGAAAGATACCGGTAGGGCGCACCAACTGATAAGCCAGTGAAGCCCCATGGTGAGGGTGAGCGCAAGGTCGGTCTGACAGTGCTGATTCAGAGCTTATACACAACTGGCATTTCCCTCTTTTGAAAAGAGGGACAGGGGAAATCTCAGAAACTACCCTGACTCGAAATCCCCCTGGATCCCCCTTTGCCAAAGGGGGACTCAGATTCGCGGCTTATCTATCGGTAAGTCCTCAATGTGGGCGAATTGAAGTGGGGCAGAACGCTTGTACCGCGGCAATAGCGCTTGACTTTGCGTTGCCGGTTGACCCATAGTGAAAAGACTCAGGTTCCTTTCCACCCCTTTGAGGGAGCCTGAACGCTTGTGGTGGTGCACTGAGCTTGCCAGGATTCCGTCGTGAGAGAACAAAGCCTATCCCCTTCTCTGCTCCCCTATCTTGCCCCCGGCAAGGGCGGCACCGGGCTGGAGATCACGCTGCGAAGCGAAGACTCCTCATCGCTCGCCGCTGATGCCGACCCTTTTCTGGTGATTGCCGAGGCCGACCCGCTCACCCGCCTGCTCAAAGCCGCCTTTGTCACCGATTCCGGGAGCCGGATCAAGAAGGTCTTCCTGCTGTTGCAGCGGGATGCTTACCGCCTGGCAACGAACCAGCTGGCACCGCTGACCAATGCGGACATCGAGGACTTCTGGCAGAAAACCTACCAGTACCAGGTTCAGCACCGGGGCGGCTCTCCCCTGATAACTCTGCAACAGCAGCTCGACAAAGAGGGAAAGCTGACACCGTTCCAACCGCTATGGTTCTGCAGGACCACCGGGACCTATTTCCACCCCGCCTGCCCGACCTGTGGAGCGCCCCTGCAGCTGTGCTCGAACGATCAGCTGTTGGCTTCTCTGGGCCTGCCGCCCTACAGCCTTTCGCTCAGCCGCTACCTGTTCTGCCCTTCCTGCTTCTCCTCGGGCAGCGATACGGATTTCTATGTCCATCACCGGAGCGCTCACGACCCGCCTCGGGTCAAAGACTGCGCCGAACTGGTACGGGCCTTCGGGCAACTGGTGCAGGCCGGAAACGCAGGATCAGGGGTTCCTTGTATGGCCTGCCCGCACGGGGAAGGATGTTTTGGTACCGCGGCAACCGCCGCTCCCCCCATCCTCCCGTTTTCGTTTTATCCATTTCACATGCTGATCTACGAAGCCATGTCGCTGACTGGCCTGGATTTTGTCGCGTTGCTCGCGGGCGCTTCCTTCGAAGAACTGGAAGCGAGACTCCGACAGACCGGGGGACCCGGGCGAGCGGCTTATCTCGGAGGCATGAGCGCGAGTCGCGGCACGCTTCGCCCCTTCCTCTTCTCCGATGATGCCCGTCTTTTCCTGGAAATCCTTTATCTGAAGCTCACGTTTCTGCAACTGATCGTTGCCGAACTCTTTCCCGACCCGGAAAAGGACCAACCGGACCCGCTGCTCTTCATCGACCGGACCTGGGTCAAGCTGACCGATCGGGCCGGACTCCAGCCCTATCTCTGGAATTTTGAGGTGCGCTTCCTCGACCTCCTGCGAAACCCGCTTGACCTGCCTGCTCATCCCCCTCTGCCCCGGGCTTATGCCCTCCACCTGTTAGGCCTCATCTGGTTCAGCGTGCTCCTGACCAACAGCAAGCAGGAACTATCGCAGGTGCAGCGCGCCGTCGAGCGCGCGCACGACCGGGTGCTCGCCGGCGACCGGGACCTCCCCGATGATCTGACCGTAGATTCCGCCTTTCTGCCTGAAAATATCTTCTGGCATCCAGCCCCCTGCGAGCTGGACGAAGATTGGCGCCACCTCTGGGAAGAAGCCTTGCGCCCTGGCTGGTCGCTGCTCCAGGCGAGTGCTCAAAGTGGGACGACCGGTTTCCAGGAAGAGCTGGTCCGAACGCTCGAAGAGCTGCGGACCAGCATCAGAGCACTGCTATTTTTGGAAAGAACGGCCGCGATGGAGGCCGGCGAAGCGGCAGAAGCCGAGGCGATTCATAGCATCCTCTCGCGCCTCATGACCAAATGGCGCCAGGCCGAGGCGGTTCCGGCTGAAGAAGAGTGGGAAAAGACGGTGGTGCTGCCGAGCGGGGACGGCTTTGAGACAACCCTGCCTCTTGGCGAGAGCTTGGCATCCGCTCCAGGCGATGCGGCCGCCACCATGATCCTCACGCCTCCTGAAGCCCGGCAGTCCGGTGCCGCGGCCATGGATGAAGAGATTTTCCAGGAGACGGTGATCCTTTCCGGCAAAGGGACCGGAGGGCCTCTCCAGGCAGAGGCTGCGCCTCCCCCGCAGGCAGCGGATGACCTTGCGGAGACTGTTATCCTGGGGACCCCCGGAGCCGGCGGAGCTCAGGAGCCAGCGCCAGTACCACCCCCTCCCGTCGAAGCGGACGAAACCGGGAGCCTCCCCCCAGAGCTTGCCGAAACCGTGATCCTGGCGCCCTCTTCGCGCCCTGGAATCCGTGAGCCAGCCGTCGAGCAACCTGCGGCCGCAACCCCGGTTGAGGACTCGAAAGCGGACAGGGTGCCGGAGACGGTCATCCTTTCCCCGGGGCACACTCCTCGATCGGCCGCTTCCGCCCCGGCTCGGGGATTCGCAGAAGACGACCGGGAACAAACCCCTATCTCAACGACGCACAGTGAAGGGCGGGACGAGGCAACCGCCAGGAAACCGAAAGCCGGCGAGGAGGATGATCTGCTGAGCGCAACGATCATTCTCACGCCTGCCAAAGATCATGACAAGAAGTGACCATGGCCCCTGAAACCCGTCAGCCGTCACTCGCCGAATTGGCGAAGCAGCTCCGCACCTGCTACCGGGCAGATCCCGCCGGGGCGGAGTCGTCGCTTGAAGCCCTGCTCGAGGCGAGCCTCGAAGGGCTTCCGCCGGCCCGGAAGCTCTCCCTGCTCGATGAGCTTCGCCGGGTTTTCCAGCCCGCTGCAGCCGGTCGTCCCGCCGGTGCAAGCCACGCGGACGCGACGGTCATGGCCGGCTTCTTTTCTTTGCTTCTCGGACAGCGGGTCGCTCACCCCGACCTCGGTTCCGAAGAGCTGGCTCAGCGCCTGGCCGACACTCTGAACGGCATTTTTGACCAGCTCAACGAAATCGTGGGCATCATCGCCATGACCTTCGGGCAGGACGCTTCCGCGCTCGAAACCATTCGCCATCTCATTGGTTCCGACCTCGAGCGCCGGGAGCCATCCGGGTCGCTCGCCGGCTACCTTGGTCAGATCAAGGAAGCTTTTCTCATCGCCAATCAGGCGGCGAGGCTGGCCGCCGCCGTCGAGGTCGGCAAAATCCTGGCCGAACTCGATCCGGAGCGCCTCGCCGCCGACGCCGAGAAGGGCCTGCGCTTTGGTTTCATGCGCAAGGGTGAGCTTGTGGAAGCTTATCGCGAGAAGTACGGGCAGATCAGGAAGTGGTTCGAAGCCGAGCATTTCCTCGAGGACTATGCGCGAGAGTTCGAAAGAGCGTGTCAGAAACTACATTCAGAAAAAGGGAGGGCAACGTGAAACGTTATCATGGCATTTTTTTCTTACTGGCTGCTTTTCTCCTGGTCGGCTGTCCACCCAAATCAACACCGCCTCCCCTTCCCGTGGAGCCCAAACCGACGTACACGGAGAAGTTCATTTCGGTGCATCTCAAAGCCGATTCTCAGCTCAACCTCTATAGCGGAAGCTCGCATGCAACGCACGTTTGCATTTATCAGCTGAGCGATCCCAACGCCTTCAACCAGCTTTCGGAAAACGAGATGGGAATCGGCAAGCTGCTGGGCTGTGACCGGGTCGATGCCGGCCCCCCCACCCCGGGGGTGGCTTTTGCCAAAAAAGTCATTGTGCAGCCGGGGGATGATCAAACCTTCGAGCTCGACCGGGCCGAGGGCGCAAAGTATGTGGGCGTGGTGGCCGGCTACTACGGCCAGATGCAAAAGAGGCAGGTCACGCGGCTGTACACGATCCCGACCAGCGAAGAACGCCAGCAGGGAGTGGTCGTGATCAAACAAAAACCGCTCAAAATCAATCTCTTCCTGGGACCACAGGGTCTTCAGGATTAAGGGGAAAGCTGTGACCATTCAAAGACCGCTCTTCTGGCATCAGGGTCTGTTCTTACAGCCGCACCATTTCCAGCTGCTCGATCTGGCGGCACAGTCCCGGGTGAGTCCTTTCCAGGATTTCCTCATGCCGTACTTCTGGGGGGTCTGGGAGCTGGAAATTCACCGGGCGGCTCTGGGCAACCGATCGTTCAATGCGCTCAAAGGCGAATTCCTTTTCCCCGACGGGACGCACCTCGCTTTCCCGGGAAACGCGCTGATCGAACCGCGCTCCTTTGACGAAGCCTGGGTGGAAGGGGGCAAGCCCTTTACGGTTTTTATCGGCCTGCGCAAATGGAACCACGCCAAAGAGAACGTGACCGTGCTGCCCGAACTGAAAGCCATTGGAGAGGTTTCGACCCGCTTCGTCACCACCGCCGATCCCGAAGAGGTGGCGGACCTCCACCAGCCCGGGCCGACGGCCAGGGTGGGGCGGCTCTATCATGTCCTGCGCGTCTTCTGGGAAACCGAGCAGGCCAAGGTGGGTGACTACGACCTGCTGCCCGTGGCCCAACTCGAAAGGTTCGGCGAAGAGATCGTGCTGTCGACGAAGTTTGCGCCTCCGTCCCTCTCCATTTTCAGCACCGACCTCCTGTTGAAAATCACTAAAGAAATTCGCGACCAGATCGCGGCCCGCGGACGGCAGCTGGAGGAGTATAAGACACAGCGCGGCATCCACACCGCCGAGTTCGGTTCCCGAGACATGGTCTATCTGCTGGCCCTGCGCTCGCTCAATCGTTACGTGCCGCTGCTGTGGCACCTTACCGAGACCCGCCAGGTCCATCCGTGGACCGTCTTTGGCCTCCTGCGGCAGCTGATCGGCGAGCTCTCCTCGTTCTCGAACCGCATCAACGTGAACGGCGAGCTGGACGACGGCACTCACCTGCTCCCCGGCTACGACCACTGGGACCCGCTGGAATGCTTCGCCGCCGCCCAAGCCCTCATCACCCAGCTGCTGGATGAAATCACCGCCGGGCCCGAATACATCCTCCGTTTGATCTACGACGGCACCTACTACACCGCCGAACTGGCCCCAGCCATGTTCGAGGGCCGCAATCGCTATTACCTGGTCTTCCGGACCGATGAAGACCCCAAAGCGGTGCTCAGCTCCCTGGCGACGATCATCAAAATCAGCTCCCGCGCCCAGCTTCCCATCCTCATTGCCCGCGCCCTGCCGGGCCTGCGCCTCGAACACCTGCCCGTGCCCCCCCAGGAACTGCCGCGGCGCGCGCATTGCATCTATTTTCAGATCGATCACCACGGGGATCATTGGGCCTTGATCGAAAAAGGGCAAAATATCGCCATGTACTGGGATACCGCTCCGGAAGACCTCGAGGTGGAGCTCATGATCGTGGGGAGGTCCTGATCATGCGATTGACCGATTGTTTTATGGAACTGGTGGCCTACACCGCTTATTTTCTCAAATCCGTGCAGCAGAAGCAGCCGCCCTACGATCAGGTGAAGGCCGATATTCAGCGCATCCTTTCGCAGAGCGACGATTGCCTCAAGCGCGACCTCTTTCCGCAGGCGGACTACGATCTGGCGCGCTTCGCCATCTGCGCCTGGGTCGATGAGGTCATCTTGAACTCGCCCTGGCAGGAAAAGGACCAGTGGAAACGAGAACAGCTTCAGCGCATCTATTACCGCACGACCGATGCCGGCGAGGAATTCTTCGAACGCCTCAATCAACTCGGACTGCACCAACGGGATGTCCGCGAAGTCTATTTTCTCTGTCTCGCCCTCGGCTTCATGGGACGCTACTGCCATCCGGGCGACGAATATCTGCTCGCCCAGGTCAAGGCCTCCAATCTCAAGCTGCTCCTCGGCAGTTCCCTGGGAATCCCTTCTCTCGAACGCGCCGAACTCTTTCCGGAAGCCTATCAGAGCGGCTCGGCCGAACCCCTCATCCACCACCGTGGGTCCCGGTTCTCCTGGGTCACCCTGGGCTGCCTCATCGGACCGCCGCTCCTCCTGGGGCTTTTGTACTTCGTCTATAACTTCAGTCTGAACAATGTGGTCGAGCATTTCTTCGGCAGGGTGGTGTGAAGAGTGAGGGGTGAGGCGTGAGGCGTGAAAGGTGAAAAGTGAAAGGTGAAAGGTGAAAGGTGCGCTGGTAAAGTTCTTTAAGTGGTTTTTTATCGTTGCCGGCATCATCCTGGTGGTGCTGCTCGTTTTTGGCGGAGTGCTGCTCCTGGATTGGCCCTGGTGGGTGGGCTTTTTCGTCCTGCTCGGGCTTGTCGGGCTGGGGATCGCCTGTCTCTTCCTCAAAAAGATCTGGGCCCGGCGTCGCGAACAGCAGTTTGTGAACCAGATCATCGAGCAGGACGAAGCCCAGATGAATCGCCTGGCCGAAAAGGACCGGGGCGAAGCCAGGGAGTTGCAGGACCGGTGGAAGGAAGCCATTGAGGCCTTGCGCCGGTCACACCTGCGCAAGAAGGGCAATCCCCTGTATGTGCTGCCGTGGTATCTGGTGATCGGGGAAAGTGCTTCCGGCAAAACCACGGCGATCCAGAGCGCCCGGCTTTCCTCCCCTTTCTTCGAGGTCAACCAGGTTTCGGGCCTTTCCGGGACGCGCAACTGCGACTGGTGGTTCTTCGAGCAGGCCATCGTGATCGACACGGCCGGCCGGTATACCATTCGCATTGACGAGGAGCGCGATAAGGACGAATGGCAGAAGTTCCTGGCGCTGCTCGCCAAATACCGGCAACGGGAGCCGCTGAACGGCTTGATTGTCAGCGTTGCCGCCAACAAGGTGCTCGAAACCGCTCCCGAAGCCCTCATGCAGGACGGCGCCAATGTCCGCCGCCGCATTGATGAGCTGATGCGGGTCCTGGGCGTCAAGTTCCCCGTCTACGTCCTCGT